>NZ_RCOC01000014.1:0-53848 GCF_004307515.1 Pseudomonas sp. Sample_14 | reverse complement strand
CACGGCCGCAATGTCTTTGGCCTGGGAAGGTTTTTCACAGAGGTACAGCCGCATAGCTACCATCGCTGGTTGGTTTGTGGGAGCGCACAGGATGGCTGGAGTCTGCGACGCGAGCAACTTTTATCTGTATGGATATACAGATAAAAGCGTTGCAGGAGGTTTAGCCGTTCGGCCGTAATCCAGTCGAGCTGCGCAACCATCAGCTATACCTGAACCGGTCTCTTCGCCGTCTTCAGGAGAACCCCATGAAAAGCCCCAGCCCCGTGATCAGCGTTGAACAACTCAGCGGCTGCCTGCTGGTGAAATTCCACGGCATCCAGGTCGCCGCGTCCTCCCACGCGCTGATCCTCAATGAGGCCAACTATCCGCCGGTGTACTACATCCCGCGCGAAGACATCGACGAAAAATACTTCGCCCGCACCGACCACACCAGCTATTGCCCGTACAAGGGCGACGCCAACTATTTCAGCCTGCAAGTGCCCGGACATGAGGGTGCCAACGCGGTGTGGACGTACGAAAACCCGAAGGTCTCCGTCGCACCGATCCGCGACTACGTGGCGTTTTATCCGGACCAGGTGAAATTCGAAGTGATCAAGGCGGACGCCTGAGCAAAAAAATGGCGAGAGAATCGCTTCCCTCGCCATTGTGTCAGCGGGTTTTTCAGTTCTTGTCGAGATCGATATTCTTCGTCTCACGCAGACAGATCATCCCCACCACCAGGCTCACCCCGGTGATCAGCACCGGATACCACAGCCCGTAGAAAATATCCCCGGTGTACACCACCAGCGCGAACGACACCGTCGGCAGGAATCCGCCGAACCAGCCGTTGCCGATGTGGTAGGGCAGCGACATCGAGGTGTAGCGAATGCGCGTCGGGAACAGTTCGACCATCAACGCGGCCAGCGGGCCGTAGCACATGGCGGAGATGATGATCAGGGCGACGATCAGGGCGACGATCATCGGTTTGTTGATCTGCTGCATATCGGCTTGTTGCGGGTAGCCGGCGAGGGTGATCGCGCCGCGCAGTGCCGCCTCATCAAAACCATCCAGCTTCACGTCACCGACACTCACTTGCACGGCGCTGCCCGCAGGTGCTGCGACGCTGGAGTAGGGCAGGCCTTGTTTGACCAGGAAGGTCTTGACCTTGTCGCAGGGGCTGTCGAATTTGGCCTTGCCCACCGGATCGAACTGGAAGGTGCAAGTGGCGGGGTCGGCGAGGACGGTGATCGGCGCCTGACGGCTGGCCTGATCGATTGCCGGGTTGGCGTAATGGGCCAGGGATTTGAAGATCGGGAAGTACAGCGCGGTGGCCAGCAGCAGGCCGAGCATCAGCACGGGTTTGCGTCCGACCTTGTCCGACAGCCAGCCGAAAAAGATAAAGAACGGCGCGCCGATCACCACGCTGATGATCAGCAGACTGTTGGCCACCGCCGGGTCCATTTTCAGGAACTGGGTGAGGAAGAACAGCACATAGAACTGCGCAGCGTAAAAGGTCACCGCTTGCCCGGCGTTGATGCTGAACAGCGCGATCAGCACTACTTTGAGGTTTTCCCATTTGCCGAATGATTCGCGGATCGGTGCCTTCGAGGTTTTGCCTTCTTCCTTCATTTTCAGATAGGCCGGCGACTCGTGCAGGCTCAGGCGAATCCAGGTGGAAATACCCAGCAGCACGATCGACAGCAGGAACGGAATGCGCCAGCCCCACACCTCAAACTGGTCGCCGGTGAAGTAGCGGCAACCGAGCACTACCAGCAGCGAGAGCAGCAGGCCGAGGGTCGCGGTCGATTGAATCCAACTGGTGTGGAAGCCGCGTTTGCCGATGGGCGCGTGCTCGGCCACGTAGGTCGCCGCACCACCGTATTCGCCACCGAGCGCCAGGCCCTGAAGCATGCGCAGCACCACCAGAATGATCGGCGCGGCGATGCCGATGCTGGCGTAGGTCGGCAGCAGGCCGACGCAGAACGTCGCCACGCCCATCAGAATGATCGTCGCCAGAAAGGTGTATTTGCGTCCGATCATGTCACCCAGACGGCCGAATACCAGCGCACCGAACGGCCGAACGATGAAGCCGGCGGCGAATGCCATCAGCGCGAAGATGAACGCGGTGGTGTCATTGACCCCGGCAAAAAACTGCTTGCTGATCACTGCTGCTAGGGCGCCGTAGAGGAAGAAGTCATACCACTCGAACACCGTCCCGAGTGACGAGGCGAAGATGACTTTCTGCGTGGCGTTGCTGGTCTCGGCGCTGCCCGCAGCGTCCAGCGGCTGAACTTGTTCTGACATATCGGTATCCCTCACAGTGATTGTTTTTGTTGTTCCACTGGTGTTGCGTGTCCGGTAATGCGCGATGCCTGAGTCTGGTGGTAATTCCTGTGGGAGCGAGCCTGCTCGCGAAAGCTTTTTGCCAGTCAACTCCTAGGCTGAGTGAGCTACCGCATTCGCGAGCAGGCTCGCTCCCACAGGGGAAATATCTACAGGTCTGGACAAAATCAGTTGTGCCGCCTTCTCGGCAATCATCAGCGTAGGCGAACAGGTATTGCCCGAGGTAATTCTCGGCATGATCGACGCATCGGCAACGCGCAGACCCGGCACGCCATGCACGCGCAATTGCGCATCGACCACTGCGTCACCGTCGTTGCCCATGCGGCAGGTGCCGACCGGATGGAAAATCGTCGTGCCGATTTTCGCCGCCGCTTCATGCAATTGTTCTTCGCTTTGCAAGCTGTCGCCGGGCAGGTATTCGACCGGTTTGAACGCTTGCAGGGCAGGGGCGCTGACGATGCGCCGAGTCAGGCGAATCGCATCGGCGGCGACGCGCAGATCTTCTGGATGGCTGAGGTAATTGGGCTGGATCAGCGGCGCCGCTTGCGGATCGGCGGAGCGAATCTCGATGCGGCCCCGGCTCTGCGGGCGCAGGTCACACACCGAGGCGGTGAACGCCGGGAAGCTGTGCAGCGGCTCGCCAAAGCGCTCCAGCGACAGCGGTTGCACGTGATATTGCAGGTTCGCCGAGGTTTGCTCGGGGCCGGAGCGGGCGAATGCGCCCAACTGACTCGGCGCCATCGACAGCGGCCCGCTGCGGTCGTACAGATAACGCAGGCCCATGCCCATCTTGCCCCACACGCTGCCGGCGATCTGGTTCAGGGTACGGGCGTTTTCCAGCTTGTAGATCAGGCGCAGTTGCAGGTGATCCTGCAGGTTGCCGCCGACCCCCGGCAGCTCATGAATCACGCCTATCCCTAAGCGTTCGAGCAGCGGCCGCGGACCGATCCCGGAGCGCTGCAGAATGCTCGGCGAGCCGACTGAGCCGGCGCACAAGACAATCTCCTTGCGCGCCTTGAACTGTCTGGTCTGGCCTTCATGCTGCGCGCTGACTTTCGCCGCGCGGCCGTCCTCCAGCAACACACGATCAACCTCGACGCCGGTCAGCACGGTCAGGTTCGCCCGGCTGCGCAGCGGTTTCAAAAAGGCCTTGGCCGCGTTCCAGCGCACCCCGGCTTTCTGGTTGACCTGAAAGTAGCCGCAGCCCTCGTTGTCGCCCTGGTTGAAGTCATTGATGCTGGCGATGCCGCTTTGCTCGGCAGCGCTGCGAAAGGCATCCAGAATCGGCCACGACAGGCGCTGCTGCTCGACCCGCCATTCACCCTGATCGCCATGAAATTCAGCGCCGCCGGCAAAGTGGTTTTCGCTCTGTTTGAACAGCGGCAGCACGTCTTTCCAGGCCCAGCCCGGATTGCCCGCCGCCGCCCAGCCGTCATAGTCGCCGGCCTGGCCGCGCATGTAGATCATGCCGTTGATCGACGAACAGCCGCCCAGCACCTTGCCGCGCGGATAACTCAGCGCGCGGCCATTGAGGCCCGGTTGTTGTTCGGTTTTAAAGCACCAGTCGGTGCGCGGGTTTCCGATGCAGAACAGGTAACCCACAGGAATGTGAATCCAGGCGTAGTTGTCGCGTCCGCCGGCTTCGAGCAGCAACACCCGTTGCTGTGGATCCGCTGAGAGCCGGTTGGCCAGCAAGCACCCGGCGGGGCCGGCGCCGACCACGATGTAGTCGAATTCATCCAGGGACGTCTGCATGCCCTGACCTCGCTTTTTGTTTTTATTGTCGGACACTCTAGTTGTTAGCTTTCGTTAAAAGAATGTTAGTTTTTGCGCAGCCGCTGTGCGTTTTCAAACAGCCCGAAGTGACGATAGCTGACAAGGACCTGCCATGTTCGACTGGAACGACCTGCGCTTTTTTCTCGAGCTGCAACGCAGCGGCCGCCTGCTCACCGCCGCGCGCCGGCTCAACACCACCCACGCGACGGTGGCGCGGCATATTGAATCGATCGAGAAAAGCCTCGGCACGGCGCTGTTCGTCCAGCACGCCCAAGGCTATGAAATGACCCCGGCGGGAGAGGCCCTGCTCAAGCACGCCGAGGCGATGGAAAACGTCGCGCTGCTGGCGCAGGAAGAAATCACCCAGTCCACCGCGCCGCTGGGCAAGATCCGTGTCGGCGTCACCGAAGGACTTGGCATCAAATTCCTCGCCAGTCGCATGATCGGCTTGTTCGAGCGCTATCCCGGGCTGGAAGTGGAACTGGTTGCCGTACCGCGCTTTGTCAGCATCCTCAACCGCGAAGCGGAAATCAGCATCCACCTCGAACGGCCATCCGCCGACATGCTGGTCACGCGCAAGCTGACTGACTATCGACTCGCGTTGTATGCCAGCCAAACCTACCTCGACAAGGCACCGCCGCTGCACAGCCGTGAAGACCTGGGCCGGCATGCGTGGATCGGTTACGTTGACGACCTGCTGTTCAGTCAGGAACTGATGTTCCTCAACAGCTTCTGCCGCAGCCCGCGCGTGGTGTTTCACAGCACCAGCGTCATTGCCCAACAGGAAGCGGCGCGCTCGGGGTTGGGCATCGCCGTGCTGCCGTGTTACATGGCCGCGTCCGACCCGGATCTGGTGGCACTGTTGCCGGATGAAAGCATCGAGCGCAGCTACTGGATCAGCACCCGCCGGGAGCTGCACAAATCCGTGCGGCTGCGGGTGGTCTGGGATTATGTGGTGGGGTTGTGTGAGGCCGAGCAGGGGCTTTTACGCGGTTAAACCTGGCGCATCCAAATCCCCCTGTGGGAGCGAGCCTGCTCGCGAAAGCGGTGTATCTGATACGCAAACCTCGCCTGACCCACCGCCTTCGCGAGCAGGCTCGCTCCCACAGGGTTATTCGCCGTGGCTGCTTTCGCGGGTTGATAAATATATGGATATCCGTATATTCGATTTCCCGCATATGGCGAGCCGATCACCATGATCACCCCCACCGAAGTCTTCAAAAGCCTCGCCGACGAAACCCGCGTCCGCGCCATCCTGCTCATCGCCGAGCAAGGTGAACTCTGCGTTTGCGAGTTGATGTGTGCGCTCGACGACAGCCAGCCGAAAATCAGCCGTCATCTCGCGCAACTGCGCAGTAACGGTTTGCTGCTCGACCGCCGTCAGGGCCAGTGGGTGTATTACCGCCTCAATCCGAAACTGCCGGCATGGATCGGCGAAATCCTTCAGCTGACATCCAAGGCCAATGCCGATTGGCTCAAGGACAACGCCGCGCGCCTGCAAAACATGGATGGCCGACCCGTGCGCGAACGCGCCTGCTGCTGAATCTTCCACTTTCTACGGAGCGCATCGATGCGAGTCCTGTTCATGTGCACGGCCAATAGCTGCCGCAGCATTCTTTCCGAAGCCATGTTCAATCACCTGGCTCCCGCTGGTTTCCAAGCGGTGAGTGCCGGCAGTTTTCCCAAAGGCCAGGTCCTGCCGCGCAGCCTGTCGACGTTGCAAAAGCACGGTATCGCCATCGACGGGTTGCACAGTAAAGGCAACGATGCCTTCGCAAAAAAAACGCCAGCTATCGTCATCACTGTTTGCGACAAAGCCGCCGGCGAAACCTGCCCGGTGTATTTCGGTCCCGCACTGAAAACGCATTGGGGACTGGAAGATCCGTCCGAAGTGCAGGGCGACGAAGCGGCAATCGACGCTGCATTCCAAGCCACTCTGATGCGCATCGGTGAACGCTGCCAAGCCTTCTTCGATCTGCCGTTTCACTCGCTCAGTCGTGAGCAACTGAAAGCCGAACTCGATCGCATCGGCACGCTGTAAGGAGGCTTCATGACAAATCATTTGCCCAACCTCGACGCAAGCCTGATCGACGCTGTTAAGCCATCGAATGTCGGCGAACACAAACCGCGCATCCTTCTTCTCTACGGCTCGACCCGCGAGCGCTCGTTCAGCCGTTTGCTGGTCGAGGAGGCCGCGCGCCTGCTCGAACACTTTGGCGCCGAAACGCGGATCTTCAACCCATCCGGTTTGCCATTGCCCGACGACGTCCCGGTCGACCATCCCAAGGTGCAGGAATTGCGCGATCTGGTGTTGTGGTCGGAAGGCCAGGTCTGGTGCTCGCCAGAACGCCACGGCGCGATGTCCGCCGTGTTCAAAGCACAGATCGACTGGATCCCACTCGAACTCGGCGCTGTGCGCCCGACCCAAGGCAAAACCCTGGCGGTGATGCAAGTCTGCGGCGGCTCGCAGTCGTTCAACGTGGTCAACCAACTACGCGTCCTCGGCCGCTGGATGCGCATGTTCACCATCCCCAACCAATCCTCGGTGCCGAAGGCCTATATGGAGTTCGACGAAGCAGGGCGAATGAAACCCTCGCCGTTTTACGATCGTGTGGTGGATGTGATGGAAGAACTGGTCAAGTTCACCGTGCTGCTGCGTGGGCAGCAGGCGCACCTGGTGGACCGCTATTCCGAGCGCAAGGAAAGTGCTGAACAGTTGATGGCGCGGGTGAATCAGCGGTCGATTTGACCCGCCATCCCCAGCCAGGCTCATTCCTTTTTGGGAGTGAGCCTGCTCGCACTGACGCTCCATGGCTGGCACACCGCCACGGCTTGCACCGCCCCCTCCCGGCTGTCACCCTTCTGGCCGTTCTTCAAGGATCAGAAGGAATCAAGGATTGAGTGGCTACGTTCCAAACCCGCCGAAAAACTATCGCTACGAAGAAGCCAAACCCGTCGACATACACGCCCAGCATTGGGCCGAGTATGAGAAGCATGGGAAAGAGCCTGCGCGCGCGCCTGAGAAAATCGGAATTGCGTTGAGGATCGGGGTTTTCTTCGATGGCACGGGCAACAATGCGAACAACTCTACTGCGGGGTTGTTGTGTGGTGCTCAGCATCCAATTGCGCCTGAGGATATCGATGCCAGTTGCAAGCCCTATATGCGCAATCCAGATAGTAGCTATGCCAATGAAACAACCAACGTGTACAAACTGAGCGAACTGTACGTCGCACCTCAGAAAGCCGAAGGAGACGGCTCGCACAAGCGGGCGTTTCGCAGGGTGTACATAGAGGGGATTGGCACTCAATCGGGAGAAGAGGACAGTACATTCGGAGCGGGCACCGGCCGCGGAGACACGGGTATAGCGGGTCGTGTCCAACAATCATTTAGCGAGATCAAATCGCGTATTGAAGATGTAATTAACGAAAATCCAAACAGTGAAATTACTTCGCTGACTTTCGATACGTTCGGATTTAGTCGAGGCGCAGCTGCCGCGAGGCATTTTGCCAATGCAGTCGTCCGCGGAAAACAAGGGCCACTCGGAGATGTATTGCGCAACAATGCGAGCGACTTTAGTCGCACCTTCATCGATCAGTACCAAGGCAGCATCAACATGGGATTCATCGGGCTGTTCGACACTGTGCCGTCGGTTGCTGGCTGGTCGAATCTTGGCAACGTTAAAAGTCCTGTGGCCACGGGTATCAAGCTATACCTCGACCGGCGGTTTTTTACTGACGTCGTTCAGCTGTCGGCGCGGGACGAATATCGCGCTAATTTCGCATTGAGTCGCGTTAAAGCCGACCACTTGGAAGTCATTCTTCCAGGGGTGCATTCCGACATCGGCGGCGGTTACCGCGATGACATTGAAGAGTGTGTACTGGTCAGTCCAATGCAAACGCTTGAGGTCTCGAAGTTTACCGATGTATCTACTACGTCGATCTACCGCGATGCCATGGTCATTAAAAATGAGTGGATCTCAAGGGGGTGGCCCGAAGATCTGCTGGAAATTGTTACGCCGGACGCGCTTCTCCTGCCCGTGGATCAACAGGACCGGCTCAGTCCCCGTAGAAAGCGCGTTTATGCAGCTCTGCAACTCAAACGTCCCGTAAGCGGGTTGTTGTCGAGGGTATATCTTCGGGTGATGCATAGCTTGGCAAAAGAGAAGGGGGTTCGCTTCGATGATATTCCAGCCACGGCTGCTTTGGCGGTCCCGTCAGAGCTTCAGGCGTTGTGCGACCGATTTGTCGCAGGTGACTACACCACAACTCAGCAAGAGGAGAACCTGCTGAAGTTGAAATACATTCACATGTCCGCAAATTGGAATCACCCTCTTGGAAGAAGAGACGGCAGCGGAGTCCGCGCCGTCTATATCAATGCGCCCACCGCAGACGCGATTCGCGTGCAGCATCCTCACGTACCTGACTGGACTCTTTGGTAATGAAATTATTTGTCGCCCTGCTACTTGGCGTATGCATAACGGGTTGCCAGTCTTCTGATCTGCTCTCAGCCAAGAGCGATCCAAAGTCGAAATGGTGGGAGCTGGCTTTCACTGAGCCCGATTACATGAAGGTATGGGTGGAGGACAGTTCGGTGCAGGACATAACCGGCAAAGTTTTCTTTAGAACCGGTGGAGGGACTGCTGCGGGCGGAGAGCCTGAAAACGGTACTGACTCTGCTCGCGGCTGGACAGGGGTGGGGGGCAGCGGTAAAAGAGTGGTGGGGGCCGATCTACCCATTCGTATCTATGTTCGCTGGCAATCAATCGTTGAACAGAAAACGTGGCAAGCGTGGGTGGATATTCCAGAGAATGCCAGACAGATAATGGTGACTTCTACCAGTCAACGGTGCCCCGAGAGACCTGACAGGACAGCACGCTTCATGGCCTCTGTTTACTTGGGACTTGCTCCGGGCGGTGTTGTTCAGGTGTGGGTGAGAGACTCATGTCATCGACCGATAAAGGTTGCTCGAGCGCAAGGCGAGATTGAGCCGCTAGGGCCGGAGCTTGGAAAAAACGGTGGACGCTACGCCTATCCCGTCAGCGAAAAGTCCAAGCGCTATATCGAGAAATTCGGCATCCCGTACGGAAGTTGGTAAGCGCTGAAGCCGTGAGTCGTCCACTGTGCCGCCGCGCGCAATGTCGATTCACGGCTGCCAGTGCACTGATCCGCTACCGGCTCTTTTGGTGAATAAACAACTCACCTCAAATCAAAACCTCAAACGCCGCACTCCCCAGCACCTCTCCATTAACCATCACCTGCACCCCATGTCGCCCGGCAAAATGCTTGCGCGTCGTAAAATCCTTGATGACTTGATTCCGTCGCACTACCTCAGTCCCGAAACCCGCTAATCCCAGAGTCTTCAACTTGAAAACCTTCCTCGAAACCCCGCCATTCGCCTTCACATACTCAATCGCATAATCAATCACCAGCCTTTGCTCGTGCGCCACCATGGACTTCACCGTAAACGACAAAGTAATCGCTTCCCCCAACCTCACCACCGCCGGCTCGACCCGCACATCCAACAACTCAACCTCAGCCTTCGCCCCTGCGCCAATCACCGTCAGCGCGCGCACGTCGCCCTGTTTGATCAAACTGCGCAGCGCATGCTTGGCAATCCAGGCCGTATGCTTGTTGTCCAGCGACCAACCTTCAATCGTGTCCAGCACCCACTCCGGATGCACCTTCGTCACGTCATTCAAATGATTCGCCACCGACTTGCGGACGTACAAGCTCTCGTCCGCCTTCAACCGATCCAGTATCCCGGCGGCCAGCCGCGGATCAGCCTGCACCGCTTCCAGGCGAAATGACCATGGCAGGCGAGGGCGGCTGCCTTCGCTGGCTAGGCGTCGAACGTGGTGGTTTTCGTCTCGGGTCCAGTCGTGCATTCGTTCCAGCGAGCGCTCGAGGTCGCTGCGCAAAAAGTAGCGGATGGCGAATTCGGAGGAGCCGAAGGTGGTGAAGTACTTCAGCGCGTCCATTGAGGTGTCGAACGCATGGGCGCCATAGCTCGCGACGTAGTGTGGGAGGCACATGCTGACGAATCCGCTGTTCAGCCGTGGCGCGAGTTCGAACAGCACTTCGAGGGAATCTTCGTAGTCCAGCGGCAGCACGGCATGCAGGCTTTCGCTGACACGCGCCATGCGCTGCATCACTGATAGTTCAGCGAGTCCGTCCTGGGCATGTTTGAGAAACGTCCTGGCCTTGAACGCCGGGTACACCGCGCTCATTTCGTCAGCGATGTGCTGCAAGCGCTCGGCGTTGAAGATTTCCTTTAACGCCGGGGCGGCGGTGTCGGTGGAGCTCATGATCAGTTCATCGGTGTGTTGATGAACGCATCGGTGCCTTCTGCGTAGGCGGTGTACTCGGCGATACGCGCAAAGCGTGTTGCGTCGATCTGATCGGGTACGACGAGTTCGGTGAAGCTCCAGGCAACCGCCAGGCTGATGCCGGCCTGGGCGAGGGAGCCGTCGACAGGCAAGTCACTGTGTTCAAGTTCTTTTTCCAGCGCGGTAAATGCGGCGGCGAGCTGGCCTTCGACGCGTTCGACCCACGGCTGATATTGAATGTCGGCCGGGCGCAGGTTGCGTTCGTAGTAAAGCTGCACGGCTTTTTCGCAGGCGGCGAGGCTCAGGCCGATCAGGCGCAGGGCCTTAGCGCGTTGTTTGAGATCGCTTGGCAGCAGGCTTTTGCCGCAGCTGGCTTCGAGGTAATCGAGGATGAGGGTCGAGTCCATCAGGACCACGCCGTCGTCGAGGATCAATGTGGGCGCCTTGACCACAGGGTTGATCTGCTGGAATCGTTCGAAGTGGCGGAACACCGAGACCGACTCGTGTTCGAGGTCGATCCCCAAGCATTTGGCGGATACCGCTACGCGGCGCACGTAGGGGGAGTCGAGCATGCCGATCAGTTTCATGACGCGTTCCTTCAAGTCGAACCGGTGGGAACGCATAACCTAGCCGAGCGAGAGGCAATTGTCAGTCGTCGAATCCGGGTTGTTCGTGAATCTCATCGACATTCAGTTCCAGCCGATAGGCCACCGCCACAAACAGCGCCTGGCACAAACACAGCGTCGCACTCAGCGAACGAAAGGCCAGCGCACTGCCTTCATTGACCAGCAACACGCTGTTGGCAAGTTTTGCCAGTGGCGACAGAGGGCTGTCGGTGATGATCAGGGCATTGGCGTTCTGCTGCTGTGCGAAGCGCAGGCAGTGTTGGGTTTCCTTGGCGTAGGGCACAAAACTGATGGCGATGACCAGGTCGTTGGCGCGCACGCTGCGCATTTGTTCGCGATAGCTGCCGCCGATGCCGGAAACCAGATGAATGCGCTTCTGCGTGTGCTGCAGGTTGTAAACCAGATAATCGGCGACGGCGAACGAACGGCGGACCCCGACAACGTAAATGTCGTCGGCATTGACGATGAGATCGACGGCCGTATCGAACGTCACCTCGTCCAGTTCGCGGCCCAAGCGTTCGATGCCCGAGAGCGTTGCGTCGATGCATTCGCGGGCCAGGTCGCCGCTGTTGGCGGTCTGCGAGTTGTTGGCGATCAGGCTGCGGATGCGTTGCTGATAGTTTTGCGCTGGCGTGGTTTTGTGCGTCCAGGCCTTGCGGAACAGCGCCTGCATCTCGCTGAAGCCGCTGAACCCGAAACGTTGCGAGAAACGCACAATGGCTGACGGATGCACTTCGCACTCGCGGGCGATATCGCTGATGCGCTCGACCATGATTCGCTCGCTCTGCTGGCTGATGTAGCTGGCGACGCGTTTGAGCTGGCGCGGCAGGGCGTCGTACTCTTCGCTGATCATTTGCAGCAGGCGCTCGGCGTTGACCGGCGGGCTGGCGAAGGAAATTTCGTCTGTGGCCGGCAGAGCGGGGCGGGGCATGGGCAGCATCCTTCAGGCGAGTTGAGCACGCAGTGGGCCTGATAATAGAAGGGCTGCGTAAGCTCTGCCGGGCTGAAACGATGCACCTTGCGAGAATAATCCCGGCTGTCGCTGGCGGGTTGGTTAGCCGTTTGTCTTCTATATACAGCCGCTGGACTGAATTTCTTGCTATAAACGCACTCCGATGGCCGTGTGAAGCCTGTGTCAGAGCAGTTTCCAGGTCCTGTCGGACAAATTCCCTGTATTTACAGTTGCTGAGGTCTTGATCGGGCCTTAGACTGCCGCCCCTCGTAAATTGAGTGCCGGGTGGCGTTTGCAATAAAACGATGCCTTTTCGACGGCCGACACGGTTCGCCGAAACGCTCCCTTATTCGCCTTAATGCACGTTTTTTTATAGAGATATCAATGACAAAGGACAAGTTGCTGGCTATGCCGGCAGATGACTACATGAATGCAGAGCAACACGCTTTCTTCACTGAGCTGTTGCAGAACATGAAAGTCGAAACCCACGAGCGCATTGAGCAAAATCGTATCGCCATCGAAAGCCTGGATACCCCGGCTGACCCGGCGGACGCGGCTTCGGTTGAAGAAGAGCGCACTTGGCTGGTCAACGCGATCGATCGCGACCAGCGCATGCTGCCGCAACTGGAACAAGCCCTTGAGCGCATCAAGGACGACAGCTTTGGCTGGTGCGACGACAGCGGCGAGGCCATCGGCCTGAAGCGCCTGCTGATCAGCCCGACCACCAAGTACTGCATCGAAGCTCAAGAGCGTCACGAGCAGATCGACAAGCACCAGCGTCAGGCCTGATTCCATGGCGGCCCCTGAATAGGGGGGCGCCTGCAAGAGATCGCAGCCTTCGGCAGCTTCTACATGGAGTTGCGGGAGGCTGCGATCTTTGTTTTTGCTCGTCTGCGCTATTTCCCCCGTTGTTCCATTGACCTGCCACAGACCCCACGACTAACGGACCATGGATAATGGCTTTGTAGTGGCGTTTAATGCAGTCACAACAATGAGAACAAACGTGGGGTGATCAAGATGACGAGAGATGGATCTCTGGTTGCGGCGCTGCCTGCACCAGTGCTTTTGCCGAAAAACCGCTGGATCGCGCCGACCCTGCAAAGCATCGCCCTGATGCTGTTGCTGGCCGGCATGGCCATGGCCGAGTGGTCGCTCTACCTCGGCATGCCGCTGGCGGTGCTGATTGTCTGGCTGCCGCGCCTGCGTTCGCGCAACGTTCCAGCTGCTGTCCCGGTCGATAGTGCGAGCGCATTGTCCGCACTGACTCGCGATCTTTCCTACACCACCAGTCACAACGCACTGTCAGCCGCCGGCGTGGCGTTCTCGGTCAAGGCGCTGGCGAACAAACTCGAATCGCAACTCGACGCGGCGGCGCAGATCGTCAGCAACGCCGAGGTGATGATCGCCACCGAACAGGCGACTTCACAGCTCAGTCGCGACGCGCTGGATGCCGCCAGCCAAGCGCATCACAGCAGCGCGGCGGGGCGCAGCGAACTGCTCGACTCGATTTCGCGCATGCAGCAACTCAGTCAGCGCGCCAACGCCAGCCGCGAATTGATCGAGGCCCTGAGTGTGCGCAGCGACGACATTCAGCGGGTGACGCTGGTGATCCAGTCGATTGCCAGCCAGACCAACCTGTTGGCGTTGAACGCTGCGATTGAAGCAGCCCGGGCCGGTGAGCATGGTCGCGGTTTCGCTGTGGTCGCCGACGAGGTGCGCGGACTGGCCGCGCGTACGGCGGCGGCCACGGGTGAGGTCGGTGAGATGGTTGCAGACATTCAGCAACGCACCGCGCAAGTGGTGGCGCAGATTCGCGAGTTGTCGAGCAATCTGCACACCGGCGTCGAACAGGTCGAGCATACCGGTCAGCATCTGGAAAACATCGCGCGACTTGCCGCCGGAGTGGAAACCCAGGTCAGCGAAATCGCCCGGGGCGCGCAAACCAATCGCGAGCAGCTTGACGCGCTGTTCATCGCCATCGAGCAAATGCGCAGCGATCTGGCAATCAGCGATCAGCAGACCCGCCGCCTCGCCGAGGCCGCTGTGCAGATGGAAGGACAGGCGGAAACCATCAGCGAACGCCTGGCCGAGGTCGGCCTGGATGACTATCACCAGCGCATTTATGACTTGGCGCGCGAAGGTGCGAGCCAGATCGCGGCGCGCTTCGAGGCGGATGTCGAGCAGGGGCGGATCAGCCTGGATGACCTGTTCGATCGCAGCTACCAGCTGATTTCGGGCACCGAACCAGCCAAATTTCAAACCCGCTTTGATCGATACACCGATCAGGTCTTGCCGGCGATTCAAGAACCTTTATTGGCGCGTCATGAAGGGCTGATTTTTGCGATTGCATGCACGCAGCAGGGTTATGTACCGACGCACAACCAGGCATTCAGCCAGCCATTGACCGGCGATGTGCAGGTCGACACGGTAAATAATCGCACCAAACGCAAATTCGCTGACCGCACCGGTATCCGCTGCGGCAGCCATCAGCAACCGGTGCTGTTGCAGACTTACACGCGCGATACGGGTGAGCTGATGCATGATTTATCGGTGCCGATCATGATCAAGGGCCGACACTGGGGCGGGTTGCGTCTGGGCTATAAACCTGAGAATCCGCGCTGAGATTATTACCGGTGACGCAATGAATCTGTGCACGGCGGTTGCTGTTTCCTCTCGACGGAAAGCATTAATCTGACGACTTAGTTAGGTAGCTAATTATTTCGGAGGGCACATGCAGTGCAGGGTAGACGTGGCAGTGATGATCGGCAGCGGTGTTCCGGCCGGCTTACGTGCGATGGGGCGCAGTGTTTGCTGGGTAGTTTTGCTCAACGGGGAGCGACGCGGCACAGCCTTCGCCAGTCGCGATGAAGCGGAGGAGTGCAAGGCTGCCTGGCTCGAACAATTGAACATCGAGCCCGGCGACAGCCTGCACTGATCGTACTTACTTGCCGCGATGCAAACGTACGTTCAGCTCATCGACGATCGGCGCTTCTTCGCCATCGGCCCGCAGCCATTCCTTGAGTAATTGCGCCTGCTGGGGTGACCAGAAGTCGGCATCGATGAGTTTAGTGTCCGGATCCAGCGGATGTGCTTCGACAAAATCATTGATCGACGCCTCATCCGAGGGCAGGCCCAGCTGTTCGAAAAGGGTGGTCAGGTTAAGCTCGGTTGGCAGTTCCATCATCTACTCCTGGGTCGGTGCCGGTGCGGCTTGTTCGTTCACTCCCCTTATCAGAGGCAGGCGCTGGCGTGGAGTTCGATTTTTGATTCAAGCGAGCGGGCGAGAGCGCAGGCTTCGTTGTGATTGCCGCGGAAACCTCTGACACGTCCGGTAGATATCTCCTTGATGTGAAAGAACGCAATACCCGCCGGCACCACTTGAAAGTGCGGGGGTCGATGATTGTTAGAAGATGTCGGAAGGTTGTCGAGGTCGGCAACCTTCATCGTCAGAGGTGTGTTGATTCGCGCGTCGGCCGACGTGGCAAAATGAGTCAAAGTGCACATATGAAGTCCTTTTCATCAGTCGGCCGGGATTTAACGGCCGTTGCGGGTAGTCGTAAGGAGCATCGCTGCTCTAGAATCGCCAGTACCTGTTGACGACCGGGCTTATCTAAAGCAATTTTTCGCCAGCGATATGTCGGAAAAGTGCTTTTTTTCGTGAGAAATTTCCCTGAAGTTCGTAGTCAGATCTTGCTCTAGTCGCACTTGAGTCTTTTTCCTTCAAGCTTTGCCGATTTCGGAGCGGGTTCCGCTAATGACAATCCAGTAGTCTACGAACCTTGCGATCAAGAGCGCTTCGCTCGCTTCGGGTTTTTGAGTGATTTTGCAGTTTTCATCGGCATTGCCGTTTTTTGCCGTGCGTGTTTTCCGCTGCACGGTTTTTCAAATGTGGGGATGTTTCTTTGGCAGTCAGTAACCTCGATATGCATGCTTTGTTCGTGCTGGGTGATTTGCGTGCAAAGCTGGTCAAGCAATTCCAATCACGTTTTGTTTACATCACCGAGCAAAACGCCGAAGGCATTTACATTGCCGAAATCGACACCGAAAGTGCATTGGTGGTCGATGACAAACCGGGGCTCAAGCTCAAGGTCGGCGACCATTTCATCGCGTCAGTGTTGCCCAGCCGTGAAGGCGGCAAGATGGACATTCGTTTTCGCGACATCAAACTCACGGTTTACGGCTTGGGCGACTACGCATTTGTCAGTACGGCCGACGGTCACGCGATTCTGTTCAAGGAAGGTCATAGCGTCGTCACGGTGTTCGCCGCCAGTGAACAATTGCAGGAAGGCCTGACCAAAACCTTGAAAGCCGTCACCGCCAAGGCTGCCAAATGGCGCAAAGGTGAACTGATTTCCTTCAAGGCCAGCGAGTGAGCCGCGCGCACTTCCATTCGCAAAATCTCGACAGCGCACGCGAAGACGCTCAGCGCCTGTTCGCCCGCAAGGCCGAACTGCAAGGTGCCTGGCTGAGTTGGGTGGCGTCGCAGCTCTACGCATTGCAACCGGCGGCTTACGCCAGCATGGTCAGACGTGAGCTGCAAAGCCTGCAGGAAAAGTCTGAAACGTAACCTCGCGCACGGTAGACCCCGGAAAAAGCAGGAACCTCGGCTAAAGTCAGTTGACTGAGTCATTCAGAGGCTTGCGTTTCTGTCAGGCCAACTGCCATTGCTGTGAACAGCACGAGGTGTGATGCATGAACGGATTTCGACGGTTACTGGCCGCCAGCGTGGCCACCTTTGGTTTGCTGACGTCAGCGCAATCGCTGCAGGCGGCACAGGCGCCGATCCACTTTGCCGACCTGAACTGGGAAAGCGGCAGCCTGATCACCGAGGTGCTGCGGGTGATCGTCGAGAAAGGCTATGGCTTGCCGACCGATACCTTGCCGGGTACCACTATTACTCTTGAGACCGCGCTGGCCAACAATGACATCCAGGTGATTGGCGAGGAGTGGGCCGGGCGCAGTCCGGTCTGGGTCAAGGCCGAAGCCGAGGGCAAGGTCGTCGGTCTGGGCGATACGGTAAAGGGTGCCACTGAAGGCTGGTGGGTGCCGGAATACGTAATCAAGGGCGATCCGGCCAAAGGCATCAAGCCACTGGCGCCGGATCTGCGCAGTGTCACTGATCTGAAGAAATACAAGGACGTGTTCAAGGACCCGGAAAGCCCGGGCAAAGGGCGTTTCCTCAACAGCCCGATCGGCTGGACGTCGGAAGTGGTCAACAAGCAGAAGCTCACGGCGTATGGCTTGCAGGACGACTACACCAACTTCCGCAGCGGTTCCGGCGCTGCGCTGGATGCCGAGATCAGCTCTTCGATTCGTCGCGGCAAACCAGTGCTGTTCTATTACTGGTCGCCGACGCCACTGCTTGGCAAATTCAAACTGGTGCAACTGGAAGAGCCGCCGTTCGATGCCGAGGCGTGGAAGACGCTGACAGACGCCGATAATCCCAATCCGAAACCAACCCGCTCGCTGGCATCGAAACTGTCGATTGGCGTGTCTACGCCGTTTCAAAAGCAGAACCCGCAAATTGCCGAGTTCTTCAGCAAGGTCGATTTTCCCATCGAGCCGCTGAACAAGGCACTGGCGGATATGAGTGACAAGCACACCGCGCCTCGTGAGGCGGCGGTCGCGTTCATGAAGACGCATCCGGATGTGTGGCAGGCGTGGCTGCCCAAGGATGTGGCCGACAAGGTGACGGCTGATCTGAAATAACGCGGTCAATGCCGTGCACCGCCGACCGGTCGTGCACGGCCAAAAAATCCGACTACGATGGTTTGTTCAAATCCCTTTGAAGGATTTCAACCATGACCTTTGTGTTGGCTCAATGGCTGGTGACTGTGTTCGCGGCAATCGGCCTGATGCATGTGTATTGGGCGTTGGGTGGGCAATGGGCGGCTGCGGTGGTGGTGCCGCAGGTGCCGGTGTCGGGCTTCGTGGACACGGTACGCCCGGCCTTCAAGCCCTCAGGCTGGCTGACGCTGGCAGTGGCGGCTGTGCTGCTGATAATTGCAGCGCTGGTTTGTATGCGGGTCGGTTGGGGCGTGCCGGCGGTGCAGCACAAGGCACTGCAATGGGTGATCAGCGCGATCGCGTTGCTGATGTTCGCTCGGGCGATCGGTGATTCGAATCTGGTCGGGTTCTTCAAGGAGGTGAAGGATTCGCGATTTGCGCGGCTGGATACCTGGGTGTATTCGCCGTTGTGTGCGCTGCTGGGGGCGGGGTTGTTGGCAGTAGCGTGGGTTTGAGCCGATCCGGAATTGGCGACGCCCCGACTGGCCTCTTCGCGAGCAGGCTCGCTCCCACAATCGAGGGCGCGTTCCTACTGTAGCGATGGCGCCATCACCGGCGCCACAAAATCATCAGTTACCACTTTCAGTCTGACGACTGCTCACCTCGGCCGGCACATCATCCCCGGCCATACGTTTGCGGAACAACGCCGCCCGCGCCAGCAGCAGGGTGGTCACCGGCACGGTGATCGCCAACAGGACCGGAATCAACCAGGCATGCACCACTGGTGCGGATTTCAATGCCGAAAAGCAGATGATCGACGCCAGTGCCACACACCAGGCACCGAGTGTCGAGGCCAGCGCCGGAGGGTGCATGCGCTGGAAGTAATCCTTCATGCGCAGCAATCCGGTTGCGCCCAGCAGGGTAAACACGCCGCTGAGCACCAGCAGCACCGCCACCGGAATCTCGACCCATAAAGACAATTCGGCATTCATTCGATCACCTCGCCACGCAGCAGGAATTTCGCCAGGGCAAAGGAGCCGACGAAGCCGAACAGCGCGATCAGCAGCGCCGCTTCGAAGTAGGTATCACTGGCGTAACGAATGCCCAGGGTCAGCATCATCAGCATGGCGACGATATACAGGTAATCCAGCGCCAGTACCCGATCCTGAGCTGACGGGCCTTTGAACAGGCGCACCAGGGTCATCGCCATCGCCACGCAGTACAGAAACAGCGTCAGCAGAATCGCATTCGACAGCAATGGGCTCATTCGAAAATCTCCATCAACGGTCGCTCGTAGGTGCTTTTGAAGTGCTCGATAAACTGCGCCTCGTCGTGCAGGTCCCAGACGTGCAGCAACAGAACGCTGCGGTCCAGCGCCAGCTCCGACCATACCGTCCCGGGCACCACGGTGCAGATCATCGCCAGTGCCGCCAGACCATGAGCATCGCGCAGATCCAGCGGCACCTTGATAAAGCATGAGTTGGGCGGACGACGTCCGGCGTTGACTACGCCCCAGGCGACGATCAGGTTGGACATGATGACGTCGCGGCCGACCAGGAGGAACAGACGCAGGATGGCGATGGGATTGCGGATGCGCGCACGTTTCGGCCGCAATTTGCGCATCATCAGCGGCGCAGCGAAACCCAGCGCGGCACCGAGCAGCAGATTGCCCGGGCTGACGGACAGGTTCAGGGTCAGCCACAGAATCCACAGGGCCAGCGATAACCACGGAGCCGGGAACAGTCGATTCATGGCTGCACCTCGAGCATGTCGGCTCTGGCTTGCGGGCTCGGCACCGCCCGAGTGCCTAGAACTGCGAACACATATTGCTGCGGATTGTTCAGCGCATCGGCCGTGGCCTGGGTGTAGCGCAGCAGCGGTTCAGCCTTGAACGTAAGGGCAATGCTCAGCCCGAGCAGCAGGAAAATCGGCGCGCATTCGAGTTTGCGCAGCAATGGTGACGGGCGCTCTTCCGGCGTCCAGAAGCGCTGGATACCCAGGCGAGAGAAGGCCATGAGGGAAGCCAGACCGGTCAGGATCAACAGGGCCAGCAATCCCCATGCGCCGGGAGACAGCGGCGCCGCAGTGCCAAGTCCCAACGGGTTGAGCAATGCCCCGATCAGGCTGAGCTTGCCGATGAACCCGGACAGCGGTGGCATGCCGATGATCAACAGCGCGCAGGCAATGAAGCTCAAACCAAGAAAGGCCATGGTCCACGGGATGACTTGGCCGACCACGGCTTTCTGCTCGTCGTCGAGGTTGATGCCCTTGGGCGGTTGCAGGGATTCCTGTGGACGCGGCAGCAGTTCGCTTTCGTCCTCGAGGGGAATCTCGTTGGCCGAGCGCGAGCGCTCGATCAGTTCGGCAAGCATGAACAATGCGCTCAGCGCCAGGGTCGAGCTGACCAGATAGAACAGCGCAGCGCCGATCAGGTTCGGCTGGGCGAAACCGATCGCCGAGAGCAGGATCCCCGCCGACACCAGAATGCTCAGGCTGGCCATGCGCTCCAGGCGTTGCGCGGCGATAATCGCCAGCCCTGCGCAAGCCATGGTCGCCATGCCGCCGTAAATCAGCCAGTCGCCGCCGAAGAATGCCGAGGCGCCGGCCTGGCCGGAAAACAACAGGGTCCACAAGCGCAGCAGGGTGTAGACGCCGACCTTGGTCATGATCGCAAACATCGCCGCCACCGGCGCGCTGGCCGAGGAATAGGCCGGCACCAGCCAGAAATTCAGCGGCCACATGCCAGCCTTGGCCAGAAACGCTACCGCTAGAATCCCTGCCCCAGCGTGCAGCAAGCCACGGTCGGCTTCCGGCACCAGCGGGATCTTCATCGCCAGATCGGCCATGTTCAGCGTGCCGGTCACCCCGTAGATCAACGCAGCGCCGATCAAAAACAGTGACGATGCCAGCAGGTTGATCGAAATGTAATGCAACCCCGACGATACCCGCGCCCGGCCAGAGCCGTGCAGCAATAAACCGTAGGACGCGGCGAGCAACACTTCGAAGAACACGAACAGGTTGAACAGATCCGCGGTCAGGAACGCGCCATACAGGCCCATCAGCTGGATCTGAAACAGAGCGTGAAAGCTTGAGCCGGCGCCGTCCCAGCGGGCCATGGCAAACAGCAACGCGCTGACGCCGATAACGCCGGTCAGCACCAGCATCAGTGCCGACAGGCGATCAACCACCAGAACGATGCCGAACGGTGCCTGCCAGTTGCCCGGCAGGTACACGCCGATGGAACCGGGCACCCCGGTGGTCTGCGTCCATTGCAGCAGCATCACTGAAATGAACAGGCCGAGGAGGCTGGAGAACAGATTGATTTTCGCCTTCAGCGGCCGATGCTTTTCGCCGAGCATCAGCATGATCGCCGCGGTCAGCAGCGGCAGCAGGATCGGTGCGGCGATCAGGTGAGTCATCGCCATCATTCTTTAGGCTCCCGGCCGTCGACGTGGTCGGTGCCGGTCAGGCCGCGCGAGGCGAGCAATACGACGAGGAACAGTGCGGTCATGGCGAAGCTGATGACGATCGCCGTCAGTACCAGCGCCTGGGGCAGCGGGTCGGTGTAATGCAGCAAGTCCTGGGTCACGCCGTCCTTGATCACCGGTTCCTTGCCGATGAACAAGCTGCCCATGCTGAAAATGAACAGGTTCACTGCATACGACAACAGACACAGGCCCATGACCACCTGAAAGGTTCGCGGGCGCAGGATCAGCCAGACCCCGGACGCGGCAAGAATGCCGATGGCGATTGCGATGACTTCTTCCATCAGACGGCTCCTTTGCTGGCGACGGACTTGGGCAGCGAGGCCGTCTTGTGGCCGCGCACCGATTGGTGGGCGAGGGCGGTGAGGATCAACAACGTCGATCCGACCACCACGGCGTACACGCCGACGTCGAAGAACAGCGCACTGGCAATATGGATATCACCGAGCAACGGCACGCTGATGTGCCAAGTGTGAGTGGTCAGGAACGGATAACCGGCGACTAGCGCACCGAGACCGGTGGCAGTGGCGAACAGCAGCCCGGTGCCCATCCAGCGCAATGGCCGCAGGCTCATTTGTGCTTCGACCCACTGCGTGCCGGCAACCATGTATTGCAGGATAAAGGCCACCGACATCACCAGCCCGGCGACAAAACCGCCGCCCGGCTGATTGTGCCCGCGCATGAACAGATAAAACGAGACCACCAGGGCGACAGGCAGCAGCAGGCGCACCAGTACCGCCGGCACCATCATGAAGCCGAGCGCGGTGTCGCTGGCCGAACGCGGGTTGACCAGATCGGTGACCACGTCCGGTGCCAGCAGACGTTGCTGGGCCGGCAACTGCAAGCTTTCCTTCGGCGGACGGAAGCGCCGCAGCAGGGCGAACACGGTGAGCGCCACGGCGGCCAGCACGGTGATTTCGCCGAGGGTATCGAAACCTCGGAAGTCCACCAGCATCACGTTGACCACGTTGCTGCCGCCGCCTTCGGGCAGGGCGCGACTGAGGTAGAACGAGGAAATATGGTTCGGCGTCTGCCGGGTGAGCATGGCGTAGGACAGCAGGGCCATGCCGGCGCCGACGGCAATCGACAGCAGTAAATCGCGCAGACGACGAATACGCGCCTTGCGCAGGCTGCTCGGCAATGGTGAGACTTCTTCGATGCGTCGCGGCAACCAGCGCAGGCCAAGCAGGATCAACACCGTGGTCACCACTTCGACTGCCAGTTGCGTCAGCGCCAGATCCGGCGCCGAGAACCAGACGAAGGTCACGCAGGTCATCAAGCCACAGACGCTGACCATGGTCAGCGCGGCGAGACGGTGATATTTCGCCTGCCATGCGGCGCCAAGCGCACAGGCAATCGCCAGCAGCCACAGGGTCACGAAGACAATGGATCCGGGGATTTTCGGCCGGTCGCCCCAAGTCAGCGTGCTGTGCAGCATCGGGATCAGACCGGCGAGCACGGCGGCCGAAACCATCAGGAACAACTGCATCTGCAAACGCTTGGTGCCCAGGCGCCGCTCGACGCGCCGGGCAATGCGCATCATTACGACCAGACTGCGTTCGAACAAACGCTTGCCGTTGAAGCGGCCCACCAACGGCGGGTACTTGAAACGGCCCAGCTTGAACTGCTTGCGCAGCAGCAGATAGAGGAGGATGCCGCCGGACATGGCGATCAGGCTCATGATCATCGGCGCGTTCAAGCCGTGCCAGATGGCCAGGCTGTATTCCGGCAACTCCCCGCCAACTACAGGCAGCGCTGCAGCGGCGAGCAGTGGCCCGACGATTTGCGCCGGGAAAATCCCCACCAGCAGGCAAGTGAAGACCAGCAACTCGACGGGTGCGCGCATCCAGCGTGGCGGCTCGTGCGGCGTGTGCGGCAGGTCAGTGGCGGTGGGGCCGAAGAACACGTCGACGGTGAAACGCAGGGAGTAGGCCACGCTGAACATGCCGGCGATGGTCGCGACGATCGGCAGAGTGGTTTCGACCCACGCGGTGGCGTTGATGAACACGGTTTCGGCGAAGAACATTTCTTTCGACAGGAAACCGTTGAGCAACGGCACGCCGGCCATTGAGGCGCTGGCGACCATGGCCAGTGTTGCCGTATAGGGAATCAGCTTGATCAGACCGCTGAGTTTGCGAATGTCACGGGTACCGCTTTCGTGGTCAATGATGCCGGCGGCCATGAACAGCGAAGCTTTGAACGTCGCGTGATTGAGAATGTGAAAAACCGCTGCGACCGCGGCCAGTGAACTGTTCAGGCCCAAAAGCAGAGTGATCAGGCCAAGATGGCTGATGGTCGAGTAGGCCAGCAAACCTTTGAGATCGTTCTGGAACATCGCGCAGTACGCGCCAAGCAACAGCGTACAGGCGCCGGCTCCGCTGACGATGTAGAACCATTCCTCACTGCCGGACAGCGACGGCCACAGACGTGCCAAAAGGAAAACCCCGGCCTTGACCATGGTCGCCGAGTGCAGATAGGCCGAGACGGGCGTCGGTGCCGCCATCGCGTGGGGCAGCCAGAAGTGAAACGGGAATTGCGCGCTTTTGCTCAGCGCGCCGATCAGGATGAGTGGCAGAAGAGCGGGGTAGAGGGCATGTGCGCGAATCAGATCGCCGGCGGCCAGGACCTTGTCGAGGTCATAGCTGCCGACGACATGGCCGAGAATCATGACCCCGGCCAGCAGACATAACCCGCCAGCACCGGTGACCATCAGCGCCATATAAGCACCGCGCCGCGCATCGGCGCGGTGGTGCCAGTAGCCGATCAGCAGAAACGAGAAGAGGCTGGTCAATTCCCAGAAGAACACGATCTGAATCAGGTTGCCGGAGATCACCAGCCCGAGCATGGCGCCCATGAACGCCAGGAAAAATGCGAAAAAGCGCGGCACCGGGTCGTCCGGCGACATGTAATAACGGGCATATAAAGAGACAAGTGTACCGATGCCGAGCACCAGCATCGAGAACAGCCAGGCGAAGCCGTCCATGCGCAGAATGAAGTTCAGCCCCAGACTCGGCAACCACATGAATTCTTCGCGGATCACGCCGCCGTGAGCGATCTGCGGGTACAGCAACGCGACCTGAACGGTGCCGACCAAAGCGACCAGGCCCGCCAGCAGGGATTCGGCATTACGCGCATTGTGCGGCAGTACCGCTGCCAGACAGCTGCCAATGAACGGCAGAAGCAGTAGAACTATCAGGGACATAGGCTTCTAATCTGCGGAAGTTTGTGAAGCATCATACGTGCCAGCTCCCTGATCACCAAACGCGAGGATGTCTCAGAATCCTACAAAGTAGTCTGGAAATTTGTGTTTGGCGCTGTTTCAGGGGCAACGATGGTGCGGCGCTTTCGCGAGCAGCCAGAAGAGATTGCGGGTCACCCCTGCGTTTCCCGCTCCAGCTCAGCTCCTGCCTCGGTAGACCTTCCCTTGGTCTTCAGCTCACTGATAATCACCGCCGCAACAATCAACCCGGCCCCAACCAGCGCAATTGCCGGCAAGCGCTCCCCGGCAATCCGTCCGACAATCCCGGCCCACACCGGTTCACCGGCATAGATCAACGTCGCCCGAGTCGGCGAAACACTCTTCTGTGCCCAGTTCATCGCTACCTGAATCGCCGCACTCGCCGCGCCCAGGCCCAAAGCCGTCGCCAGCAACAACCAGGAAAACTCCGGAATCACTTCACCGGTCGGCACCACCAGCAAGAATGACAACACCGCCGTCACCGCCAGTTGCACCACCGTCACTCGCCGCACATCCACCTGCCCGGCGAAAGTGCTGATCAAAATGATTTCAGCAGCAATCGCAACGGCGCTGATCAATGTCGCAATTTCTCCGGGACTGAAATTCAGCGCCGCCCCTGAGGGACCCGACAACAACATCAAACCGGTAAACGCCAGCATGATCCCGATACTTGGCATCAACCCCGGACGCCGTCCCAGCACCAGCCATTGCAGCAGCGGCACAAACGGCACGTACAGCGCGGTAATGAACGCCGACTGACTGCTCGGAATGCTTTGCAGCCCGACCGTCTGCAAGCCATAACCAAGCATGATCGCTACACCGATGAACGACCCTGCCTTGACTTCGAACAAGGTCAACTCGCGCAAGTGCCGCCAGGAAAACATCGCCACGATGGCCGCCGCTGCGGCGAAGCGCAGGCCGACGAAAAACATCGGGCCGCTGACCGTCATGGCATGTTGCACAATCAGAAACGTACCGCCCCAGATCATGGTAATCAGCACCAGCACGCACTCGGCTTTGCTGAAGCGGGAGAAGCGGGTTCGGGACGCAGAATTGTTTGGCGACATCATGACCTTGCGCACATTAAAAGGGAGGCCGCACAATGCCGCCAATGTTGCGCAGTATACTGCCCAACCTCACCGAGTGAGCAATATAGTGCACAAAGATTTGACTCAGCGAGCCTCCGTTCTGCAACACGTCAGCCAGAACGTTCGACGCTTGCGCCATGCTGCGGATATGAGCCAGACCGCACTGGCGGAAAAATCCGGGGTGAGCCGACGGATGCTGGTAGCAATCGAGGCAGGCGAAAAGAATGTCAGCCTGACCACGCTTGATCGCGTTGCCGAAGCGCTCGACGTTGCCTTCAGTGATCTGATCCAAGCGCACGATGCGCGCGACCCGAGCCGGATCAATGAGGTTGCCTGGGCGGGCACGATTCCCGGCAGCAGAGCCGTGCTACTGTCCAAAGCCACCGCGAGCCGCGAAGTCGAACAATGGGAATGGTGTCTGCAACCGGGCGAGGTCTACCCGTCGCAACCGGACGCCGATGGCTGGAGCGAGCAGATTTACGTATTTGAAGGATGCCTGACACTGATGCTCGGCGATCAGGCGCAGCACATCAATAAAGGAGAGTTTTTCATGTTCGCCAGCAATCAACCGCATGCCTACCGCAACGATGGCGATGTGGCTGCGCGGTTCGTGCGTAATGTGGTGATCTGAATGGAGCAGCCTGCGGACATCCTGATCATCGGCGGCGGCCTCAGTGGCACCATGCTGGCGGTGCAATTGTTACGCCTGCCTGGGCAACGAAGAATTGCGATTATCGAGCCGCGTGCTGAACTGGGACGTGGTGAGGCTTACAGCGCAGTCGAGTTGGGACATACGCTGAACGGCAACGCGGCGCGGATGAGCGTCGACCCGGATAATCCTGATGATCTGACGCAGTGGCTGACCGCGCATATTGCCGGCGGCGGCTGGCCGGAATCGGCTGAGCAGGACGTGCCGGTCAGTGAGCTGTTTCCGCCGCGTGGCCTGTTCGGGGTCTATGTGCAACAGCGTCTGGCCGAAGCCAGGGCAGCGGGTAACCTGCAAGGCTCGACCGTTGAACATTTCTGTGCCGAGGTCGTCGACCTGCATGTTGATGCTGGTTCAGTGCAGCTCACCTTGAGCGATGGCCAGATTTTGCGTGGATCGCAGGCAGTGCTGGCCACCGGCATGTATCCTGCCGCTCGCACGCCGCAGACGCAATCCAGTGGCCTTAACGCCGCCGCGCTCGATCCTTGGGATGTGGCGGCCATGCGTGAACTCGACCCGCAGTCCACCGTGCTGATCATCGGCTCCGGTCTGACCATGGTTGATGCCGTGGTGTCGCTCGAGCAGGCCGGGCATCGCGGGCCGATCGAGGTGTTCTCCCGGCATGGCCTGCTGCCGCACGTGCGCCGTCAACCGCCGGCCTGGGTGGATTTTCTGGCAGCAGATCACAGCATCCGTACGCCCCGCCAGTTGTTGCGCGAATTGCGCCGACATTGTCGCGACGCAATCGCCCAAGGCATCGACTGGCAGGCGCCGCTGGATACGGTTCGCGCGCATATCGCGCGGTTGTGGAGTCAGGCGACTGACGTGCAGCGTCGACAATTCGTACGGCATGTACGGCCATGGTGGGAGAGTCATCACCATCGTTCGCCGCCACTGAGTGCCGAGTTGATCGAACGGCTGCACCAGGAAGGGCGCTTGCGCATTCATGCAGCGTCTTTCAAGGGCATTGAGCCCGGCGCGGGCGATGCTGTGACCATTCGCATCCGTCCGCGGGGTGAGACTGAAACATCTACAGTGAGCGGTGCGGCGCTGATCAACTCCAGCGGTATCGAATACGACTGGCGGCGAGTCGCACGACCGTTGCCGCAGCAATTGCTGGCGCGGGGACTGGTGCAGCCGGGGCCGCTGGCGCTGGGGATCACAGCAAAGGACGGCGCAGTGGTGGATGCCGAAGGGCAGGTGAGCGCTCGGTTGTTCGCCATGGGCCCGCCGTTGCGCGGGATGTGGTGGGAGAGTACGGCGGTGACGGACGTCGCTGCGCAGGCCAAAGCGTTGGCTCGGCGGTTGGTGGATAGCCCGAAAGATTGATGTGTTTTTTCGGGCTTCTTCGCGAGCAGGCTCGCTCCCACAGGGGGAATTTAGGTTGTGACTACAATTTGCGCCACACCATAAATCCTGTGGGAGCGAGCTTGCTCGCGAAAGCGTCATCTGATTCAACGTCTCTGTGAATGAAAGACCGCTATCGCTGGCAAGCCAGCTCCCACATTGGGTTTTGTGACGGCTTGAGACTATGCGACGACCTGGTAGCAAGGCACATACGCCGCGCCGCCCGGCAACTTCATCCGGTGCTGGGCGACGAAGGCTTTGAGCAGCGCATCAAGCGGCTGCATGATCGCCGCATCACCGCGGATCTGATATGGCCCGTGTTCTTCGATCAGGCGAATGCCCTTGTCCTTGACGTTACCAGCGACAATTCCGGAAAACGCCCGACGCAGGTTGGCGGCCAATTCGTGGGCCGGCTGGTCGCGATGCAGTTTCAGGTTGGCCATGTTTTCGTGGGTCGGATCGAACGGGCGCTGGAAGCCCTCGTCGATCTTCAGCAGCCAGTTGAAGTGGAACGCGTCGTTACGCTCGCGGCGGAACTGCTTCACCGCTTTCAAGCCTTGAGTCATCTGCCGCGCCACTTCGGCCGGGTCGTCGATGATGATCTCGTAATGCTGCTTCGCCGCTTCGCCAAGGGTTGCAATGACGAACGCATCCAGCTGTTCGAGATACGGCGCAGCGTTCTTCGGCCCGGTGAGGATCACCGGGAACGGCAGACCTTCATTGCCCGGGTGCATCAGGATGCCGAGCAGGTACAGGAACTCTTCGGCCGTACCGGCGCCGCCCGGGAAAATGATGATGCCGTGGCCTACACGGACGAAGGCTTCCAGACGCTTTTCGATGTCCGGCAGGATCACCAGCTCATTGACGATCGGGTTAGGCGCTTCGGCGGCGATGATGCCTGGCTCGGTCAGGCCGAGGTAGCGACCGCCGTGAATGCGCTGCTTGGCATGGGCGATGGTTGCGCCCTTCATTGGGCCTTTCATCACGCCCGGACCGCAACCGGTGCAGATGTCGAGGCTGCGCAAGCCCAGTTCATGGCCGACTTTCTTGGTGTATTTGTATTCTTCGGTGTTGATCGAGTGGCCGCCCCAGCACACCACGATCTTCGGTTCGACGCCCGGGCGCAGGGTGCGCGCGTTGCGCAGCAGGTGGAACACGTAGTCGCTGATGCCCTGGGAATTGCTCAGGTCGATGCGCTGGCTGTCGAGTTCGTTTTCGGTGTAGACGATGTCGCGCAGGGCGCTGAAGAGCATTTCGCGGGTGCTGGCGATCATCTCGCCATCGACGAACGCGTCGGCCGGAGCGTTCAGCAGCTCCAGGCGCACACCGCGATCCTGTTGGTGAAT
This sequence comes from Pseudomonas sp. Sample_14, assembly GCF_004307515.1. Lineage (NCBI taxonomy): Bacteria > Pseudomonadati > Pseudomonadota > Gammaproteobacteria > Pseudomonadales > Pseudomonadaceae > Pseudomonas > Pseudomonas sp. Sample_14. The sequence continues at coordinate 24,909 of NZ_RCOC01000014.1, read as the reverse complement.
GCGGATCTCGAAGTCCTTGTAGGCTTCGAGGATGGTCTTGGCATTGTCGACATGTGCGCCAGTGTTGAGGATGGCCAGGGCGCACTGGCGGAAGAGGGTATAGGTGCTGCCGGATCCGGCTTCGCTCAGTTGCTGAACTTCACGTTGAGAAAGGGTTTCCAGGCTGCCTTTCGGGCTGACCGAGGCATTGATTACGTGTCGTTGGGTCATGCAGTGATCCTTAAAACGATGTCATCCACAACGCAGCGGATGGCATCCGAATAGTGTGTATCCATGAATGAAGATGGCACGATCTGCGCTGTACCGCCATGTCCCCGTTGGACGCTGAAAAGATGAAAAGGAGCCCCAGCATAGCTAAAACCCGGTGCGATGCGATAATGCGCCGGCGAGTTTTTTCCGTTGCGCCTTTTGTCACTCAGGGAAGTCATTTTCGATGTTCGAGATTCAGCCGATGGACCCCGCTACCTTTCGTCAGCAGACCCGCCGCAGCACGATCATCATCGCCGTGCTGTTTCTGCTGCTGGCCATGCTGTTTTCGTCGGTTGCGGTGGCAGTGTTCGGTGAACCCGACGGGGATAACCTGCGTTTCAATGTCGGCGGCGTATTCGTGGCGTTTCTGCTGACGGCGGCGCTGTTGCGCGGGCGTTTCTGGCATCAGACCTGGATGGCCCCGGCGGTGTACAGCTGGCGCCTCAAGCGCAATCTGATGAGCATCACCAATGTCATGCATCAGGTGACAGCCGCGGTGCAGAACAACGATCCGACGGCGATGAAGGTGTTGCGTTTCTATCACCTCGGATTGCTGCAAATGCATGAGCTGGACGGCAACTCCAGCGATCATGGACAACTGCGTGACGAAGTCGAACAGCACAAGGCGCGGATGCAGGCGCAGGGACTTGATTCTGACCAGCCACGCTTCGATCCGCAGTGGCTGGAAACGTTGAAACCGGCCTCGCGTTAAAACGGAATGCGCCGGGCCCGGCGCAGTTTCCACGAGCGCAGCAGTCGTGCGTACACCAACAGGTTGACCGCCAGTACCACGCTGCCGAGGGCCAGTTGAATCTGCGGCGTCAGACCGGCCGGGTAGATGATCGGCCAGATGTAATGCTCAATGAAGCCGCCGGCGTATTCGGTCTGCCCGGCCGCGTGGCGCATGAGGTTTTCCCAGTAGGTCAATGGACAGGTCAGGTGCAATACCTCGACCGCCACGCCCCATGCGGCCGCCGGCAAGTGCAGCCACATCAAACGTGGCCAGCGCAGCACCAGCAGCCCGCCGAACAGCACGAACAAGATGAAACACAAGTGAAACAGCACCAGCCCGTCGGCGGCGATTCGGTAGAGCATGGCGTCTTCCTGACGTAAGGGTGGATGGCGCTATGGTACGCCGCGCGGGATAAAATTCCTTGGTGAATTCGGGCGCGCAAAAGTGTTCTACCCTTTAACGATCATCAACTGTTCTGAGGTGAGGTGCACATGGCAACTGAGCAAACGCGTGCGGAAGATGATGAGCCAACAGAAGAAGAAATCGAGCAGCAGAAGAGGCAGGAAAAAACCTGGAAGCACGATGACAGCCGCGAGCTGTCGGACCGCGATCAGGAGCGTCCGCTGAAACCTTGAACAACGCATACGAAGAGCCCCGCAGCAGCGGGGCTCTTCGCGTTTCAGAGGTCTGCCAACTGCGTGAAATCCGGGTAGGTCGCGCGATACCCCAACGTTCGATCGATCCACGCATTGAGCTCATTGACCATCACCGGCGGATGGCCGGGATAACCCTCGAGGGTGCTGCGCAGGGTGCGTTCGATATCGGGCACGCTGTGCAGGTTTCGGGTCTTGATGTAATGGCCGATAAAACAGTCGAGTTCCAGGCGTTCTGTCTTGGACAGATGGACACACTTCAGGCCGCTGACCTGTTTGATTGCAAAATCGTCGCTCACTTATTTCTCTGCAAGGCTTGAAAGTTGTTGATGGATTCCTGATTTCTTTGACTCTTTGGTCAACTGGTATACCAATCGGAAAGGCGGCGCGCATGCTATCCGCAGCGCGGGAAAATGTATGTATGACTGTCGAAATGTCTGACAGGCGGTTGATTCGCTCAAACGGCTGTTTTACGGGCGTTGTATCGCGGTTGAAACACTTTTTGTAACGCAGGGGACTCAGTGGCGGCGTTGCTTGATTAACGCAAGGATGGACGGATTATTTAGTCGACTCGTTCTATCAATTGCGCACCTTGATTACGCGTATTGCCGACCGCTTTGCCGACTTTGTACCATTCGAAGGCGTCACTGGGCTCGCCTTCAAACAGCAGCATCTGCTCGGCGCGCTCCACTGGCGTAGCCGGATCAAGCCATTCCCGAGCTCGCGCCGAATCGAAGACCACCGGGCGGCGGTCGTGAATATCGAGCAGGCCGCCCAGGCTGTCAGCGGTGATGATGACGAACCCGTCGTCCTCCCTCGGCGCAACCCCCGGTGCCGGAAATTGGCCGATACCGGCACAGAAGACCGGAGCCTGATCCGCCCGACGAATCAACCAGGGCTGTCGGGATTTTTCCCCGCTATCAACCCATTCAAACCAATTGTCGACCGGTACGATCAGCCGCTGCCGCCAGATCGCCCGGAAGAACGCGCCGTGGGCGACTTTCTCCACCCGAGCGTTGATAGGTGGGGCGCGATCCTTGGCCCAATGGGGGCGCCAGCCCCAGCGCAGATTGTCGGCATGAATGGCCTGCTCGTGCTGATGCAGAACCGCCAGCGCAGTGGTGGGCGCTGCGTTGTAGCGATCCAGTGGCGCGTCGCCGACGTGATTGATCAACGCATCGGGGATGCTCAGCACTGCGACGAAATCGTGAATCCCACGGTACTGCGTGAGTCTTCCGCACATGGCTGAAATCTCCTTGAGGAAATTTGAGTCTAGTCGGACCTGCCAATGTGCCGGCCGATGACGCACTGAAAGCAGCACCGGAACCAAACCCTGTGTACCTTATCCAACCTGCGCTCGCGGATAGCCGCGCAGGGATGGACAAAGGCGATGGAGGTTTGCCATTCGACAACACGACGGCCGCGGCCTCAGGGCAAGACATGACATCCGGATGCAAACTTCTTTGTGCTGCGCTCATCGCGCTCGGTCTGGCCGGCTGCATCGCCGCGCCGATTGAAATGACCACGCAAACCGAAACGCGCCTGATGGCCCAGGCCCCCGTACGTTTTCTCCTGACGTCCGACGATGGCCCCAGCGCTTCAGGGTTGTGGAATCCCACGGCGACGGTGCTCGACAGCCTCAAAAGCAATCCGCTGCAGGCAAATATCAAAGCCGTGTTTTTCGTGCAGACCCGAGCACCCAGGGCAGGCAACAGCGAGATCGGTCGCAGCCTGATGCGGCGTGAACACGGCGAGGGACATATTCTCGCTTTCCACACCGCGACTCATTGGCACACCAACCATCGCTCGCTCGATCCGCAGGAACTGGAGCAGTCGCTGACCGATGGCAGCGCTGACATCGCCGCTATCACCGGGGCGCAGCCCAAGCTGTTGCGCCCACCGTTCTGGAACTACGACAAGCGCACATTTGCGGCCTATCAAAAACACGGCTTGCATATCTTGCTCACGGACATGAGTGCCAACGACGGCAAGATCTGGGGCTTCAACGCCAGCCCTCGGCGTCGGGCGAATATGCTGCGGCAGTTATCGGAAGTGCGCGAGCGCATCGCCGTTGGTCAATTGCCGACCGTGGATGGCGTGATCCCGGTCGTGGTGACGTTCCATGACCTCAATCGCTACACCGCGCGCCACACTCGCGAATATCTGCAGATTCTGCTCGATAGCGCGGCGGCGACCGGGGTCAGACTGGCGGACAAGCCGTTCTACGACAATCAGGCCGCACTGGAAAAAGCTGCGTTGGCGCGTACGGTTCAGCAAAGCGCTGAGCCGGTGAATCTGCCCGGTATGTGGAACTGGATCTGGGATCACGACGCGCATTGAATGGCATGAGTGAGTTGTGATCGGCTTGGCATTCTCTAGCGGGCAATAAACACACCGTGGGTCTATGCTCGATGGATCGATTCTTCGCCTGCGAGGCGCCCGTCCATGCTTGCCATTGCCGATATCTGCCGGATCGTCGAGTCAGGCTTCCCCACGTTCAAGTGTGATTGCACACCGACCGGACAAGGTCTGTTGCGGATCAAGGTGTATGAGCCGGGCAGTGGGCGTGTCGAGTTGTTGCTTGACGGCGTTTCTCCCGAGCATCTGGTGACGATTCGCGATATTTCCAATTTCATCGGTGAGTTGCGAACGGAAATCAGCGCCGGTCGCCGGGCGTTCGCCGGCTGATTGTCATAAACGGCGCTGAAAGGCCTGCACGATGCGCCGTGTCGCGTCATTGGTTTCAAGATTGTGCACGGCATCGAGCGGGTACCAGATGCAATCGACGATTTCGTTCTGCGGGCGCACATCGTCGAGGTTGACCACCGAAGCCTCGTACACATGATGCCGCGTACTGCCCGCCTGAAAATCCATCAGGTACAGGACGTCCTCCGCATTGAGCCCGGTTTCCTCCTGCAACTCGCGCACGGCTGCCGCCGCACGGGTTTCCCCGGGTTCGACTTTGCCCCCGGGTAATGACCAGTGATGGCGGGGTTTGCGTACCAGGAGGATATGGCGATCCTGTTCGCAAATGACGGTGGCGCGTACTTTCATGATTGCCCTGTTGATGCGTGTCATAAATCTGTAATCAATCTGCAATATTCGAGCCGCAAGCGGATTTGAAGGTTCCCTCTTGATTCGGAGCCATTTGCGTAGCAAAAAGTGCCAGTGAATTGACATGTGCCAGGGCGAATCCGGTTTACACCGCAGCGGGGAGCGGGTGTAAGGTAAGCCCGTACACCGAAAACACCGTTGACGAAATGGAGGTGCTCATGAGCATTCCAATGCTGAACAAGCTGCACATGAACGGTTATGACGTGCTCAGCGTGAACAACGGCCCATGGCGGGTTTGCACTCAGGGCGACCGGTTGGCGTCATTCACCAGCAGGGAGGAAGCGATGGCCTATGCGGCGGCGCTTCCTGGTTACAAGCAACGCGCCAAGCGGGTGCAAAGCCAGAACGTGAATTGACGCGTTATAACGAAAGAGCCCCGGTTCGACCGGGGCTTCTTGTTTGGATCAGGAGTCAGTGCACCTTGATTCGGCTGATGGTCCGGGCTTTTACCTCCTTGGCATAGATCTGCAATCTCTCCTCGTCGTGTTGCAGGATTGTGCAAGACCGCAACACAGTCTGGGCGTCTGCCTCGTTACCTGATTTGCGCAATTGTTCGGCAATGCGCTTGAGGTCGACCGCCGACCATCTCAGGTCCGACGCCACGCTTTGCAAATCCCGTTGAAGTTCGTGTTCGTATTCATTGAGCCGCATGATCACCTCCAGAACATTCTCGGTAGAAAAGAGTAGTCGCATTTTTCCACCTGGGGCCAGGCCATCTGACGCCCGGCTGAACCGATGTAAAAAATTGTCCAAACCCCGGTAACGGCGGGGTGCCACGATGGATGTGCACGCCGTTAAACGGTACATTCACGTTTTTCGGAACAGGTAAACAGCATGCGCGTATGGATCGGCACTTTGGCACTGGCCCTGTTGACGGGTTGCTCGTTACCAGCATCGCTGGTGCCGGGCGAGCCAAACCTGAGCAAGACCAGTGACAAACCTCCCAAGGAATATGCCGCGTGCTTGTTACCGTTGTGGCAGAAGGACGTGGCCAAGACTTCGCAGACGTCGATTTCCAACGGCTACCGGATTACCGCGCCGAGCATTATCACGGCGGATGAGATTCTCGATATCGTCAAATACAAGGACGGCAGCAAAGTGTCGCTCTATCAGGGGCCGCCTTGGGCCAAGTCCGGATCGCTGCGCCAATCGGTGCGTGACTGCCTGTAACCGGGCGCCCGGATCTCAAAAAAGGCAGACACCGAAGTTCGGTGTCTGCCTTTTTTCATTGGATGGAGACTCCAGCCAAACGCTCGCAATGAGCTGTGACAGTTGCCCGCGAGGCGCAGCAGGATCCTTGACTAGGCTTTGAATGTCGGCCCGTGACGGGATCGGCATGACTGAAAGGAGTCTCGGATCATGGATGATCTGGTCAAGGACATCATTCCGCTGTTGCAGTACCTCATCCCGGGTTTTCTATCGACCTGGATCTTCTATTCACTTACGGCATTCAAGCGACCGGATACGTTCGGCCAGATCGTGCAGGCGCTGATATTCACATTTGTGATTCAGGGCGCGGTGTTGGCGGTGGGCAACCTCTGTTTGTGGATTGGCTCGAAGGGTTTTTCATTAGGAGACTGGGATGATCGGGCGCAAACGCTCTGGGCATTTATGTTTTCGCTGATGCTGGGATTGTTTGCCTGTTACCTGGCTACGAGTGACAAATTGCACGGCTGGTTACGTAAGCGAAACGTCACGAAACAATCTTCTTTCCCCAGTGAATGGTTCTGCGCTTTCGCCCAGTTCGACCGGTTCATAACCCTGCATTTACATGACGAGAGGCGCGTGTTTGGCTGGCCTGTCGAGTGGCCGTCCGAATCCAGTTGTGGGCAATTCGTGATGCAGAATCCACGTTGGGTTAATGACGATGGCAAGTCGACGCCTTTTGGTGCCGAAATTTTGCTGATAGATTCCGCGCAAGTTAAGTGGGTTGAATTCAGCCCGGTATCAGAGGGTTCATCATGACGACTGCAAGAGCACCGCGACCAATGCCAAAGCAATACGAACGCCTGTTCACTGGGCCTGACGGCAAGCCGCTGGAGGAGCCGTTGATCAAAGCCCCGAGCGCTCCGCCTCCGCTCAAATACAGGTTGCCACAATAATTTTCAGCCCCAACCCTGCACCACCGCCCGGCGAATCGCCTCCAGCAGCATCGCGAACGCCGGGTTGTCATTGTTCTCACGCCAGATCAGATGCAGCTCGCTCTGCACCCCTTCGCCCAGATCGATCTCGCGAAACACCACATTCCTGAACACCACGCTGGTCGCGCAACGCGGTACCAGCGCCAGACCCATGCCAGCGTTGACCAGCGCCAGAATCGTCAGCGACGAGCCCAGCCACTGCACGTAATCCGGCGCCACCCGCGCTGAGCGCAGCGTGCCGGTCAACAGTTCGTTGAACGGCGGATAGGCTTCATGGGAGTACATCAGGAACGGTTGTTTATCCAGATCAGCCACTGATACCTCAGATGCATTGGCCAACCGATGCCCGCTCGGCACTGCCAGCACAAATGGTTCGCGCACCAGGCATTCGGTGGCATAGCCCGGTTCCTGCAATGGCGCCCGGGCGATGCCCAGGTCGATACGACGAGCGCGCAAGGCCTCGTGCTGCTGATAGGTATTCATCTCTGCCAGATCGATTTTCACCTGAGGCTGTTTGAGTCGCGCTTCGGCGATCACCTTGGGCAGAAATTCATATACCGCGCTGCCGACGAACGCGATGTTCACCGAGCCAATGTCGCCCTCGGCAAACCGGCGTGCGGTGATCGCCGCTTGCTGGGCGCGCTCCAGAAGATTCTGCGCCTCAACGAAAAAAGCCCGGCCCGCCGCCGTCAGCGCGACGCTTCGGGTGCTGCGGGTAAACAATTCGACGCCAAGGTGATGCTCCAGCAGCTGAATCTGCCGACTCAGTGGCGGCTGGGTCATGTTCAGGCGCTCGGCGGCGCGGCGAAAGTTGAGTTCGGTGGCGACCGTAGTAAAGCAGCGCAGCTGGGTAAGTTCGAACATTGATCTAATCCGGGTATCAATCGAATGCCTGTTTAGATTAGACGGGATCAATGCGCGACGTCCATGATCGGCTCATCGCTTCAAGTCATCCCTAAAAAAACAAGATCGGGAGTCGCCCCTTGAAAACCCTCCAGAGTCCGACGGACATCACGGTGCTCGCCCGCGCCGCCGCCAAGGTCAAACGCCACGTGCTGCCGCTGTTCGTGGTGATGTTCATCGTCAACTACATCGACCGAGTGAACATCGGTTTCGTGCGCAGCCATCTGGAAACCGATCTGGGTATCGGCGCAGCGGCTTATGGACTGGGCGCCGGGCTGTTTTTCATCGGTTACGCACTGTTCGAAGTGCCGTCCAACATGCTGTTGCAGCGCTACGGCGCGCGGGTCTGGCTGACGCGGATCATGTTCACCTGGGGCGCCGCAGCCATGGCCATGGCGTTTGTTCAAGGTGAAACCAGTTTCTACGTGCTGCGCTTTATTCTCGGTGCGGCCGAGGCCGGGTTTTTCCCGGGGATCATTTATTACTTCACCCAATGGCTGCCGGCGTCCGAGCGCGGCAAAACCATGGCGGTGTTTCTCAGCGGCTCAGCGATTGCCTCGGTGATTTCCGGCCCGGTATCCGGTGCGCTGTTGCATATCAGCGGACTGGGCATGCACGGCTGGCAGTGGATGTTTCTCATCGAAGGCGCAGCGTCGGTGGTGCTGTGTGCTTTCGTCTGGTTCTGGCTGCAATCGCATCCGCGTCAAGCCAAGTGGCTGAGCGAGGAAGAGCGAGACGCACTGGTCGCGGCGATTGCCGAGGAGCAGCGCGCTCGCGAAGCGGTACAAGTCGCCAAGCCGTCGATGTTCAAGCTGTTGGCTGACCGACAGATCGCGCTGTTCTGCTTCATCTATTTTTCCATTGCCCTGACCATTTACGGCGCGACGTTCTGGTTGCCGAGCATGATCAAGAAGATGGGTAACCTCGGAGATTTCCAGGTCGGGCTGCTCAATTCGATTCCGTGGATCATTTCGATTGTCGCCATGTATGGCTTCGCAGCGATGGCCGGCAAATGGAAATTCCAGCAGGCCTGGGTCGCGCTGACCTTGGTGATCGCGGCGGTCGGTATGTTCATGTCGACCACTGGCGGGCCGGTGTTTGCCTTCGTCGCCATCTGCTTCGCCGCTATCGGTTTCAAAGCAGCGTCGGCGCTGTTCTGGCCGATTCCGCAAAGCTATCTGGACGCGCGCATCGCTGCGGCGGTGATCGCGCTGATCAATTCCATCGGCAACCTGGGCGGCTTCGTCGCGCCGACCGCGTTCGGCATTCTTGAACAAACCACCGGCTCCATCGAGGGCGGCCTGTATGGCCTGGCGGCGACTTCTCTGATCGCCGCCGTGGTGATCTTCTTCGCCCGCACGGCGCCTGGCGCCAAAGGTAAAACCCCGGCAAAGCCAAGTGACGAAGCCGCCGTTGTGGCGCCGGCTCGTCCGGCTGCGAGCCACTGAATCGATTGTTGATCTGTCAGGAGCGTTATCTTGAAAATCACCCGTGTCAGCGTCACCCCGATTGCCTTTCGTGATCCGCCACTGCTCAACGCCAGTGGCATCCACGAACCCTTTGCCCTGCGCTCGATCATCGAGATTGAAAGTGACAACGGCTACATCGGCCTCGGCGAAAGCTACGGCGATGCCCCGGCGCTGGCGATCCAGCAACAATTGCAGAGCCAGTTGATCGGCCTCGACCCGTTCAACCTCAATCAATTGCGCGCGATCGTGCAGGCCACCGTGGCGGCAAATAAACCGGCGAGCATTGCTGGCGCCGAACTGGCCCCCGGTTCCCACGCCAGCAAAGCGGTGAGCAATGCCTACTCGGCATTCGAAGTAGCGTTTCTTGATTTGCAGGCGCACTACCTGAACGTGCCGCTGGTGGACCTGCTCGGCGGCGCGATCCGCGATGAAGTGCCGTTCAGCGCTTACCTGTTTTTCAAATACGCCGAACATATCGACTCGCCCTACAAGCCGGACAACTGGGGCGAGGCGCTGAGCGAGCAGCAGATTGTCGCGCAGGCAGCGCGGATGATCGAAGCGTACGGATTCAAGAGCATCAAGCTCAAGGCCGGCACCTTGCCGCCGGAGCATGAAGTGGCTTGCATCAAGGCACTGAAAAAAGCCTTTCCGGGATTGCCGCTGCGCATCGATCCGAACGGCAACTGGTCGCTGGAGACGGCGATTCGCATGGCCGAACTGCTCGGCGATGATCTGCAGTATTACGAAGACCCGACCCCGGGCCTTGATGGCATGGCTGAACTGCACAAGCGCACCGGTCTGCCCTTGGCGACCAATATGGTCGTCACTGATTTCGACGAGTTCCGCCGCAGCGTTGCGCAGAACAGCGTGCAAATCGTCCTCGCCGACCACCATTACTGGGGTGGCCTGCGGGATACGCAGACACTGGCGAAAATGTGCGACGTGTTCGGCCTCGGCGTGTCGATGCATTCCAATTCGCACTTGGGCATCAGCCTGATGGCCATGGCGCACGTTGCGGCGGCAGTGCCGAATCTGGATTACGCCTGCGACACCCACTACCCGTGGCAGGAGCCGGACGAGGAAGTGATCAAGGGCGGCAAGCTGCCGATTGTCGATGGCTGCGTGAAGATCACCCGTGCGCCGGGGCTGGGTTTGGAACTGGATTACGAGCAACTGGCCAAGCTGCATGATCAGTACCTGACGTGCGGGATTCGCCAGAGGGATGATGTGCGGCAGATGCAGCGGTACAAGGCGGATTGGCGGGCGGTCAAACCGAGGTTTTAAGGTCGTTGCGACTGGTTTCTTCGCGAGCAGGCTCGCTCCCACAGTTGGCATACATTTCCCTGTGGGAGCGAGCCTGCTCGCGAATGGCCGCGACGCGATCCTTCAGAGCGTATGAACCAGCCAATCCCTGAACGCCTTCAACGAAGGCAGATTCTCATTGCGCGGCGGATACACCAGGTAATAGCTGCGTCGGCTGGTAATCGGCTCGCCCAGTTGCAGCAATTCGCCCTTGAGCAATTCCTCCTCGACCAGAATACGCGGCACCAGGCCGACGCCGATATTGGCGCGTACTGCCTGAATCAAGTGCGAGGTCATTTCGAAGCTTGGCCCGATCCGCATGCTGCGATGCGGCAGTTGATGATGGCTGAACCATTCCGCCCATGCCTGGGCATTGCTGCTGACGTTGAGCAGCAACTGCCCGGCCATGTGTCGCTCGGCCTCGTCGCGTTCAGTCGCCGACAGCTGCGCGCCGGCAATCGCCACCAGTTCTTCGGTGTGCAGGGGCAGGGCGGTCAGGCCTGGCCACTCACCGCCGCCGACACAGATGGCCGCGTCGATTTCGCTGGTGTCGAAGTCGATGGTTTCGATCCGCGAATGCAGGTGCACGGTCATGCCCGGGTGCGCCGTGTAGAAATCCTTCAACCGTGGCAGCAGCCATTTCGAACCGAAGGTCGGCAGCGTCGCCAGGCGCAGGCTATGGATGCCCGAACCAAATGCCATCGCCTGCAAGGTTGCGCTGCGAATCTGTCCGAGGGCTTCGCTGAGCTCGCGCTGATACATGCGCCCGACATCCGTCAGCACCACCTGCCGGCCTTCGCGGCTGAACAGGCGCATGCCGAGCATCTTCTCGAGAATCTGAACCTGGCGGCTGACCGCGCTCTGCGTCAGTGACAGCTCATGGGCGGCGCGGGTGTAGCTCTCGTGGCGAGCGGCGGCCTCGAAAGCCAGCAGCAGCGACATGGACGGTGTGAGGGTGCGCGGATTCATTCGTAAAACTCATCGATAGCGGGTCGAAATTACGCTTGTTCCATGGCTAACCAGCAATGAACATGGGCGCAATCAGATGGCGGAGCCTGACGCAATCATTCGTTGCGCACAACTGTTCACCGCCACACAGCCCGATTTGACCGAGATGACCCGACCGATGATTGCCCAGCTGTCGCCCGCCAAAGCCTTGACCGGCGATTACCAACAATTCCTCGCCGCCCTGAAAGACAGCGGCTTTCGCGGGGAAATCAGCGCTGATTACGCCAGCCGCGTGGTGCTTGCGACCGACAACTCGATCTATCAGCGCTTGCCGCAAGCGGCGGTGTTTCCGCTGGATGCGGACGATGTGGCACGGGTGGCGCGGCTGATTGCCGAACCGGCGTACGAGAAAGTGGTGATCACCCCGCGAGGCGGTGGCACCGGCACCAACGGTCAATCGCTGACGGACGGCATCGTCGTCGACCTGTCGCGGCACATGAATCGCATTCTGGAAATCAATGTTGAACAACGCTGGGTGCGCGTGCAGGCCGGGGTGGTCAAGGACCAGCTCAACGCCGCGCTGAAATCCGCCGGGCTGTTTTTTGCTCCGGAACTGTCGACCTCCAATCGCGCCACGGTCGGCGGCATGATCAACACCGACGCCAGCGGCCAGGGCAGTTGCACCTACGGCAAGACCCGCGACCATGTGCTGGAACTTGAAATGATCCTGCGCGGCGGCGAGCGTTTGCGCGGTCTGCCGCTGGCCGAGGATGAGCTTGCAGCGCAGTGCGCCCGCGATGATCGCGTCGGCGAAGTCTATCGTTGTGCGCGGCAGATCATTGATGAACAGGGCGAGCTGATCAAGGCACGCTTTCCCGATCTCAACCGCTGCCTGACCGGTTATGACCTGGCGCATCTGCGCGAGGCCGATCAGCGTTTCAACCTCAACAGCGTGCTCTGCGGCGCTGAGGGCTCGCTGGGCTTCGTCGTCGAAGCGCGGCTCAACGTACTGCCGATTCCCAAGCACACGATGCTGGTGAATATCCGCTACGCCGGGTTCATGGATGCCTTGCGTGATGCGCGGGCGTTGATGGCGCTCAAGCCGTTGTCGATTGAAACCGTCGACTCCAAAGTCTTGCTGTTGGCGATGCAGGACATCGTCTGGCACGGCGTTGCCGAATATTTTCCGGAAAACGCTGAGCGGCCGACTCTGGGCATCAACCTGGTCGAGTTCTGCGGTGACGATCCCGAAGATCTGCAACGCCGCGTCGAAGCGTTCCTCGAACATCTGCAAAACGACCGCACCGTGGAGCGCCTGGGCCATACGCTGGCGGTTGGTCAGGCAGCGGTGAACAAGGTCTATGGCATGCGCAAACGGGCGGTGGGCCTGCTCGGCAACGTCGCCGGTGAAGCCCGCCCACAGCCGTTCGTTGAAGACACCGCCGTGCCGCCGCAGCATTTGGCCGAATACATCGCCGAACTGCGCGACCTGCTCGACAGCCACGGCTTGCAGTACGGCATGTTCGGCCATGTCGACGCCGGCGTACTGCACGTGCGGCCGATCCTCGACATGAAAGACCCGCAGCAAGCGGCCCTGGTACGCCCGGTGTCCGATGGCGTAGCGGCGCTGACCCAGCGCTACGGCGGCCTGCTCTGGGGCGAGCATGGCAAGGGCCTGCGTTCGGAATACGCGCCGGCATTCTTCGGCGAGTTGTACCCGGCGCTGCAAGCCTTGAAAGCCGCGTTCGACCCATTCAACCAGTTCAACCCGGGCAAAATCGCTACGCCGGCCAACAGCGGCGCAGCACTGCTGAAGATCGACGAAGTGACCCTGCGCGGCGAGCTGGATCGGCAGATCGACGAAAAAGTCTGGCAAAGCTACGGCGCGGCCATGCACTGCAATGGCAACGGCGCCTGCTACAACTTCGATCCCGATGACGCCATGTGCCCGTCGTGGAAAGCCACCCGCGAACGCGCGCAATCGCCCAAGGGCCGCGCTTCGCTGATTCGCGAATGGCTGCGGTTGCAGGGCGAGGCGGGCGTCGATGTGCTCTCGGACGCAATCCGAAAACCGGCGTTTTTCAGCACGCTGTGGCAGCGCTGGCGCAACAGTCGCGATCCATCGGCGGATTTTTCCCATGAGGTGTACGACGCCATGGCCGGTTGCCTGGCCTGCAAATCCTGCGCGGGGCAGTGCCCGGTGAAGGTCAACGTGCCGGAATTTCGCTCGCGTTTTCTCGAGCTGTATCACAGTCGTTATCTGCGTCCGGCGCGGGACTATCTGATTGCCTCGCTGGAATACACCATTCCATACATGGCGAGGGTACCGGAGCTTTATAACGGTCTGATGGGTGCTGGCTGGGTGCGTGGCGCGCTGGCGCGGATCGGTGGCATGGTCGATGTGCCGCTGCTCAGCCGTTTCGATTTCCACGCGGCGATGCGCCGTTGGCAGGTGCAGCCAGCAACGGTTGCAACGCTGTCGGCGCTAACCCCAGGGCAGCGCGAACGCAGCGTGGTGATCGTGCAGGACGCCTTCACCCGCTACTTCGAAGCGCCGCTGCTGGCTGATCTGGTCGAGCTGATTTCGCGCCTGGGTTATCAGGTCTATCTCGCGCCGTTCAGCGCCAACGGTAAACCGCTGCATGTGCAGGGCTTTCTCTCGGCGTTCAATCGGGCGGCGTTGCGTAACGCTGAGCAGTTGCAGGCGCTGGCGCAGACCGGCGTGCCGCTGCTGGGGCTGGATCCGGCGATGACTCTGGTCTATCGCCAGGAATACCTGAAAGTACCGGGCCTGAATGAGTGCCCAGAAGTAGCGCTGGTGCAGGAATGGTTACTCAAGGTCATGCCGGAGCAGACGCCTGAGGCTCAGCCCAAAGCATTCCGTCTGCTCGCCCATTGCACGGAGAAAACCAACGCGCCGGCCGCGACCCGCCAGTGGGAACAGGTCTTCGAACGTGCCGGTCTGAAGCTGGCCACGCAGGCTACCGGTTGCTGCGGCATGTCCGGTACCTACGGCCACGAAGCACGTAATCGCCAGACCTCAGCCGTCATTTACGAGCAGTCGTGGGCGCGCCAGATGCAGGCTCCGGCGGAGCAGGGCGAGGCGTTGGCGACCGGCTACTCCTGCCGCAGCCAGGTCAAGCGCCAGTCGGATCAGGCGCTGCGCCATCCGTTGCAGGTGCTGCTGGAGACGCTGCGTCGCTGACCGTGTCGCTGGTGTCCTTGTCCCAGATCAGGCGCGGGTCGAAACTCATCGCCGCGAGCATGGTTAACACCACGACCAGGCCGAAGAACAGGATGCCCGGTCGTGGCTCGATATCGCCCAGCGCCTGGAACTTCACCAGCGCCGCGACCAGCGCGACCACCAGCACATCGAGCATCGACCAGTAGCCGATCAGTTCGACGAATCGGTACAGCTTCGAACGCTCCCTGCGCGCCCAATCGCTGTTGCGCTGCACGGTGACCAGCAGCAAAGTCAGGGCGACGAACTTGACCCCCGGCACCGCGATGCTGGCGATGAAAATGATCAGGGCGATGTCCCACGCTCCGGCCTCCCAGAACTCCAGCACGCCACTCATGATCGTGCTGTCGGCGCCGTTGCCGAGCATCACCGTATTCATCACCGGCAGCAGATTGGCGGGAACATAAAACGCCAGCGCGGCGATCATGTACGCCCAGGTGCGCGTCAGCGAATTGGTCTTGCGCCGATGCAACGGCGCATCACAGCGCGGGCATTCGTGGGGCTCGTCGGTCATGTCACAGGCCAAACCACAGCTGTGGCACAGGCACAGGTTGAGTTCGCTGGCGGTCGGTGGACGCTTCATAAAATGTCCCAGAGTTCACGGATGTCACGGCCGGCAATGCGGATCATCATCAGGCTCAGCACCGCCAGGGCGAACAGGCCGATCCCCGGCAGCACATCGAGCAAGCCGGCGAGTTTGAACACCGCGACCATCGCCCCCAGCAGACACACCTCGAGCATGCTCCACGGGCGCAGGGTTTCCAGCCAGCGCATGCACAGATTGAACCCCGGTGCGCGACGCAGGCCGAGGGCAAAACTCAACACCCAGACCAGCAACACCAACTGAAATGCCGGGGCGATGATGATTGCGATCGCCGCGACCATGGCGATAAAGGTGATCGGCCCCTGGCTCAGCGCGAGCACCGAATCCCATAGGGTTGCGCTGTTTTTCATGCCCTTGAGGCTGATGCTCATCACCGGATAGAAATTGGCGAACAGCCACAGCATCGCGGCCGTGAACGTCAGGGCCAGACGCTGCTCGATGGTCAGGCCGTTGAAGCGCTGCAGCACGCCACCGCAGCGCACGCACAGGGTTTTCTGGTGTTTGGCGAGCACGACTTTCTCATACACGCAATCACAGTGCTCGCAGATGATCAGGTGTTCGGTATTGACCATGGACAGCGCTCAAGGGCAGGGCGGACCTGTTCACTATAGAAGGCTGGCGCTGATGGGCAACTTTGATGGTGCATGTTTGGGTTTTGTTTTTCTGGTGTTATAAGGTAACGCGAAATTTGCGGGCGGCGTTGTGGCTGTCCGGTGTTATTCCTCTCGATTGCGAAAGACCCATGCCCCCTGTACTTCCCCGTTCTGCCCCATTGACGACTGGCCGGCTGCTGTCCATTGATGCGCTCCGAGGCCTGGTGATCCTGTTCATGCTGCTCGATCACGTGCGCGAAACCTTCCTGTTGCACCGACAGGTCTCCGATCCGATGGACATTGCCAGCACCGAACCGGCGCTGTTTTTCAGCCGCACATTGGCGCATTTGTGTGCGCCGGTGTTCGTCTTGCTGACCGGATTGTCGGCATGGCTCTACGGCGAAAAATACGCCGGCAAAGCCGATGTCAGCGCGTTTCTGTTCAAGCGCGGATTGTTCCTGGTGGCGCTGGAATTCACTTTGGTCAACTTCGCCTGGACCTTCCAGTTGCCGCCGAGCGTGATCTACCTGCAAGTGATCTGGGCGATCGGCCTGAGCATGATCGCGCTGGCGCTGCTGGTCTGGTTGCCGCGTGCGCTGCTGCTGACGCTGAGCGTGGCGATCATCGCCGGGCACAACCTGCTCGACGCGGTGCATTTCCCGGTTGAGTCGGCGATGCATGTGCCTTGGGCGATTCTGCATGATCGAGGTTGGATCGAGATCAGCGAAACCCTGCGCCTGCGCACCTCGTACCCGCTGCTGCCGTGGATTGGTGTAATCGGCCTGGGCTATGCGCTGGGGCCGTGGTTTGCTCGCGGCATGGACGCGGCGGAGCGTCAGCGTCGTTTGCTGATTGCCGGGGCCGCTGGATTGCTGGGCTTTGTGGCGCTGCGCTTGATCAATGGCTACGGCGAAAAGCCGTGGGCGATCAGCGATTCGCTGGTGCAGACACTGATGAGCTTTTTCAATATCACCAAATACCCGCCATCGCTGCTGTTCATCGCGCTGACTGTGAGCGTGGGGCTGTTGCTGTTGCTCGCCTTTGAGCGCGTGCAGAGTCGCCGCTGGATTGGCTGGCTGACCGTGTTCGGCTCGGCGCCGATGTTTTTCTATCTGCTGCACTTGTATGTGTTGAAGGTGTTGTACCTGATTGGCGTGGCGCTGTTCGGCCTGAATCAGGGCAGCTATTTCGGCTTTTCGACGGTGACGGCGGTGTGGCTGGCGGCGGTGGTTCTTGCCGTGGTGCTGTTCCCGGCGGTGCGCTGGTTTTCGGCACTGAAAGCGCGGCGCCGGGACATCAGTTGGTTGAAGTATCTGTAAATCGAAGCAGAGCATGTGGGAGTCGTGCCCCAAATCATCTGCGCAACCGTGCCCCTGTGGGAGCGAGCCTGCTCGCGAAGAGGTGTGTCAGTCGATGCAGCAGTGACTGACAGGACGCTTTCGCGAGCAGGCTCGCTCCCACAGGTTTTACAGCACCCGGCTTATTTACGATCCAGCCACACGGTTTGCGCGTTGCAGAATTCCCGTACGCCAAAGTGCGACAGCTCACGACCGAAGCCGCTCTTCTTCACGCCGCCGAAGGTCACACGAGGATCGCTCGCCGAGTAGCCGTTGATGAACACGCCGCCGGTTTCCAGTTCGCTGGTCAGTTGCTCGGCCAGCGCGACGTTGGCGGTGTAGATCGTGGCGGTCAGGCCGAAATCGCTGTCGTTGGCCAAGGCCACGGCGTGTGCGCAATCGCGGGCGGTGATAATCGAAGCGACCGGGCCAAACAGCTCTTGCTTGAACGAAGTCATGCGGTCGGTGACATCGGCCAGTACCGTCGGCTCATAGTAGTTGCCCGAACCCTCAACCTTGCTGCCGCCGAGCAGCAGCGTCGCGCCTTCCTCCAACGTGTCACGCACTTGCTGATCCAATTCATCACGCAGATCGAAGCGCGCCATCGGCCCGATATAGGTGTCCGCATTCAGCGGATCGCCCATCTTCAACTGGCGTGTCGCTTCAACGAACTTGCGGGTGAATTCCTCGACCACGCCTTGTTCGATGATCAGACGCTTGGCAGCCGCGCAAACCTGGCCGGAGTTCTGATAACGACCGACCACCGCCGCGTGCACCGCCTCATCCAGATCAGCATCGTTGAGCACGATGAACGGATCGGAGCCGCCGAGTTCCAGCACGCATTTCTTCAATGCCGCACCGGCCTGAGCGCCGATGGCCATGCCGGCGCGGACGCTGCCAGTCAGGGTCACAGCGGCGATGCGCGAATCGGCGATGGCGCTGGAAACGCCTTCCGGGGTGACGTTGATCACTTCAAACACGCCCTCGGGGAAACCGGCGCGAACAAACGCATCGCGCAGCAGGTAAGCGCTGCCCATCACGTTTGGCGCATGCTTGAGCACGTAAGTGTTGCCAGCGATCAACGTCGGCACCGCGCCGCGCAGCACTTGCCAGATCGGGAAATTCCACGGCATCACCGCCAGAATCGGCCCCAGCGGACGGTATTCGATACGCGCCTTGCCGCCTTCAACCTGAGTGGCTTCGGCGTCGAGCATGGCCGGGCCATGTTCGGCGTACCACTCGCAGAGCTTGGCGCATTTCTCGATTTCGCCACGGGCCTGGGCGATCGGCTTGCCCATTTCCCGGGTGATCATGGTTGCCATCGCTTCTGAGGTTTCACGCAGCGCGCCGGCGAGTGCGGTCAAAAGACGCGAACGATCCTGCAGCGGCTTGCGCTTCCACTTGCCAAAAGCAAAGGCAGCGCGAGTCAGCGCCGCATCAAGGGCAGCGGCGGATTCAAACGCGTAATGCCCGATCTGCTCGCCGGTGGCTGGGTTGATCGAGATGGCGTGGGTCTGGCTGGAAATCTGGCTCATGACGTTGTCCTGTAGGTTCGTCGGATGGGCCTAGAGTAGGGTGGCGTTAGTTTTCTGGAAACTGAATAATAGAGATCGTTTCTTTCACGATCGGAGAATGACTGTGGATCTGGTGCAACTGGAAATCTTCAAGGCCGTGGCCGAGCACGGCAGCATCAGCGCTGCCGCCACGCAGATTCATCGCGTGCCGTCGAACCTGACCACACGGATCAAACAGCTGGAGCAGGACCTCGGTGTCGACCTGTTTATCCGCGAGAAAAGCCGTCTGCGCCTGTCGCCGGCCGGGTGGAGTTTTCTCGAATACACGCGGCGTATTCTCGATCTGGTGCAGGAAGCCCGCGCTACGGTCGCAGGCGAAGAACCCCAGGGCGCGTTCCCCTTGGGCTCGCTGGAAAGTACCGCAGCGGTGCGCATTCCCGAACTGCTGGCGGCGTACAACCAGCAGCACCCGAAGGTCGACCTCGATCTTTCAACCGGGCCATCGGGGACGATGATCGACGGCGTGCTGTCCGGGCGTCTGGCTGCGGCATTCGTCGACGGCCCGGTGCTGCATCCGGCCCTGGAAGGTGTGCCGGCGTTCGAGGAGGAAATGGTCATCATCGCGCCGCTCAATCATTCACCGGTCGAACGTGCGGCGGACGTGAATGGCGAGAATATCTACGCCTTCCGTTCCAACTGTTCCTACCGGCATCATTTCGAAAAATGGTTCAGCACTGACGCTGCCGTACCCGGCAAGATCTTCGAAATGGAGTCCTATCACGGCATGCTCGCCTGCGTCAGCGCCGGTGCCGGCCTGGCACTGATGCCGCGAAAAATGCTGCAGAGCATGCCCGGCAGCGCGACGGTCAGCGTCTGGCCGCTGACCGCGGACTTCCGCTATCTGACTACGTGGCTGGTGTGGCGCCGGGGCACGGTGTCGCGCAGTCTGAGCATGTTCGTGCGTTTGCTTGAAGAGCGGGGCGTGGTGCGTGAGCAAGCCTGATCGAGCGCATCTTTATGGCGTGCCATTGCGCCCGTACAAACGATAACCGTCGCGCTGATTCAAGCGATCGTAATAGGCGCGCACCGCAGCCAGATTCCCGTGATCGAGCGGCGTTTCGAACCAGCGATTCACTGACAGCCCGATCGGAATGTCCGCCAGGGAAAACTGCTCGCCACTGACGTAAGCGCCAGTCTTCTCCAGTTGGCGGTCGAGGATTTGCATGTTGCGCATCCAGTCCCGGCAGCCGGCGGCCAGGGCATCGCCGTCCTGATAATCCGGCGACTTGCGCACCAGCGCCATCAGCGGGTACGACCAAGAGCGATTCAGCTCCGAGGCCTGCCAATCGATCCACTGATCGACCCGCGCGCGGGCGATGGGCTCAACCGGATATAAATGCGCACCGCCGTAACGCGTCGCCAGATAACGAATGATGGTGTTGGATTCCCAGAGAGTGAAATCGCCGTCCTGGATCACCGGCACCATGGCGCAGGGATTGAGCGCGAGAAACTCCTGTGTGTTTGGCGACTGGAAGCCCGAACCCCAGTCTTCGCGCTCGAACGGGATGTCCAGTTCGGCACAGGTCCACAGCACTTTGCGAACGTTGATCGATGAGGCTTTGCCGAGTATTCGCAGCATTGGATTTCCTTCTCCGGGTAGTGGACGCAGAAAAATACCATAGCGCAAAACACAAGGCCCGCATCGCGCGGGCCTTGGTTCATCAGCATCTGACTACGGCTTTTGCCGGGCGGAATTACCGATTGAGGAACGCCAGCAGATCCTCATTCAACGCCTGCGCGTGGGTCACGGCGAACCCGTGCGGCGCGCCGGCGTAGACCTTCAACTCGGCGCCTTTGATTTGCGCGGCGGCCTGCTTGCCGGTGGTTTCGAACGGCACGATCTGGTCGCCGTCGCCATGGATCACCAGAGTCGGCACATCGATCTTGGCCATGTCCGGGCGGAAGTCGGTTTCCGAGAACGCGGTCACGCAGTCGACGGTGCCCTTGAGCGATGCCAGCAGCGCGATGTTCAGGGTTTGCGTGAGCACGCCGTCAGAGACTTTCTGGCCCTGATTGGTGCCGTAGAACGGCGCGTTGAAATCAGCGATAAATTGCGCACGATCCTTCAGCAGGCCGGCCTTGATGCCGTCGAACACTGATTTGTCGACGCCGTCGGCGAAGTCGGCTTTCTTGCCGAACAGCGGCGTGACCGCACCGAGCAATACCAGGCCGGCAACGCGCTCGCTGCCGTGGCGGGCGATGTAGCGGCTGACGTCGCCGCCACCCATGGAGAAGCCGACCAGGGTCACGTCGCGCAGGTCCAGATGGTTGATCAGGCCGGCGATGTCATCGGCGAAAGTGTCGTAGTCGTAGCCGGTCCATGGTTGATCGGAGCGACCGAAACCACGGCGGTCGAAGGCGATGGTGCGATAGCCGCGACTGCTCAGGTATTCCATCTGGTATTCCCACATGTCGGCATCCAGCGGCCAGCCGTGGCTGAACAGCACGGGCTTGCCGCTGCCCCAGTCCTTGTAATAGATCTCGGTGCCGTCTTGGGTTTTGAAGGTGCTCATGCAAACTCCTTGTGATCGTGTGTGGCAAGAATAGATGCCGAATGGGCAACGGCCACTATCCGCGCAAAACGCGCCCGCCACTTGTACGCAGGTGCTGGTTTCACCCGTATGAAGGTGCGGCAAACGCCGATGAACGGCGCAAACATAAGTTTGACGTCAAAATGATGGCCCTCTAATATCGCGCCACTATTTTGATGTCACTTTTTATGTCGAGGGATCGAACATGTTTTCACCCGCCTTCACGGCGCGGTTGTGCCTGGCGCTGCTCTGCCTTTCTCCGCTTGAATCTGCCTGGGCCGCGCCCACTCCCGGTGAAACCGACCTGATCCGCGAACGTCAGAACCGTTTGCTCGAAGAGCAGCAGCGGCGCCTCGAAGAACTCAAGGATCTGCCCGGCAAAGACGCCAAACCCGTACAGCCGACAACCCCCGTCGACACTCGCTGCTTCACCATCAAGGACATCGAGCTCAAGGGCGCCGACAGCCTCTCGGAGCGTGAAAAGGCGCGTCTGCTCAAGCCTTATATCGGCGAATGCCTCGGCGTGCCGCAGCTCAACGAGCTGCTCAAAGTCATCACCGACCATTACATCGAAAAAGGTCTGGTCACCAGCCGCGCTTATCTGCCGCAACAGGATCTGTCCGCCGGGCACCTGAAAGTGCTCGTGGTCGAAGGCAAGCTCGAAGGCATGAAGGGCGCGGAAAACAGCCGGCTCTCGGATCGCGAACTGGCCATGGCCTTTCCCGGCAAAAGCGGTGAACTGGTCAACCTGCGCGAGATCGAGCAGATGGTCGACCAGCTCAATCGCCTGCCGTCCAACCAGGCCAAAATGGAGCTGGCGCCGGGGCAGAATGTCGGCGGCAGCGAGGTGCGCGTGACCAACACGCCGCAGAAGCCATGGCGCGCCGGCCTGTCGCGCAGCAACGACGGTCAGCGCAGCACCGGCGAGCAGCAGTGGGGTACATCGTTCGACTGGGATAGCCCGCTGGGTCTGGCCGACCAGCTGAGCCTGCGCGGCGGTCACGATGCGATGACCGATCACCAGCACACTTCCAACAACGCCATGCTCAATTACAGCCTGCCGTGGGGCTGGTGGACGTTCAGTTACACCTACAGCCAGAGCGAGTACCGCTCGCAGATCGCCGCCAACGGCTACAACTTCAAGCAGACCGGCGACAGCGAAAACCATCAACTGCGCGCCGAGCGCGTGATCCATCGCGACGCGGTCAGCAAGACCTCCCTCAGTGCGGGACTTTCGTACCTGCGCAGCAACAACTTCATCGAAGACAGCAAACTCAAACTGAGCAGCAATCGCATCAGCGAAGCGCAATTCGGCTTCAACCACGGCCGTCGTGTCGGCAGCGCGTTCGTCAACTTCGATGCTGGCGTGCAGGAGGGCATTGGTGCTTTCGATGCGCAGGGCAGTCACGATCCCGGCCCCGGCGAACCGGACGCACGCTACCGCAAATACACCGCAACCCTGAGCTATTTGCAGCCGTTCAAATTGCTCGGTGAATCCTTCAGCTTCAGCAGCCTGATGACCGGCCAGCGCAGCGAAGATGTGCTGTTCAGCCCACAGCGCACCAGCCTCGGCGGCTCGGCGTCGATCCGCGGCTACAAGGATCAATCGCTGTCCGGCGACAGTGGTGGCTACTGGCGCAACGACCTGCGCTGGAGCCGCCCGGTGACGGCCGAATGGCTGCAACCGGTGTTCGCCGAATACGGCACCAGCCTCGGTTACGACCAGGGCGTAATTCGCGGCGATCGCTACAACGGCGATCAGCACGGACGCATGTCGAGCAACTCGCTGGAGTTGTTCGCCCGTGGTCAGCATGTGGCCGCCAGCGTGACATTCGCGCATTCCCTGGAACGACCGGACGCGCTGACCGAGCGCGAAGCGCCGATTTATTTCCGCCTGGATTTCTTCATTTAATTTTTGCCCGCTTCGAGATTCTGATATGGACATTCGCCACCTGGCTTTGCTGGCCAGCCAACCTTCTGCGGCCGTAAAAAAGCGCGAGCAATTCTGCGGCATGCCCAAGCGTGGTCTCGCCTTTTTGCTGGCGAACGTCATGTTCTGGCAACCGGTGTGGGCGCAGGCGGACGGCATCGTTGTCAGTGCACCCGGCACCAGTCTGGATCGCGCCGGCAATGGCGTGCCAATCGTCAACATCGCAGCGCCCAATGGCAGTGGCCTGTCGCATAACCAGTTCCACGACTACAACGTCGGTGCGCAAGGCGTCATCCTCAACAACGCCACCGACCGCATGCAACAGACGCAACTGGGCGGGATCATTCTCGGCAACCCGAACCTGCGTGGCGCAGCGGCACAAACCATCCTCAACGAAGTCAATGGCGGCAGCCCGAGCCAGTTGCGCGGCTACACCGAAGTCGCAGGGCAATCGGCACGGGTGATCGTTTCCAATCCTTACGGCATCAGTTGCAACGGTTGCGGTTTCATCAACACGCCACGTGTCACGCTGACCACCGGTAAACCGGTGCTCGACAACGGTCGCCTGGAGCGCTTTCAGGTCGATCAGGGAAGCGTTTCGATTGACGGCGTCGGTCTTGATGCGAGCAACGTCGACAGTTTCGAAATCATTACCCGCAGTGCGCAGATCAATGCACAGATCCACGCAAAAAACCTGAACATCACCACCGGCCGCAACGACGTCAACGCCGACACGCTCAGCGCCACCGCCCGTGCCGATGACGGCAGCGCCAGACCACAACTGGCCATCGACTCCTCGGCGCTCGGCGGCATGTATGCCGGTGCAATCAAACTGGTCGGCACCGAGCAGGGCGTTGGCGTGAAGCTGGCAGGGGATCTTGCCGCCAGCGCAGGTGACATCCGGATCGACGCCAATGGCCAACTGACCCTGGCCAAAGTCACGGCGGGTAATGCCGTCGATGTAAAGGCCAAAAGTCTCGATGCCCAGGGCGCGGTTTATGCCGGTACGCAGGTCACCGTACAAACCGCCGAAGACCTGATCAATCGCCAAAGCCTCGCTGCCCGTGACAGCGTCAGCCTGAGCAGTGGCGGCAGGCTGACCAATACCGGTGTGATTGAAGCCGGGGTAAGCGCAGACAACAGCCGCAACGCCAATGGTGATCTGTCGATCAACAGTGCTTCGGTGAGCAACAGTGGCAGCGTGTTGGCCAGCCGAACCCTGACCGCCAGCGCAGCCGCAACGTTCGAGAACCAGAACGGTACCGTGCAGGCTCAAGACCTCACTCTGAACGCGGCGCGCCTGGTCAACCAAGGTGTGAATGCGCGTGTTTATGGTGAAACCCGTCTGGTCGTGAGCGCGCCGGCCATCGTCAACCTCAGCGGCCTGATTCGCTTCGCCGATGGGCAAGCGGCAACACTGGTGGTCGACAGTATCGACAACCGTCAGGGCCGTATCGAAATCGCCGGCGGCAGCCTCAAGCTCAATGCTCAGGAGGTAAAAAACACCGGCGGCAAAGTGATCGCCGGTCGCCTCGACGTGGACGCCCGTCAACTGGACAACAGCGGCGGCCTGATCGGCGCCAGCGA
>NZ_RCOC01000057.1:25056-55752 GCF_004307515.1 Pseudomonas sp. Sample_14 | reverse complement strand
AAAGGCTTCCAGAATCGGTTGCCTGAGTTTGCGACTGGCCTTGTGGGCAGACGATTTAAAATTCTTGGATTGCCGACAGGTTGTTCCGGCGGCGTGTAGTTTTACTACAAATCTTCCGGCATTTCAGCCTTTCGAATGTATAGACGAGTAGTAAAACTACAGATGAAAGGCTTGTGGCCTCCGACTGCGTTGTGAGAATAATCGTTAAGGCGGGTCGATTTCCATCCGAATAAGGTGAAAGTTTGATGCTGGATGCCAAAGAAGAAGAAATTTCAGCTATTTCTAACTTTTGTTCGACAGTCCTTCACGTAGCGGGTTTTCATCATTCACTACAAGCGGCCCTCAATACGCCGATCAAGGATAGACCATGACCCTGCCCGTGCTTGCCGAACTGCCCGCCATTCTCCTGCCGTTGGTCAGCCGATCCGAGCAGTCGTTCCGTACGTCCGTCGCCGCCCTTGAAGACGATCACGGCCTGTCGAACTGGACGTCGGAGCGCTGGGCGCAATTCGCCCGCGTCAGCGCCGCCAGCGAATTTGTCATTGAACAGAGCATTCGTGACCCTTTGATGTTGTTGTCGCTGGTCGCGTCCGGCGAACTTGATCGAGCGTTTGCGCCCGGCGAGCTGTGCGCACAGATTGCCGCCGCTGTGAACAGCGCGCAGAGCGAAGACGAACTCGGCCGCGCCTTGCGTCGCCAGCGCGCACGCCATCAGGTGCGGATCATCTGGCGCGACCTGACCCGCCAGGCCGATCTGGTGCAGACCTGCCGCGACCTCTCGGACATGGCCGACGCCACCATCGATCAGGCTTATCAATGGCTGTACAGCCGCCATTGCGAGCAATTCGGCACGCCGACCGGGCGGCGCAGCGGTGAGCCGCAGCAGATGGTCATCCTCGGCATGGGCAAGCTCGGCGCGGTCGAGCTGAATCTGTCTTCCGACATCGACCTGATCTTCGCCTACCCCGAAGGCGGCGAAACCGTCGGCGTGAAACGCTCGCTGGATAATCAGGAATTCTTCATCCGCCTCGGCCAGCGTCTGATCAAGGCGCTGGATCCCATGACGGTCGACGGCTTCGTCTTCCGCGTCGACATGCGCCTGCGTCCATACGGATCGTCTGGTGCGCTGGTGCTCAGCTTCAACGCGCTGGAGCAGTATTACCAGGATCAGGGCCGCGACTGGGAACGCTACGCGATGATCAAGGCGCGGGTGGTGGCTGGCGATCAGGTCGCCGGCGCGCAGTTGCTCGACATGCTGCGGCCGTTCGTTTATCGGCGCTATCTGGACTTCTCGGCGATCGAAGCGCTGCGCACGATGAAGCAGTTGATCCAGCAGGAAGTGCGGCGCAAGGGCATGGCCGACAATATCAAGCTCGGCTCCGGCGGCATTCGTGAGGTCGAGTTTATCGCTCAGGCCTTTCAATTGATCCACGGTGGCCGCGACCTGAGCCTGCAACAGCGTCCTCTATTAAAGGTGCTGAGCACGCTGGAAGGGCAGGGCTATCTGCCGCCGGCGGTGGTCAGTGAATTGCGCGAAGGGTACGAGTTTCTGCGTTACACCGAACATGCCATTCAGGCGATTGCTGATCGCCAGACGCAGATGCTGCCGGACAGCGCTCAGGATCAGGCGCGCATCGCCTTCATGCTGGGCTTCGCCGATTGGTCGGCGTTCCACGAACAGCTGATGTACTGGCGCGGGCGCGTGGCCTGGCATTTCGCCCAGGTGATCGCCGATCCCGATGAGGAAGAGGGCAGCGAAAGCGAAGTGGTGGTCGGTGGTGAATGGCTGCCGCTGTGGGAGGAAGAACAGGACGAGGAGGCCGCGTGCCGGCAGTTGCAGGAGGGCGGTTTCGTCGATGCCGGCAAAGCCCTCAAAGCGCTGGCCGGTTTGCGTGGCAGTCCGCAATTGCGCGCGATGCAGCGGCTGGGGCGCGAGCGTCTCGATGCTTTTATTCCGCGACTGCTTGCGCAAGCGGTGGAGCATGACAATCCCGATCTGGTACTCGAGCGCGTGCTGCCGCTGGTGGAAGCGGTGGCGCGGCGTTCGGCGTATCTGGTTTTGCTCACGGAAAACCCCGGCGCGCTGCGACGTTTATTGACCCTGTGTGCGGCGAGCCCGTGGATTGCCGAGCAGATCACGCGCTTCCCGTTGCTGCTCGATGAATTGCTCAACGAGGGCCGGCTGTTCAAGCCGCCGCTGGCGCCGGAACTGGCGGCCGAGTTGCGCGAGCGGCTGACACGAATTCCCGAGGACGACCTCGAACAACAGATGGAAGCCCTGCGCCATTTCAAACTGGCGCACCGCTTGCGCGTCGCCGCTTCGGAGATTGCAGGCAGCCTGCCGCTGATGAAAGTCAGCGATTACCTGACCTGGCTGGCCGAAGCGATTCTCGAACAGGTGCTGGCCCTGGCCTGGCGGCAGACCGTGGCGAAGTACGGCACACCGCTGCGCACCGACGGCACGCTGTGCGATCCCGGCTTCATCATTGTCGGTTATGGCAAAGTCGGCGGTATCGAATTGGGGCATGGTTCGGACCTGGATCTGGTGTTCATCCATGACGGCGATCCGCAGGCGGAAACCGACGGACCGAAATCCATCGACGGCGCGCAGTTCTTCACGCGTCTGGGGCAGCGGATCATCCACCTGCTCACGGCGCAGACCAACTCCGGCCAGCTGTATGAAGTGGATATGCGTCTGCGGCCGTCCGGCGCTTCCGGGCTGTTGGTGAGTTCCCTCGGCGCGTTCGCCCGCTATCAGGAAAACGAAGCCTGGACGTGGGAGCATCAGGCGCTGGTACGCGCACGGGTGCTGGTGGGTAGTCAGGACGTTGGTCAGGCCTTCGAGAAAGTCCGTGCGCAGGTGTTGGGCAAACCGCGGGATCTGGCCAAACTGCAACAGGAAGTCAGCGAGATGCGCGCCAAGATGCGCGACAACCTTGGCACCCGCAGCACCGCAGCCGGCACGGCGGCGAATGCGTTTGACGCGGGCGTGCCGTTCGACCTCAAGCAGGACGCCGGAGGTATCGTCGATATTGAATTTATGGTGCAATACGCGGCCCTGGCGTGGTCGCACAGCCATCCACCGCTGCTGCGCTGGACCGATAACATCCGCATTCTGGAAGAGCTGGAGCACGAACGGCTGATGCCCGCCGAAGATGCCAGTCTGTTGCGCGAGGCCTATAAGGCCTATCGCTCCGCCGCCCACCGGCAGGCCTTGCAGAAGGACGCCGGGGTGATACCGGGCGACCAGTTTGCCGACGAACGCCGGCAGGTTTTGCGGATATGGCAAGAGATGGGGCTAAGCTGAAAGCGGTTTATGCAGCACCCAATACCCTGTGGGAGCGAGCTTGCTCGCGAAGGCGGAGTGTCAGACGACACCGATGTCGGATGTGATGGCCCCTTCGCGAGCAAGCTCGCTCCCACAGTGATCTGCGGTGAGCGCAGTGATGTGAACAGATGCAAAAACCTGTAGGAGTGAGCCTGCTCGCGATAGTGGAGTGACAGTCGACAGACATGTTGAACGAAATGACCCATCGCCAGCAGCGCCGCTTCCACAATGATTATCGAGGCGGGGAGGCGTAAATGCCTCCCCGGTTCGTTTTTGGAAACCACATGAATATTCTGATCGTTGGGCCCAGTTGGGTCGGTGACATGGTGATGGCGCAGACACTGTTTCAGTGTCTCAAACAGCGCCACCCGCAATGCGCAATCGACGTGCTGGCGCCCGAGTGGAGCCGGCCGATCCTCGAGCGCATGCCCGAAGTGCGCAAGGCCTTGAGCTTCCCGCTCGGCCACGGCGCGCTGGAACTGGCGACGCGCCGGCGCATCGGCAAATCCCTGCGCGGTCAGTACGATCAGGCGATCCTGCTGCCCAACTCGCTGAAATCGGCACTGGTGCCGTTTTTTGCCGGCATCCCGAAACGCACTGGCTGGCGCGGCGAGTTCCGCTATGGCCTGCTCAACGACGTGCGCACTCTCGACAAAGAACGCTACCCGCTGATGATCGAGCGTTTCATGGCGCTGGCCTATGAAGCGAACGCCGAGCTGCCAAAGCCGTACCCGCGCCCGAGTCTGCAAATCGACCCGGTGACCCGCGAAGCGGCACTGGCCAAATTCGGCCTGAGCCTTGATCGCCCGGTCCTGGCCCTGTGCCCCGGGGCCGAATTCGGCGAATCCAAGCGCTGGCCGTCCGAGCACTACGCCAAGGTCGCCGAAGCGCGCATCCGCGAAGGCTGGCAGGTATGGCTGTTCGGCTCGAAAAACGATCACGCGGTCGGCGAAGATATCCGCGCACGTTTGATCCCGGGCCTGCGTGAAGAATCGGTCAACCTCAGCGGCGGTACCTCGCTGGCCGAGGCCATTGACCTGCTCTCATGCGCTGATTCGGTTGTATCCAATGATTCCGGCCTGATGCACGTCGCTGCGGCATTGAATCGTCCGCTGGTCGCGGTGTACGGCTCGACCTCGCCGGGCTTCACCCCGCCGCTGGCCGAGCAGG
Organism: Pseudomonas sp. Sample_14; assembly: GCF_004307515.1. NCBI lineage: Bacteria > Pseudomonadati > Pseudomonadota > Gammaproteobacteria > Pseudomonadales > Pseudomonadaceae > Pseudomonas > Pseudomonas sp. Sample_14. The sequence continues at coordinate 51,254 of NZ_RCOC01000057.1, read as the reverse complement.
TCGAGATCGTGCGCCTGGGCATCGAATGCAGCCCGTGCTTCGATCGCACTTGCCGGTTCGGCCATTACAACTGCCTGCGCCAGCTGATGCCGGACGCGGTCAACGATGCCTTGCAGAAGTTGCAGGGCTCCGTGGTCGAGGTTCATTAACTTGCGGGTATTGCTGATCAAGACTTCATCGCTGGGCGACGTGATTCACGCGTTGCCAGCGCTGACCGACGCCGCACGGGCGATCCCGGGCATCAAGTTCGACTGGGTGGTGGAAGAAGGCTTCGCCGAGATTCCGAGCTGGCACCCGGCGGTCGATAAAGTGATTCCGGTGGCGATCCGCCGCTGGCGCAAGAATTTGTGGAAAACCATCACCGGCGGCGAGTGGAAACGCTTCAAGCAAAGCGTGCGCGCCAATAAATACGATCTGGTGATCGACGCTCAAGGCCTGCTGAAAAGTGCCTGGCTGACCCGCTACGTCAAAGCCCCGGTGGCCGGCCTCGATAAAACTTCCGCGCGCGAGCCGATGGCTGCGCGCTTCTACGATCGTAAACTCGCTGTCGCCCGAGGCCAGCACGCCGTCGAGCGCGTACGCCAGTTATTCGCCATCGCTCTGGGTTACGACTTGCCCAAAGGCCTCGGCGATTACGGCCTCAACGTCGAGCGACTGGTCGAGTTGCCACGCAAGAACGCTTACGTGGTGTTCCTCCACGGCACCACTTGGGATACCAAGCACTGGCCGGAAATCTACTGGCGCGAGCTGACCGAGCGGGTCGGCTACCTCGGCGTTGGCGTGAAGCTGCCGTGGGGCAGCCCGCAGGAAAAGGCCCGCGCCGAACGCATCGCTGCCGGCTTCAAACACGCCGAAGTGCTGCCGAAGCTCAATCTGGCCGGCGTCGGCAAAGTCCTCGCCGGCGCGCAAGCCTGCGTGGCGGTGGACACCGGGCTCGGCCATCTGGCCGCTGCGCTTGATGTACCGACGATTTCGTTGTTCGGCCCGACCAACCCGGGCCTCACCGGCGCCTACGGCAAGCTGCAGATTCATCTGGCCAGCGACTTCCCGTGCGCGCCCTGCATGCAGAAAAAATGTACCTATCAACCGACCGAGCAGGATGCCCGTCAGTTTGACCTGATACGCGAGCAGCCTTTGTGCTTCACGCGTGTGAACCCCGAGCGTGTCGCCAGCCGACTGAGCACGTTGTTAATGGCTGAGGAGTTGCGCTGATGCAATTGGCATTTGTCCTGTACAAATATTTCCCGTTCGGTGGCTTGCAGCGCGACTTCATGCGCATCGCCCTCGAATGCCAGAAACGCGGCCATCAGATTCGCGTCTACACGCTGATCTGGGAAGGCGACGTGCCACCGGGTTTCGAAGTGCTGGTGGCGCCGGTCAAAGCGTTCTTCAATCACCGTCGCAACGAAAAGCTCAGCGCGTGGATGGCTGCGGATCTGGCCAAGCGTCCGGTCGATCGCCTGATCGGCTTCAACAAAATGCCGGGCCTTGACGTCTACTACGCCGCCGACGGCTGCTTCGAAGACAAGGCGCAGAACCTGCGCAACTCGCTGTATCGCCGCTGGGGCCGCTATCGCCATTTTGCCGAGTACGAGCGCGCGGTGTTCGCCAAGGACGCGAAGACCGAAGTGCTGATGATTTCCGAAGTGCAGCAGCCGCTGTTCATCAAGTATTACGACACGCCGCTCGAGCGTTTCCACTTGCTGCCGCCGGGCATTGCCCAGGATCGTCGGCGGCCAGCGAATGCCGACGAGATTCGCGCCGGTTTCCGCGCTGAATTCGATCTCAAGGAGGACGAGTTGCTGCTGGTGCAGATCGGCTCCGGCTTCAAGACCAAGGGTGTCGATCGCAGCCTCAAGGCGCTGGCCGCCCTGCCTGCCGAATTGCGCAAACGCACCCGCCTGTTTGTAATCGGCCAGGATGACCCCAAATTGTTCCAGATGCAGAGTGCGACGCTGGGCCTGGGCGACAATGTGACCTTCCTCAAAGGGCGCAGCGATATCCCGCGTTTTCTGCTCGGCGCTGACCTGTTGATTCACCCGGCCTACAACGAAAACACCGGCACCGTGCTGCTTGAAGCGCTGGTGGCCGGGTTGCCGGTGCTGGTCAGTGCGGTCTGCGGTTACGCCCATTACATCGCCGAAGCCGATGCCGGGCGAGTGCTCGACGAGCCGTTCGAGCAGGCGCAGCTGACGCAATACCTGACCGAGATGTTGAGCAACGACGCTGCACGTGCGGCCTGGAGCCGCAACGGTCTGGCCTTCGCCGAGACGGCCGACCTCTACAGCATGCCGCAGCACGCGGCGGATGTGATTCTGGCGGAGCACGCTTAATGAAGTTGATGCTGGCTGAACCGTTCAAAAGCCTTTGGGTCGGACGCGACCCGTTCGCCGCAGTCGAAGGCTTGCAGGGCGAGGTATACCGCGAGCTGGAAGCGCGCCGGACATTGCGCACGGAAGTCGACGGCCATGGTTTTTTCGTCAAGATCCACCGTGGTATCGGCTGGGGCGAAATCTTCAAGAATCTGCTGACCGCCAAGCTGCCGGTGCTCGGCGCCGGGCAAGAGTGGAAGGCCATCCAGCGCCTTCAGGAAGTTGGCGTGCCGACCATGACCGCCGTCGCCTACGGTGAGAAGGGCAGCAACCCGGCGGATCAGCATTCGTTCATCGTCACCGAAGAGCTGGCGCCGACCATCAGCCTCGAAGACTTCAGCATTGACTGGGTCAAGCAGCCGCCGGAGCCAACACTCAAGCGCGCATTGATTGCCGAAGTCGCGCGGATGACCGGGATGATGCACCGCGCCGGGGTCAATCACCGCGACTGCTACATCTGCCATTTTCTGCTGCACACCGACAAACCGGTCACACCGCAGGATTTCAAACTCTCGGTGATCGATCTGCACCGTGCCCAAACCCGCGCGAAAATCACTCAGCGCTGGCGCAACAAGGATCTGGCGGCGCTGTACTTCTCGGCGTTGGACATCGGCCTGACCCGCCGCGACAAACTGCGTTTCCTCAAGGGCTACTTCCAGCAACCGCTGCGGCAGATTCTGGCAGAAGAGGCGCCACTGCTGAGCTGGCTGCAAGGCAAGGCCGACAAGCTCTACGCGCGCAAACAGCGTTACGGGGATGCGCTCTGATGGCGGGCTGGACACTTGAGCCGCAGTACGGCGAACTCGCGGAAGATTTCGGCAGCCTCGAAGCGGTGTTTGCGTTACAGGGCGAACGCCTGACCCGCGATCCGCTGTCGGAAGTCGTTCGGGTGCAGCGCGAAGGGGTCAATTACTACGTCAAACGCTACGTCGGCGCCGGTAAGGGCCTGCGCCGTTACCTCGGCAAGCCGCGGGTAAAAATGGAATGGCAGAACCTCAAGCGCTTCGCCAAGTGGGGCATCCCCACTGCCGAGGTGGTGGCCTGGGGCCTGGAGCGGCGCGGCGCGGCCTACGATCGGGGTGCGATGATCACCCGTGAGCTGCCCAATACCGAAGACCTCTCGGCGCTGGCCGAGCGCAAGGATCCCCGGCTCAAGGATCGCGCCTGGGTCGACGGTGTCAGCCAGCAATTGGCCGGTTACACCCGGACCATGCACGACCATCGGTTTACGCATAACGATTTGAAATGGCGCAACCTGCTGATCGACGATCAGGCGCGCATCTTCCTCATCGACTGCCCCAACGGCGAATTCTGGCGCGGCTTCTGGCTCAAGTACCGGATCACCAAGGACCTCGCCTGTCTCGACAAACTGGCCAAATATCACCTGTCCAACACCCAGCGCCTGCGCTTCTACAAGCAGTATCGCCAGTGTGATCGGCTCGATGTCGCCGACAAGAAACGGATTCGCCACGTGGTGAGATTTTTTGAGGGGCGCGAATGACTGATTTTCTTGCCGAACAGGACTGCGCATTGCTGGAGCGCCACGGTCTCGGCAATTTCGACGCACTGTGGGCAAAACAGCTTGAAGCTGTGGATGAGCCCAACACTGCCGGTGGCGGCTGGAGCAGCGTGTTCCGCCTGGATCTTGAAGGCCAGGGCTATTACCTCAAGCGCCAAAGCAATTACCTGACGCGGACCTTGCAGGCGCCGTTTGGCGAGCCAAGCTTTGCCCGCGAATTTCGCAACATCAGCCGTTACCGCAAGTTGGGCATACCGGCATTGCAGGCAGCCTTTTTCGGTGAGCGCAAGGTCGCCGGGGAAGTGCGCGCCATTCTGCTCACCCGCGCCCTGGATGGCTGGAGCGACCTGGATTCGTTGCTGGCGCGCTGGACGCAGCTCAGTGCCGCGCAGCATTCGGCCGTTCTCACCGCTTGCGGGCTGTTGGCGCGGCGGCTGCACGGCGCGCGTCAGGTGCATGGCTGTTTCTATCCCAAACATATTTTTCTGCGCGCCACCGGCGACGGCTATGAGGCGCAACTGATCGATCTGGAGAAAACCCGGCCGTTGCTGTTCGGCATGCGTGATCGGGTCAAGGATCTGGAGCCGTTGCAACGCCGAGCGCCGCAGTGGAGCGAGGCCGACTTGCGCCAATTGCTTGCGGCTTATCTCGACCAGCCGACTGACAGCTCGTTGCTCGACAGCTGGCTGACCCGACTGACAGCGCGGCGCAGCCACAAGGAGACCCGCTGATGCAATTGTCCGAGCTGGCCCGCTCCGGGCGCGCACCCACACTGCCATTGACCGTTACCCTGGCGGACGCCGCCGGTGCGGCGGATTTACAGTTGCTGAGCTTGCTGCGGGTGTTGCCCGGGCAGCGTTACGTTGGCGCAGGTGTCTGGCGCGGTCGGCCGGTGCTGGCCAAGTTATTGGTCGGCAGCAAAGCTGCGCGGCATTTTCAGCGTGAGCTGCAAGGCGTGCGCTTGCTCGCTGCGCAGGGCATGACCACGCCGCTGTTATTGGCCGATGGGCTGAAGGACGGCGAGGGTGGCTGGCTGCTGTTCGAATTTCTCGAGGGTTCCGAGAGCCTCGGTGATGCCTGGGCCGAGGTCGAGTCTCTGCCGACACTGGCCGATGAGCAGACCGCCGTTCTGGCCGAAGCACTGGATGCTATCGGTCGGATGCATGGCAAAGGACTCTGGCAGGAAGATCTGCACCTGGACAATCTGCTGCGTCACGGCGGTCAGTTGTACCTGATCGATGGCGCCGGCGTTCGTGCGGAAGCGGCGGGGCAGCCACTGTCCCGACAAAAAGTGCTGGAAAACCTCGGGGTGTTTTTCGCCCAGCTACCGAAGTCACTCGAGCCGTTCACCGAAGAGTTGCTGGTCTATTACCTGTTGAGCAACAGCGAACATGCGTTGCCGCTGGAGGCGTTGCAAAAACAGATCGACAAGGTGCGCAACTGGCGACTCAGGGATTACCTGATCAAGGTTGGTCGCGACTGCACGTTGTTCGCCGTGCAGCGCGGTGCATTCGCCTTGCGCGCCGTTCGCCGTGAAGAAGAAGCGGCCATGCTGCCGGTGCTTGAGCAGGCTGACGCCTTGCTTGATCAGGGGCACCTGTACAAGACCGGCGGCGCGGCCAGCGTCGGCAAAGTCGAGATAGCCGGGCGGGCTCTGGTTATCAAGCGCTACAACATCAAGAATTTCGCCCATTGGCTCAAACGCTTCTGGCGCCCGAGTCGGGCCTGGCATTCCTGGCGTGAGGGCAATCGCCTGGCGTTCCTTGGTATTGCCACGCCGAAACCGCTGGCGGTACTGGAGAAGCGCTTCTTGTGGCTGCGCCGCAGTGCCTATCTGGTCACCGAATACCTGCCCGGGCCGGACATTATCGAGCGCTTTGCGCCGTACGTGGAAAATGGCCAGGCGCCGGAAGCCGAGTTGCTGGCGCTTGATCAACTGTTTGCCCGATTGATCGCCGAGCGCATCAGTCATGGCGACTTCAAAGGCCACAACCTGTTCTGGCAGACGGATCGCTGGGCGCTGATCGACCTCGACTCGATGTGTCAGCACGCCTCGGTTGGCAGTTTCGCCCCGGCCTACGCCCGCGATCGCGCGCGGTTCATGCGCAACTGGCCTGAAAGTAGCGCGTTGTATCGGGTCATTGATGAGCGGCTGCCGAAAGGAGTCTCCAGCGCGGGGTGATTCCTTCTCACGAGCAGACTGGTTCTTGCAAAGGACCCGGTCCACTGCGAAACGGAGTCTGTGGGCAGTAGCGGACAAAATACAGCGATCTGTCCTACAACTTCTCCAGAAGCCATGAACTGTGCCCTGCTCGGGCTCGATGCTAATTTGCCTGACGATCTCGGAGGGCGAATCTTGAGCACGAAAAAAATTCTGATGCTGGGCGTAATTTCTGTGGTGCTCTCAGGCTGTGGCAGTGTCTCGACCGTTTTACAGGGCGACGCCGATGCTGCCCGTGACCTGCGCAAAAAGAAGACCTACTGCCAATCGATTCCGCGCATCTACAGTGGCCTGGCCTTCGATTTTTGCACGCTGAATGCGCCGCCTGATCCTACGGGAATGCTGGCGCCGTTTGTTTTGTTCGATCTTCCGCTGTCCGCCGTGTTCGATACGCTTTCGCTGCCTTACACGGTATATCGGCAGATTACCGATTCAAATCTGAGTATTTACTGGCGCAAAGACGGCTATTGAGTCGTTGAACCTGTTGATTCGGACCAATCGTGCAGGTGGCAATTCGCACAAGGTAATTCCCGTCATGTTTACGCTATAATCCCGCCCTTTAGCTGCCGCTCGCCCTGTGCGAGGGCACATCAATTTTCAAGGCGCATCGCGCCTGCATGCAGACTAAAGAGGCTAGACCCCTGTGGCATTGACGATTCTTGGCCTGTCCGGCGCCCTTAGCCATGATCCTTCCGCAGCCTTGTACATCGACGGCAAGCTGGTCGCGGCGGCTGAGGAAGAGCGCTTCGTACGCGATAAACATGCAAAGAACCGCATGCCCTACGAATCGGCGAAATTCTGCCTCGAGCAAGCCGGCATCAAACCTTCCGACGTTGACGTGGTGGCTATTCCATTCGCTCCGATCAGCCTGTTCGGCAAGGCCCGCTGGCACTACGCCAAGCGCTACTGGTACGCCCCGGATCGCGCTCTCGATGCGATCCTGATGGGCAACCGCCGCTACAAGCGCTATCGCAACAAGATCGTCTGGTGCCTCGAGCAACTGGGCTTTGATCCGAAGAAAATCAAGATCGAACCGGTCGAGCATCACTTGGCTCACGCCTCCAGCGCCTATCACTGCTCGGGTTTCAAAGAGAAAACCGCGATTCTCGGCATCGACGGCAAGGGTGAATACGCCACGACCTTCTTCGGTTACGGCGAAAACGGCAAGATCCACAAGATCAAGGAATTCTTCGACCCGGATTCCCTCGGTGGTCTGTACGGTGCGATCACTGAATTCCTCGGTTTCGAGATGCTCGACGGCGAATTCAAGGTCATGGGCATGGCGCCGTACGGCGATGCCAGCAAGTACGATTTCTCGCGTCTGGCCTCGTTCGAGAATGGCGAACTGGTGATCAACACCGACTACGCCAACGTGATCGGCCTGCGTCGCTATAAAGAGAAGGGCAAGGGTTTCTACTTCTCGCCGAAGCTGATCGAGTGGCTGGGTCCGAAGCGCGAAGGCGACATCGCTGATGAGCCTTACATCCACTACGCCGCGAGCATGCAAGCGCTGTTCGAGAAGCTGGCGTTGCAGATGATCGACCACTACCTGGGCGACGTGCTCAAGGAAACCGGCAAACTGGCTTTCGCTGGTGGCTGTGCGTTGAACGTCAAGCTGAACCAGAAAATCATCGCTCGCGACGACATCAAAGAGCTGTTCGTACAGCCTGCGTCCGGCGATGCCGGCACCGCAGTCGGCGCTGCCGCTTACGTGTCGCACGCCCGTGGCGTACCGGTCGAGAAGATGGAGCACGTCTACCTCGGCCCGTCCTACAGCAACGAAGACGTCATTGCTGCGTGTGCCCGCCACGAGAACAAGCCGACCTGGCGCAAGCTCGACAACATGCCGGAGCAGATCGCCCAGATCATGGTCGATGGCAACCCGGTCGCCTGGTTCCAAGGCCGCATGGAGTTCGGTCCGCGCGCATTGGGTGGTCGTTCGATCATCGGGTGCCCGAGCGTGGCCGGTGTCGCCGACCGCATCAACCACCAGATCAAGTTCCGCGAGCGCTGGAGGCCTTTCTGCCCGTCGATGCTCGACACCGTCGCGCCGCAGATGATCAAGATCGACCACCCAGCGCCGTTCATGACCTTCACCTTCGAAGTCGCCGAAGAATGGAAAACCCGCGTGCCGGAAGTTGTCCATGAAGACGGTACTTCCCGGGCCCAAGTGCTCAAGCGCGAATACAACCCGCGCTACTACGACATGATGAAGGCGCTGGAAAACCTCACCGGTAACGGCGTGTCGCTGAACACTTCGCTCAACCGTCGTGGCGAGCCGATGATCTGCTCGCCGACCGATGCGCTGAACATGTTTTTCGGCTCTGACCTGCAATATCTGATCATGGAAGACATTCTGGTGGTCAAAGAGGGCGCGAACGCTTATGACTCGCTCGGCTGAACGCCATGTGTTGCAGTTCTGTCACGGCTATGACGGGCCGTTCCTGGACTGCGCACGGCAGTACGCCAGCCTGTTCGCCGGCACCGGCTATCGGGTGACCACGGTGTTTCTGACCGGGGCCGCCGATAGCGAGGTGGCCGCAGCGTGCGCTTCCGATGAAGTGTTGTTCATGGAGTACAGTTCCAAGGCCATTCGGGGCCTGAAACTGGGGGCTATCGGCGATCTGCGCAAGATCGTCGCCTCACGCAATTTCAGTCTTTGCATCGCCCATCGCTTCAAGCCGATCTATATCGCCTTGCTCGGCACCTCGCTGCCAGTGATTGGTGTGCACCACGCATTCGGCGATTACCAGCGTGGCACGCGCAAGCTCTTCGCACATATTTTCCGCAAGCGCCTGAGCCTGCTCGGAGTGTCGGATGCGGTGCGCGACGACATGCGGCGCTGCCTGCCGAAATGGCCGGCAAGCCGAATCCAGACGTTGTACAACCGCATCGATGTGCCTGCACTGCAAGCCCGTCAGGTACCTTCCGAAGAAGCGCGGCAGATCCTCGGGCTGTCGCCGCATGCCTGGATCGTCGGCAACGTCGGCCGCCTGCACCCGGACAAGGATCAGGCCACGTTGCTGCGCGGGTTTGCCCAGGCGCTGCCAGGCCTGCCGGACAACAGTCAGCTGGCCATTCTCGGCAGCGGTCGTCTGGAGCAGGATCTCAAGGCGCTGGCGCGCGAGCTGGGGATTGCCGATCGAGTGCTGTTTCTCGGTCAGGTGCCTGATGCGCGCAACTACTTTCGCGCCTTCGATGTATTTGCCCTGAGCTCCGATCACGAGCCGTTCGGCATGGTGCTGCTGGAGGCCATGGCTGCCGGCGTGCCGCTGCTGGCCACCGCGTGCGGCGGGGCGAAGGAGGTGGTCGAGGGGGTGGGCATTCTGTTTCCACTCGGCGATGCCGAACATCTGGCTCAAGGGCTGCAACACCTGGCCGCGATGGATGAGCCGCAGCGTCGTCAATGTGCACAGATGATGCTCGAGCGACTGCATGAGCATTTCTCCGACCGTGCAGTGCGCGAGACCTTCTGGCGCCTGCCGCCAGTTACCGATCTGGCAACGAGGGGCTGATGCTCAACCGATTTCAAGGCTGGCGCGAACGTGGCTGGTCGCCCGTTGACGCCTCGACCTACGCCACTGCCTGGCAGCGTTATGGCGGCAGTGTCGCGACACATCCGCTGGTCATCGAGCGCCTGGCGAACCTGGCCGGGATCCCGGTGCGTTATCTGGCCTGGCAGCCGCAGGGCGAGGTTAAAGCCGCCATCGCTACCTGGGGGCGCGACCTGGCTCTGTCCAAGGACGTGCTCAAACGCAACGGCAAGAAAGGCCTGTTCGACCTCGGCAATGCCGAGCTGATTCTGCCTGCCGCCGTCGATGCTCAGGCACCGCTGCGTCATCGGGCGCGCTATCTGTCGGCACTCAACGAAGGCCGTTTCAGTGGCCTGAAGTTGCAGGCTGAGCAACTGGCCATGGCCCGCACGCCGGAAGAGTTGTCGAAAAAGTTTCGCTACAACCAGCGTCGAGAGTTGCGTCTGCTGGAAGAAGCGGGCGGTGTGGTGCGAGCGGTCAGCGAGTTTTCCAGCGTTGAGCTGGCCGCGATGTACTGCGATCTGTTTCAGCGCCGCTGGGGCTTTCCGGCGACCGGCGCGGCGCGCATGGCCGAGGTCATCGAGTTGCTGCGCGAGTTGCTGATCGGCTCGGTCATTTTCCTCAACGATGCGCCGATTGCGATTCAATTGGTCTACCGCGTTGAGGCGGCAGAATGGATCAGTGTCGAATACGTGAATGGCGGCGTGGATCCCGAAACCCGCGAGTTCAGCCCCGGCAGCGTGCTGAGCTTTCTCAATACGCAAAGCGCTTGGGAAGACGCACGGGCACTCGGCAAGCCGCTGCGTTTTTCATTCGGGCGCGCTGACCGTGAGTACAAGGACCGCTGGTGCAACCCTGTGCCGGTGTTCACCGTATGAGCCAGACCATGAGCCGCAAACAGCAATTGCTCAAGCGCCATCGACGCAACAAGCGCGTGGCTATGTTGGTCGCGCTGGCCGCCATCATCGCGCTGAGCGTGCTGGTCGTCTGGTGGCTGGCGCCGGTGTTGCTGATTGGCGGCTGGATCGCCCATGAAGCGTGGTTTGCCGATCATCTGTTCTACGCGCCCGGCGACGATTACCAATACAGCATCCCGCCCTATACGCCGCAGCCGAAGGTTCATCTGCACGGCGAGCAGTTGCGTCTGGATGAAGGTGTGATGCTGGCCGATGACGCTACGCTGATCCTGGCGGTGCAGGTCAGAAGCACATGGCTGGGGCGCTTTCTCGATCCTTGTATCGCGTTGTCGGGCGGCGCCAATCCTGACGTGCAAACCTTTGAGCGCGGTGTCGGCGGCCTGCGCTACCTCAACCTCAGCGGTCAGGCGCAAGCATTGTCCGAAGGAGTATTGCGTCTGCGCGGCCGTTTCTGTCGAGTGTCGGGCGAGCCTGTGCTGTGGGCGCTGGAACACGCTGATTATCGTCGCCAGCGGGTCATGGTCATTGCCCCTCACGCGGATGATGCGGAGCTGGCGGCGTTCGGCTTGTACAGTCAGGCCGATGAAGCCTGGATCGTTACCCTGACTGCTGGTGAAATCGAGGCCGAACACTATCAGCAGATGGGCATGAGCAAGGTCGAAGCCGCGCGGCTGAAGGGACGTTTGCGCGCCTGGGACAGCCTCACCGTGCCGCAATGGGCCGGTGTCCCCCAGGAACGCTGCGTGCAGTTCGGGTATTTCTGCCTGCAACTGGCCGCGATGCGTGACAGGCCGGATCTACCTGTGGGCTCGCGCGAAGCGGACTTGAGCGATACCCGCCTGTTCCGTCAATTCAATCCATTTGTGCTCCCGGGGGACGCCGATGGCGCGCCGACCTGGAACAATCTGCTGGCCGATCTGCGCGAAACGATGCTGCGCGCTCGTCCGGACGTCATCGTGCTGCCGCATCCGGCGCTCGACCCGCATCCTGACCACATCTGCGCGCAGCAGGCTGTGCTTGAAGTGTTGAAAGGTCTGGACTGGCAGCCGACACTGCTCGGTTATGCCAACCACCTGCACGATAACGACCGGTGGCCGATGGGTAATAGTGGGGATGGCGTGGCTCTGCCGCCAGCCTTTGATGCTGGCGTGCCGGTGCAGCCTGTATGTCTGGCGTTGTCCGCAGAGCAGCAGCGTGACAAAGCCATGGCCCTGGGCATGATGCATGACTTGCAGCCGCCTGCGCCGTTCAAGCGTCGCTTGCGTCGCAGCTTGCAGCGATTGCTGGCTGGACGCTCCGGTTCGCCTTATGGCGAAAACGAATTTTTCCGCAAGGCGGTTCGGCGACATGAACTGTTCTGGCGTTTGTAACGACACAGGCGCCCGCGCAAGACTTTCTTGCGGGCGGGCATGTTCAGGTTTGCTCGGGTTGCTGTTGCGGCAAGGAAGACAATGAAAGTTCTATTTCTGGTGCAGAAAGATCAACGGGCCATTCTCGATCGGTTGTACGAGGGTGTCGCCGCCCATTGTGAGTGCGATCTGCGCTGGTTGAGCGGTGACGAGCAGCGCAATCTGCGTCGATACTTTCGCCGCGAAGTAGACGTTTCCCGCTATGACCGCATCGTGTTTTTCCTGCGCTTCAAGCAGGAGATCCGGCAGGTCGGATTTATTCGCACCATCCCCAATCTGGTGATTCTGGAGCACGACGCCTATCAGAATTACATCCCCTGCAAGTACACCGGCAAGTTCAGTGCGCACTATCGGCGTTTGCCGTGGGCACGCGTGATCAGTTCCGGTTTCGTGGTGGCCGAGCGCCTGCGCTCGGAGGGCTTCGACGCCGTGTTCGTGCCCAAGGGCTACGATCAGACGCAATTGCAGGACCTGGGGCGCGAGCGGGATATCGAACTTGCCTTCGTCGGCAGTACCAACAGTGTGGCCTACAGCGGCCGCAAGGCACTGCTGGATGAATTGGGCCAGGTCGAGCCGCTGCTGGTGACGCGGACCAAGTCCGGGGCTGAATACCTGGAAACGCTCAACCGTATCCGCTTTTTTGTCAGCGCGGACGTGGGCATGGGCGAGTTCATGATCAAGAACTTCGAAGCCATGGCTTGCGGCTGCGTCCTGCTGGCCTATGATCAAGGCGCCGCCGAAGCTGCGGCGCTGGGTTTGCAGGACATGCACAACGTGGTGTTCTATCAGACGATCGCGCAGTTGCAGGAAAAGCTGGCCACGCTGCGCGAGGATCCGCAACTGGCGCAACGCATCGCTGACAACGGTCGCGAACTGGCGGTGGAGCAGTTCAGCTTCGCGCGGATCGGTCAGCGCATCGTTGAAGAACTTGAGCCACCGCTGCGTGAGCGGGCGCCGCTGAGTCTGCTGGAAAAAATCCGCCTGAAAGTGGGCATTTGACAAGTGTCATATAGCCAGTGATATTGCTGGCGACTTCTGATTAACGAGATTTCGGTGCAATTTTCCAAAGAAAGCCAGATTACATTGGTGGTTACCAGCTGCGGTCGACTCGATCTGCTCAAGGCCACTCTCGATAGCTTCGACCGGTACAACACGGCACCCATTCGTGAAGTGTTCATCACCGAAGATGCCGGCGACGAAGGCGTTGCCGGGATTCTGCCTGCTCACTGGAAAGAGCATTGCACGGTCTTCGTCAATCGTCCGAAGCTGGGCCAGTTGGCATCGATCGACCTGGCCTACGGGCAGGTCAGCACACCCTATATCTTTCATTGCGAAGACGACTGGGAGTTCTACCGTCCAGGGTTCGTCGAAGACTCGATGACCGTTCTGCAGGCCCGGCCGGAAATTCTGCAGATCTGGTTGCGCAGCTATAATCACGATCTGCGGGTTCACAGTCCTTACATCCATTTGGGCGCGCGCGAGATTGTCGATGGCGTTGCGTGTTATCCGCTGATTTCCGACAAGCCGGAGTGGCAGGGGTTCTCGCTGAACCCTGGGTTGCGTCGACTTGAGGACTATCGGTTGTGTGCGCCTTTCGCCGGCCATGGTGGCGAGAAGGCCTTGTCACAGCGCTACTCACAACTGAACAGGGACGCCTTGATACTCGAGGCAGACGCGGTCATGCACACCGGTTTCGGTCTGCATGTGCAAACGGATGTCGAGCGTGAACGCAAAGCGCGCCGCAATCGCCGCGAACAGATCAAATTTGCCTTGTTTCTGTTGCTGGGAGTCTGCATTGGCTGGTTCATCAACTGAGTTCGAGTACCGCGCAGCTTGTCCCCGCAAATCCGTGCAACGGCTTTCTGCCCTATGAATATTCTCAATATCATGTGGGCCGGTGGCGCTCCGTTCGCATCAATCCATAAAGTGCATCAGCAGATACTCTCTCAGGCTGCGCCGTCGGCGGTGGTCAAAACCTGGCTCCTCCAGGGGCAGGGAGCCGAGTGCGGCGTGGATGTCGGTGAGGTCCGGGAGTGGCGGTTATCGTCAGCCCGCCTGAAGGGCCGGCATTTCTGGCGTTTGGCCAAACCCGTGATGCGGGCGAGGTTTCGCCAGGCGCTCGTGGACAGTGACGCTCGATTGCTGCTGCTGGACGGCATGGGTGTCGCACGCACGTTGTTACCGGTCCTCAAGAAACTGCCGCATATCCGCGCGGTAGTGATCTTCCACGGTTCGGCGCGTTTGAATGCCGGCGACCAGGCTCTATTCCAGGCAATCCCTGCGTCCCGACTGACATTGGTTGCCGTCTCCAGCACCCTTGCCGATTCACTGGCCCGCGATCTGCAGATGCCTGTCACCGCGCTGCGAAGTGCGTTCGATCCTGAGGCGTTTCGCGCTGACCTGTTCACCCGCGAGCAAGCCCGGACACGGCTGGGTTTGCCGCAAGGCGATACGCCAGTATTGGGCGCGGTAGGGCGGCTGGTCTCCGAGAAGGGTTTCGGCTATCTGCTGGATGCCTTTGCCGCAGCACTCGACACCCGCCCGGACTTGCGCCTGGTCATTGTTGGCGAAGGCTCCAAACGCGCGGCGCTGGAGCAGCGCATCGACGCGCTTGGCTTACAGGAGAAGGTCTTGCTGACCGGCCATCTGAACGAAGCAGCGCAGCTTTATCGTGCGTTCGACTGGGTGGCCATCCCTTCGCTGGAAGAGGGCCTGGGTCTGGTCATGCAGGAAGCGGTGATGGCCGGCGTACCGGTGCTGTGCAGCGATCTGGAGGTGTTCAGCGAACAGCTGGGCAGCGCCGGCTGGTATGCGCCGGTCAATGACACGAAAGCCTGGGCCGAGGCCATCGACCGCGCCTTCAATGCCTCATCTCAAGCGATCAATGCCGAGCAGTACCGGATGCTTGCACCGGACGGGGCCTGGTCGAGCTTCAGCCAGGCTGCCCGCGCATTGTTTTCATGACGACAAGACCGCGCGCTCAAGTGCCTGCATCGGAAAGCTGTCGTTCAGCTTTTCGCGCGCAATATAGCGGGCGAAATGTTGCAGGTTGCGTTTGATCAAGCGCTTAGGCAACGGTCCGCGGGTGAAGCGCATGTCGGCGACATCGATCAGGCCCATGCGGTTGTCTGGCGTGACCACGATGTTGCCAAGATGCAGGGAGCGGAAATAGATGCCCGAACGATGCAGGCTGCGTATCAGGGCGGCGAGGTCCGGCAAAGCCTGCTTCCACTCGAACCCTTGTTTGCTGGCGATCTGACGCAGCGTCTGCCCTGGCAGAGGCTCATACAGCACGGCGGTCATGCCTGGTTTTTCAAGGCGAAAGAACTTGAGGATCTGCAAGGTCGGTACGCCGAGTTTTTGCAGCTCGACGGCATTGTCGATGAACCGCTTCGAATAGGGGCGCAGCAGAGCGGATGAAAAAAACCGCTTGCGACGGAACAGTTTGAGAATTTTTCCATCTTGCAGCAGGTAGACTTTCGGCCCGTAGCTGTCCGCTTCCAGCACTTTGGCAGCGTCGATCATTTGGTCTAGAGCGGCTTGGGAGAGCCGGGAGCATCGCATCGTAGGAAGCCTTGTCGAAAGTGCGGGGTGTAGTAGCGGGCAATGATGCCGAAAAGTTTCGATTTTAACCATGCCGCGTCGCATGGGCGAACCCTTGTCAGGAGCAGATTGATGCAGGAAACACGCTGGGCGCAACTATGGATGGCGACGGGGCTCTTGTGGTTTTTACTGGCCATTGCCTTAGCGCCCACCAACAAGGTTTACCAGCAGGGGCTGGTCGCTCTCGTCTGGTTGCCGGCGCTAGTGCTGGGCTGGTCTGCGCGGCACCGCGTCAGGGAAGTGCTTTACGAGCAACGCTGGATCTACCTGCCGTTGCTCGGATTGCTGGTCTGGTCGCTGATCAGTCTGGCATGGACAAACGCACCGGAAACGGGTCGCGAGGCCAAGCGTCTGTTGTACATCGTGGTGTTCCTGCTGTTTTTTCCGGTGTTTGCCAGCGGACGCCCCGAGCGGTTGATTCGCCTGATGCAGTGGGGCGGGCTGGGATTGGCGGTGACGGCGCTGGTGGCGATTGTCAGGTTCTACGTCATTGACGGCAACGCCTGGTCTGCGCGGGTGGAAGGTCTGGGTGAACTGGCGCATCCGATCCTCGGCGGCTATGTCATCGGCCTCGCGGCCGTGTGGCTGGCCCTGTGGGCGCCGCGTGATTTGATGCGGCAAGGGATCTGGGCGCTGGCGTTGACGGTGCTGGTTGTTTTTGTCCTGATGAGTCAGAGCCGCGGTGCGGCGTTGGCGCTGTTTCTGACCATCCTGGCCATGCCGATCTGGTGCCGTGACCGCCACAGCCGAATCGTCGCAGCCGTGGCACTGGTGGTGGCGATTGCGGCGCTGTGGCTGTTCGAGCCGTTGGTGCTGGCGCGCGGGGTCTCGTATCGTCCGCAGATTCTGATGGCTTCTCTGGATATGATCGCCAAGCACCCCTGGGGCGGGCTGGGTCTGGGTGGGGACTATCGGGTGCTCTGGTCTGGAATGACCTTCGATCACGCCCACAACCTGTTCACCCATGTCGCGATCGTGCTGGGTCTGCCGGGACTGCTGTTATGGTCTGCCGTCTGGTTCGGCGTGATTTTCCAGGCGTGGAAAGTTCGGGAAACGCTGTATGCCCGCGGTGTTATCGGTATCTGGCTGTTCTCGACACTGGCGATGCAGTTCGACGCTGCCAGCCTCACCGGCACCCCGCGCGCCGAGTGGTTCATCAGCTGGCTGCCGTTGGGGCTTGCCAGCGTTTTGGTATGGGCGCGGGCCAATGGCGGCGCTTGTGATAAAATTTCGCGTTCTTCTTAACCAGTGAGCTCTACGATGACTGACGCACCGCCCAAAGCGGAACAGGAATCCAGCCTGAAAATCTACTTTCGGCTGTTGGGGTACGTAAAACCCTATATCGGTCTTTTCCTGCTGAGTATCGTGGGCTTCGTGATCTTTGCTTCCACGCAACCGATGCTGGCCGGGATTCTCAAGTATTTTGTCGATGGCCTGAGCAATCCCGAAGCGGTGCTCTTCCCCAATGTGCCTTATCTGCGAGACGTGCAGCTGTTGATGGCTGTGCCGTTGCTGATCATTTTGATCGCAGCGTGGCAGGGCCTTGGCTCGTTTCTCGGCAACTATTACCTGGCGAGGGTTTCGTTGGGGCTGGTGCATGACCTGCGTATCGAATTGTTCAACAAACTGTTGGTACTGCCCAACCGCTATTTCGATACCCACAACTCGGGTCATCTGATCTCGCGCATCACCTTCAACGTGACCATGGTCACCGGCGCCGCCACCGATGCCATCAAAGTGGTGATCCGCGAAGGCCTGACCGTGGTTTTCCTGTTCGCCTATCTGCTCTGGATGAACTGGAAGCTGACCTTGGTGATGCTGGCGATCCTGCCTGTGATCGCGTTCATGGTCGGCAACACCAGCAAGAAATTCCGCAAGCAGAGCAAGAAGATTCAAGTGGCAATGGGCGATGTCACCCATGTCGCCTCCGAAACCATTCAAGGCTATCGCGTCGTGCGCAGTTTTGGTGGCGAGGCTTATGAGCAGCAGCGTTTTGCGGCGGCCAGTCAGAGCAACACCGACAAACAGTTGCGCATGACCAAGACTGGCGCCGTGTATACGCCGATGCTGCAGCTGGTGATCTACACCGCCATGGCCGTGCTGATGTTCCTGGTGTTGTTCCTGCGCGGTGATGCAACGGCCGGTGATCTGGTCGCGTACATCACGGCAGCAGGTTTGCTGCCGAAGCCGATCCGGCAATTGTCCGAAGTCAGCTCGACCATTCAGAAAGGCGTGGCCGGTGCTGAAAGCATTTTCGAGCAACTCGACGTTGAACCGGAAATCGATACCGGCACGATCGAGCGTGATCGGGTCAGTGGCCACCTGGCGGTGAACAACCTCAGCTTCACTTACCCGGGCACCGAACGGGAAGTGCTGAAAAACATCAGCTTCACCGCGTCACCAGGTCAGATGATCGCACTGGTCGGGCGTTCCGGCAGCGGCAAATCGACGCTGGCCAGTCTCATTCCGCGCTTCTATCACCACGAGACCGGCGAAATTCTGCTCGATGATGTCGAGATCGAAGATTATCGCCTGCGCAATCTGCGCCGCCATGTAGCGCAAGTGACCCAGCACGTGACGCTGTTCAACGACACCATCGCCAACAACATCGCTTACGGCGATCTTGCAGGCGCGCCTCGCGAAGATATCGAGAAAGCCGCCAGGGATGCATTTGCCATGGACTTCATCGCGCAGATGCCTCAAGGCCTGGATACCCAGGTGGGCGAGAACGGTGTGTTGTTGTCTGGTGGCCAGCGTCAGCGTCTGGCGATTGCCCGGGCGCTGTTGAAAAACGCCCCGCTGCTGATCCTCGACGAAGCGACTTCGGCCCTTGATACCGAGTCCGAGCGGCACATTCAGGCAGCACTCGACCATGTCATGAAAGGCCGCACCACGCTGGTCATTGCCCACCGTTTGTCGACCATCGAGAAGGCCGATCTGATCCTCGTCATGGATCAGGGCGAGATCGTCGAACGCGGCACTCATGCCCAATTGCTTGCTCACAATGGCTATTACGCGCGGTTGCATGCGATGGGGCTGGATGCTCCGGCCGAAGACATTGCCTGATCTGCGGACCAGGGTGAGCCAGCCTCACCCTCGTGTATTCCCGGTGCGCGCGATCCTGTTAATATCGCGCCCCTGTTCATTTTGTATGTGGGTTGCTCCATGAAATTGTCGATGCCGCGATTCGATCAAGCCCCTGTCTTGGTGGTCGGCGATGTCATGCTCGACCGTTACTGGCATGGCGGAACCTCACGGATTTCCCCTGAGGCACCGGTGCCGGTGGTCAAGGTCGAGCAGATCGAAGATCGCCCGGGCGGTGCCGCCAACGTGGCGCTCAACATTGCCGCGCTGGGTGCACCGGCATCACTGGTGGGCGTGACCGGCGATGACGAAGCCGCCGACAGCCTGAGCAACAGTCTCAAGGGCGCCGGCGTGCGCGCCTTGTTCCAGCGCATCGCGCACCAGCCGACCATCGTCAAGCTGCGGGTCATGAGCCGGCATCAGCAACTGCTGCGTATCGATTTCGAAGAGGTGTTCGCCACCGATGCGCTGGCACTGGCCGCGCAGGTCGACGAACTGCTGGAAGGCATCAAGGTGCTGGTGCTGTCGGATTACGGCAAAGGTGCGCTGAAGAATCATCAGACGCTGATCCAGGCCGCCCGTGCCAAAGGCATTCCGGTGCTGGCCGATCCCAAGGGCAAGGATTTTTCGATCTACCGCGGTGCCAGCCTGATCACGCCGAACCTCAGCGAGTTCGAAACCATCGTCGGTGGTTGCGCCGATGAGCACGAACTGGTGAGCAAGGGTGCCGTCCTGATGCAGGACCTCGACCTTGGCGCACTGCTGGTGACCCGCGGCGAACACGGCATGACCTTGTTGCGCCCGGATCATCCGGCGTTGCACCTGCCGGCCCGCGCCCGCGAAGTGTTCGACGTGACCGGTGCCGGCGATACGGTGATTTCGACATTGGCGGCAGCCATTGCCGCTGGCGAAGAACTGCCGCACGCCGTGGCGCTGGCCAATCTGGCAGCAGGTATCGTCGTCGGCAAGCTCGGTACAGCAGCGATCAGCGCCCCGGAGCTGCGCCGCGCCATTCAGCGCGAAGAAGGTTCGGAGCGAGGTGTGCTGGGTCTTGAGCAACTACTGCTGGCGGTTGACGATGCCCGTGCGCACAACGAGCGGATTGTCTTCACCAATGGCTGCTTCGACATCCTCCATGCCGGCCACGTGACCTATCTGGAGCAGGCCCGCGCTCAAGGCGATCGTCTGATCGTCGCGGTCAACGATGACGCCTCGGTCAGCCGCCTGAAAGGCCCAGGCCGGCCGATCAACAGCGTTGACCGACGCATGGCGGTACTCGCCGGTCTCGGCGCGGTGGACTGGGTGATCAGCTTCTCTGAAGGCACGCCGGAAAACCTGCTGCGCGAGGTCAAGCCGGATGTGTTGGTCAAGGGTGGCGATTACGGCATCGATCAGGTAGTCGGCGCCGATATCGTCACCGCCTACGGCGGCACGGTGAAAGTGCTGGGGCTGGTGGAAAACAGCTCGACCACAGCAATCGTGGAAAAGATCCGCGGCCAATAAGCTCAAGAGATCGCAGCCTGCGCCAGCGCCTGCACAATTCTGTTCAGGCGCTGGCGCAGGCTGCGATCTTTTTGCTTTTCAGGAATTCACTTTCTTGCGCGGTACGATTTTCTTCAGCAACTGCCTGGCCTTGCCGCGCAGGCGGGCCAGTCCAGTGGCCTTCTCCGCTGGCGTCAGGCCCTGTTGGCGCAACCAGTCCTTCCAGCGAATCCGCTCATCGCGCACCAGCCAGCCATCCTGGCGGGCAAAGCTTTCAGCCAGATACAGACCGCGCGTACTCGCCGGATACAGCTGATCCTTTTTCAGGGTATACAACTCAGGCAGCGGCTGACCGTCGTGCAATGGCATCAAATACAGGTCAGGCCGTTTGCGATCGAGCCGCGCCACCAGTTGATCACCTTCCAGGCGCTCGTCGACATGAAACAGGCTCAAGGACTTCGCCTCTTTGGGTACGTCCAGGCGCAGGTCATAGATCAATTGCAATGACGCCGTCGGCAAATGCACGTAGGCCCGTGGCCGCTCCAGCAATTGCAGGTTGGCGCAGCGCACCGGCCGTGCTGAACCGGAGAGCGGTGTCAGGCGAAACGGCAGCGCTTCGCGGTAATGCAGCGCAGCGGAGTAGGGCGCCGGCAACCAGGTGTCATTGAAACGCCCACCGAGCCAGCCTTCCGGGGTTTCCAGCAGGCACTCTTCGGCAATTTCCTGAATTGCTGTGTGCAGCGGAATATTCAATTCGTGGGCCGGCACGTAGCCGGAAATCAGCTTCAGTACCACGTCGCCGCGATCCTGGCGACGCTGGCGCACCAGCACCCAGTAATCGCGATTCTGCCAATGCAGGGTCAGGCGCACGGACACGCCGAGGTTGGCCAGCTCCAGGGCAAAGCGTTCGCTGTCTGCAACGCTGACCGGTTTGCGCCGTTGCAGGGTCTGGGCGAAGTTCAGCGGCATGCCGACGCTCTGGTAGCTCAGGCCTTCGGGCGTGGCTTCGACGAACAGCGGCAGCGTCTTGAAGTTGCTCGGGTTCTTGCGGATGAGCGTGCGCGGCATATCGGCTCCTGGCTTAAGGCCGCGGGGCGGCGTCAGTGACTACGCAGGACCTGGGCAACGGTCGCTACGTTATGGGCGAGGTGCAGCGGATTGATTGTGCCGACAATAGCACTGGCAACGCCGGGATGAGTGAACAGCAACTCGAAGCTGGCGCGCACCGGATCGACTCCCGGACTCAGACAGACATGACCGCTGGCCAAGGCTTTTTTCACCAGAATGGCTTTGCCGTGGGCAGCAGCATAGTCAATGACCGCCTTTTCGTTTTGTTCGTTCAGATTGTAGGTGACCATCGCGCAGTCGCCTTGCTCCAGCGCTTTCAGCCCACCTTCGACGGTTTTCCCGGAAAAACCGAAGCCGCGAATCTTGCCCTCGGCCTTCAGCGCCGCGAGGGTGGCGTAGACCTCTTCGTGCTCAAGGATGGCCATGTCGTTGCCGTCCGAGTGCACGAGGACCAGATCGATGAAATCCGTTTCCAGACGTTGCAGGCTGCGCTCGACCGACATTCGCGTGTGCGTAGCGCTGAAGTCGTGGCGCGACACGCCATCGGCAAACTCTTCGCCGACCTTGCTGACAATCACCCAATCCTGTCGCTGGCCGCGTAGCAGCGGGCCGAGGCGTTCTTCGCTGCGACCATAGGCCGGTGCGGTGTCGATCAGGTTGATGCCCAGATCCCGCGCCTGGCGCAGCAGCAGGCGCGCCTCGTCGTCGCCGGGAATCTGAAAGCCGTTGGGGTATTTCACCCCTTGATCGCGGCCGAGTTTGACTGTGCCCAGACCCAGCGGCGACACCGACAGGCCGGTGCTGCCCAGCGGGCGATGCAGTTCGTGCAGAGTGGCGATGCTCATGGCAGCAGTTGCTCCCACGCGGGTACACCGAGCGGCGGTTTCGGCAGCGGCGGCAGCGGTTCAGTCACCTGCGGCTGGATGCCGTCGCGTTGCAGCGAGGCGATAACGCGGTCGGCGAAGTCCGGCGCCAGTGCCAGTTTGGTCGGCCAGCCGACGAGCAAGCGACCTTCCTCGGCGAGGAAAGCGTTGTCCGGGCGGGTCAGGCCGGTTTGCAGCGGCTCGGCGCGATCGACGCGCAGGGTCGCCCATTGCGTTGTGCTGAGGTCGATCCACGGCAGCAGCTGGGCGATTTCCTTTTGCGCGGTGGCGATCTGTTCGGCCGGCTCGCGGGCCACGCCTTCGCTTTCGGCGATGTCGCCGCCCATGTACCAGACCCACTGGCCGTCAGCGGCCGGGTGCGTGGTCACGGTGATGCGCGGCTTGGTGCCGCCGCCCAGGCAGTGCGCGTATAACGGTTTCAAGCCGGGGCCCTTGGCGAGGATCATGTGCAGTGGTCGGCGCTGCATGGCCGGACGACTGAGGCCCAACGCTTCGAGCAGTTCGGCAGTGCCGGCGCCAGCACTGAGGACGATGCGCTGGGCGCGGATCTCACGCCCATCGACTTTCAGGCCGACCAGCACGCCGGCTTCCAGCAGCGGTTCGATGACCTGCCCGGCGAGCAGACCGTCACCGGCCAACTCGGCCAGGCGCTGGATCAGGCTCGGGACATCCACCACCAGTTCGGCGAGGCGATAGACTTTGCCCTTGAAGCGCTTGTCTTGCAGGGCCAGCGGCAGCTCGTCGCCCTTGACCTGATCGACCCGGCCACGCACGGCTTTGCTGGCGAAGAAACTGGTCAGGTTGCCGGCCAGCGTGCCCGGCGACCACAGGTAATGCGCTTCGGACAGCAGGCGCACGCCGGACAGATCCAGCTCGCCCGTGCCGGCCAGCGCCTCGCGCCAGCGGCGCGGCATGTCGGCGATGGCTTCCGAGGCGCCCGTCAGCGCACCGTGCAGCGCGTACTTGGCGCCGCCATGGATGATGCCCTGGGATTTGACACTCTGCCCGCCACCGAGGCTGGCGCTTTCCACCAGCACGGTCGAAAAACCCTGACCGCGCAGGCGCGCATTCAGCCAGAGGCCGGCGACACCAGCGCCGACAATCAGAACGTCGGTGGAAATAACGGATGGCATGCAGCGACCTCAGTGTTCAAGACGAGGGCGCAGTATACAGACTCGGGAAAAGGGCGGATTTGTCGATGATCAATGCGCCGAATGCAAATCCAGATGTGGGAGCGAGCCTGCTCGCGAATGGGGAGTGTCAGATGACCATGATGTATCTGACCCAATGCCTTCGCGAGCAGGCTCGCTCCCACAAGTAATGGGTTGATCTCAGTGCCCGGCAGTTTTCGAAAACAGCTGAATCACAACGACCCCCAGCACGATCAACGCCATCCCCAGCATCGCTGGTACGTCGAGCTTCTGCCCGTAAATGAACAGAGCGGCGACGCTGACCATGACAATGCCCATCCCCGCCCAGACCGCGTAGGCAACGCCCACCGGTACGGTGCGCACCACCAGCGTCAGCATCCAGAATGCGATCCCATAGCCGACAATCACCAGAATCAACGGCAGCGGCGTGCTGAAGCCCTTGACCGCTTTCATCGAAACGGTGGCGATCACTTCGGCGCAGATGGCGATGGCCAGATAGACGTAGGCGTTCATGGTTTCGATCCTCAAATAAATCGTTGCTTGCTGAGGTGACATTCTAGGGACTGCTCAGATGGGGTAAAGTCATTACCTATCTGTTCTGAAGATGGGTTGGTAGCAAGCATGCAATGGAATCTCGAGCAGCTGCGGGTATTTGTCGACGTTGCAGAACAGCGATCGTTTTCCGCCGTGGCACGTCGACAACGTAAGGCGCAATCGGCAATCAGCAGTGCTGTTGCGATGCTCGAAGAGGATTTGGGCGTGAGCCTGTTCGAACGCAGCAGCGGTCGGCAGCCGATGCTCACCGAGGCGGGTGCGGCGTTGCTGGAAGAGGCGCGGGAAGTGTTGCGCCAGTGCGAGCGCCTCAACGGCAGGGCCATGGCGATGCTGCGCGGTCAGGAGGCGCAGTTGCGAGTGGCTCAGGACGAGGCGATGCCGTATCAGGCGCTGGTGGAAAGTTTCGGTGAACTGGCCGAGCAGTTTCCCAGCCTGGAA
Source organism: Pseudomonas sp. Sample_14 (assembly GCF_004307515.1). Classification (NCBI taxonomy): domain Bacteria; kingdom Pseudomonadati; phylum Pseudomonadota; class Gammaproteobacteria; order Pseudomonadales; family Pseudomonadaceae; genus Pseudomonas; species Pseudomonas sp. Sample_14. Next base: position 27,018 of record NZ_RCOC01000057.1, on the reverse strand, counting down.
GTGCAACTGACCAGCGCCGCCCAAGGTGAAGTTGCGCGCAAACTGGTCGAACGTCGCGCCGACCTCGGCCTGCTGTTCTATCACGATGAAATCCCCGAAGCCCTTGAGCGCCGCGTGCTGGGTCGAGTGGAAATGGTCACGGTCTGCGGTGTCAATCATCCGCTGGCGCAGCAGGCCTACGTGACCTGCCAGCAACTGGCGCAGCACCGGCAATTGCTGATGTCTACGCAGACCAGCGTCTATCCCGGCAATGAGCCGGCCAGCCCGCAGGTGTGGCGCGCGGACAGTTTTTATGTGATGTCCGAATGGCTGGTGCGCGATCTCGGCTGGGCGTGGTTGCCGCGCCACGTTGTGCAGTACTCGGCGTATCAGGGCCAAATGGTTGAACTCGATAGCGAATGGACGCCGCCGGCGTTGGTGGTGGAACTGGTCTGGCGTCGCGACGAACCGCTCGGCCCGGCCGCGCGCTGGCTGGCGGAACGTTTTGCCGTGCACTTGCGGGCGATCGGCGACAAAAGCCGATAAACTCCGCCGCCATGAATAGAACTCTCTACACCGCGCTGTTTTACCTGGGGCTGCCATTGGTGGCGATTCGGCTGTGGCTGCGCGCGCGCAAGGCGCCGGCGTATGCCAAGCGCATTGGCGAGCGCTTTACTCTTGGCATGCCGACCTTGCAGCCCGGTGGCATTTGGGTGCACGCGGTATCGGTGGGCGAAAGCATTGCCGCCGCGCCGATGATCCGTGCGCTGCTGGAACGCTATCCGGCGCTGCCGATCACCGTGACCTGCATGACCCCGACCGGTTCGGAGCGGATTCAGGCACTGTTCGCCAACGAGGCGCGCATTCAACACTGCTATCTGCCGTATGACTTGCCTTGTGCGGCGGCGCGTTTTCTTGATCGCGTGCAGCCGAAACTTGCGGTGATCATGGAAACCGAGCTGTGGCCCAACCACATTCATCAGTGTGCCAAGCGCGGAATTCCGGTGGCGCTGGCCAATGGGCGGTTGTCGCAGCGTTCCGCCAAAGGCTATGGCCGCTTCAGCAAACTCACCGCGCCTATGCTTGCCGAGATGAGCCTGTTGGCGGTGCAGACCGAAGCCGAGGCCCAGCGCTTCCGCGATCTCGGCGCGCGTTCGGAAGCCGTTGACGTCACCGGTTCGATCAAGTTCGACCTGACCATCGACCCGCAACTGTTGCAGCGTGCTACCGAATTGCGTAGCCAATGGCAGGCGCTGGAGCGTCCCGTGTGGATCGCCGCGAGCACTCACGAAGGCGAAGACGAAGTGGTGCTCGACGCTCATCGTCGCCTGTTGGCCAATCATCCGGATGCATTATTGATTCTGGTGCCGCGTCATCCGGAGCGCTTCAATTCGGTGTTCGAGCTGTGCCAGCGCGAAGGTTTCGCCACGGTACGTCGCTCGACCGGGGCCAATGTCGATGTGCAGACGAGCGTGCTGCTTGGCGACACCATGGGCGAGTTGCTGTTTCTCTATGCCCTGGCCGACAGCGCATTTGTCGGCGGCAGTCTGGTGCCGAATGGCGGGCACAACCTGCTCGAACCCGCCGCGCTGGCGAAACCGGTACTCAGCGGCCCACACCTGTTCAACTTCCTCGACATCGCCGCGCAACTGCGCGAAGCCGGGGCATTGGCCGAAGTGGATGATGCTGAAGGCCTCGCAGTCGAGGTGCAGCGCTTGTTCGAACTGCCGCGTGATGCGCAGCGCATGGCCGAGGCCGGGCTGGCGGTGATGCGGCGCAATCAGGGCGCATTGCAGCGGCTGCTGGATGGTTTGGCGCGGCTGATCCAATAGTCGCCTGGAATATGACTGTGGTGAGGGGATTCATCCCCGCTGGGTTGCGAAGCAGCCCCAAAACCATTCAACACGGTGATTCAGTTAGATCTGGCAAGCAGGATTTACGACTGCTGCGCAGCCGGACGGGGATAAATCCCCTCACCACAGG
>NZ_RCOC01000057.1:0-25046 GCF_004307515.1 Pseudomonas sp. Sample_14 | reverse complement strand
AGCAGGATTTACGACTGCTGCGCAGCCGGACGGGGATAAATCCCCTCACCACAGGGGATTCATTCCAGATTTTTCATGGCCGCGCCTTTGGCTGGATGGTCTGGCGCGGCTGATCCAATAGTCGCCTGGAATATTACTGTGGTGAGGGGATTCATCCCCGCTGGGTTGCGAAGCAGCCCCGAAACCATTCGACGCGGTGATTCAGGCAGATCTGGCCAGCAGGATTTACGACTGCTGCGCAGCCGGACGGGGATAAATCCCCTCACCACAGGGGATTCATTCCAGATTTTTCATGGCCGCGCCTTTGGCTGGATGGTCTGGCGCGGCTGATCCAATAGTCGCCTGGAATATTACTGTGGTGAGGGGATTCATCCCCGCTGGGTTGCGAAGCAGCCCCGAAACCATTCGACGCGGTGATTCAGGCAGATCTGGCCAGCAGGATTTACGACTGCTGGGCAGCCGGACGGGGATAAATCCCCTCACCACAGGGGATTCATTCCAGACTGTTTATGGCCGGGCCTTGAGCTGCGCCTCGGCCGCCGACGCCAGATCCGGTGGCAGGAAATCCTTGTCCGGGTTGTAGTCGGCTTTCAGATAACGCCGCAGATCTTCCAGGTCACCCGGGTTCAGGGTCCCCGCCGCCTGCTTCAGGCGCAGGTTGTCGAGGATGTAGTCGTAGCGGGTGTTGTTGTAGTTGCGCACCGAGGTGTACAGCTGGCGCTGCGCGTCGAGCACGTCGACGATGTTGCGTGTGCCGACCTGATAACCGATTTCCGTGGCTTCCACCGCGCTCTGGTTGGAGATGATCGACTGGCGGCGCGCCTGCACCTGCTCGACGTCGGTGTTCACCGCGCGGTGCAGATTGCGGGTGTTTTCCACCACTTGCCGGCGCAGCGATTCGCGCTGCTGTTCGCTCTGATCCAGTTGCGCATAGGACTGGCGCACTTGCGAACTGGTCAGGCCGCCGCTGTAGATCGGGATGTTCAGTTGCAGGCCCAGGGTGCTCTGCTCGACGTTGCCGCCATAAGGCGCGCCGAACGAGTTGGGGTTGGCGAAGCCGAGGGCGTCGTTGTCGCCTTTCTCGTATTTCGCCACGGCGTCGAGGGTCGGCAAGTGGCCGGCTTTGCGCTGCTTGAGCGTCTGCTCGGCGGAGCTGACCGCGTAGTTGCTGGCGAGCAGATTGAGGTTCTGCCGCGCCGCCGTGTCGACCCAGGATTTTGCATCGTTGGGTGCCGGCGGCAGGATCGGCAGCGTGTGGACGATGCCCTGAATCGAGTTGTACTGGCGGTTGGTCAGGGTGATCAACGCCTGGAACGCATCATCGACCTGACGCTGGGCGACGATGCGGTTGGCTCGCGCGGTGTCGTAACTGGCTTGCGATTGCAGCACGTCAGTCTTGTCCGAAAGGCCGACATCGAAGCGCTCATTGGACTGGTCGAGCTGACGTTTGAACGCCGCTTCTTCAGCTTTGGTCGAGGCCAGATTGTCCTGGCTGCGCAGCACGTTAAAGTAGCTTTCAGCGCTCTGCAGGATCAGGTTTTGCTCGGTGGCCGACAGCTGCAGAGCGGCCTGCTCGTTGACGTCCTTCGCCGCTTGATACTGGAACCAGCGATCGGCGCGGAACAGCGGCTGCGCGAGGGTCGCCTGATAGGAATGCGCGCTGCGGTTGGCGATGGCTGAAGGCTGGTCGATCGAGGTGCGCACGTCAGCAACTTCGGCGCCACCGGACAGGTTCGGCAGCAGACCGGCGCGGGCCTGGGGCACCACTTCTTTCTGCGCGCCATACTGGGCGCGGGCCGCCGCGAGGTCGGCGTTGTTGTCGACCGCTTCCTGATAGACGCTGACCAGATCGGTTTTGGTCGACAATGGTGCTTCCGCTGCCCAGGCCATTGTGTTGGACGCACAGGACACGGCAACAGCCAATGAAAGTTTGCGCAGCATGAGGCGATCCCTAGCATGAATATTATGGAAGTAATCCGGGCGCCAAAGGTAAGGCGCAGCCCGCACAGCGTCAAGTTTGAGCAGGCCCAGCGAGTGTAGTTGCGCATTGCTCCGGCAACAATCGGCCAGCTTGGGTATTTACGCCATTCATCATGGCGTTCGCTGCGGTGTTGGCGTTCCTTGATGGTTGTGTCTAGACTGGCCGGGTTCTTGTCGGGGTGCCTTGCTATGAGGCTGAGATCGAATAATTTCGGATCCCGTTGAACCTGATCAGGTTAGCGCCTGCGTAGGGAACAAGATTTCTCGTCACCCGGCGAGTCCTCTTGTGCTTCGTCCGGGATATTGTTCGACAATCGAACGCCATGACGAATGCACAGCACCGGTCCTGGTGCGTCCGTGCCTTTCAGGTTCTGCTCCGACAATCCACTGCTGGATGCTGTCTGGAGAGCCTGTGATGACAACAAAAGAAAAAAACGCGATCAACCTGAGTGACTCGGCCAAGGTCGACGAGCAGTCGGTCAAGCCGTTCACCCGTTCGCAAAAAGTCTACGTTCAGGGCTCGCGCCCGGACATTCGCGTGCCGATGCGCGAAATCAGCCTCGATGTAACCCCGACCGATTTCGGCGGCGAGATCAATGCGCCGGTCACTGTCTACGACACTTCCGGCCCGTACACCGATCCGAACGTGGTCATCGATGTGCGCAAAGGTCTGGCCGATGTGCGTTCAGCGTGGATCGATGACCGTGGCGATACCGAGCGCCTGCCGGGCCTGAGCTCGAACTTCGGCCAGCAGCGTCTGGCCGATGCCGAACTGACCAAACTGCGCTTCGCCCACGTCAACAACCCGCGCCGCGCCAAGGCCGGGGCCAACGTCAGCCAGATGCACTACGCGCGCAAAGGCATCATCACTGCCGAGATGGAATACGTCGCCATCCGCGAAAACATGAAGCTGCAAGAAGCGCGCGCGGCCGGCCTGCTCAAGCAGCAACATGCCGGCCACAGCTTCGGCGCAAGCATTCCGCAAGAAATCACCGCGGAATTCGTCCGCGAAGAAATTGCCCGCGGCCGCGCGATCATTCCCGCCAACATCAACCACGTCGAACTGGAACCGATGATCATCGGCCGTAACTTCCTGGTGAAGATCAACGGCAACATCGGCAACAGCGCCCTGGGTTCTTCGATCGAAGAAGAAGTGGCGAAGCTGACCTGGGGCATTCGCTGGGGCTCGGACACGGTGATGGACCTGTCCACCGGTAAACACATTCACGAAACCCGCGAGTGGATCATCCGCAACTCGCCGGTGCCGATCGGTACCGTGCCGATCTATCAGGCGCTGGAGAAGGTCAACGGCGTCGCTGAAGACCTGACCTGGGAGCTGTTCCGCGACACCCTGATCGAACAGGCCGAGCAGGGCGTCGACTACTTCACCATTCACGCCGGCGTGCTCCTGCGCTACGTACCGCTGACCGCCAAGCGCGTCACCGGCATCGTCTCCCGTGGCGGTTCGATCATGGCCAAGTGGTGCCTGGCGCACCACAAAGAGAACTTCCTCTACACCCACTTCGACGAAATCTGCGAAATCATGAAGGCCTACGACGTCAGCTTCTCGCTGGGCGATGGCCTGCGTCCGGGCTCGATTGCCGACGCCAACGACGAAGCGCAATTCGGCGAACTGGAAACCCTCGGCGAGCTGACCAAGATTGCCTGGAAGCACGACGTGCAATGCATGATCGAAGGCCCGGGCCACGTGCCGATGCAGTTGATCAAAGAGAACATGGACAAGCAGCTCGAATGCTGCGACGAGGCGCCGTTCTACACCCTCGGCCCGCTGACTACCGACATTGCGCCGGGCTATGACCACATCACTTCCGGTATCGGCGCGGCAATGATCGGCTGGTTCGGTTGCGCGATGCTCTGCTACGTGACGCCGAAGGAGCACTTGGGCCTGCCGAACAAGGATGACGTGAAAACCGGGATCATCACTTACAAGATCGCCGCACATGCGGCGGACCTGGCCAAGGGACACCCGGGCGCGCAGATCCGTGACAACGCACTGAGCAAGGCGCGTTTCGAATTCCGCTGGGAAGACCAGTTCAACCTCGGCCTGGACCCGGACACCGCGCGTTCCTATCACGACGAAACCCTGCCGAAGGACTCGGCCAAGGTCGCGCATTTCTGCTCGATGTGCGGGCCGAAATTCTGCTCGATGAAAATCACCCAGGAAGTCCGCGAGTATGCGGCCAACCAACGCATTGACGCGGTCGATGTGGACGTCGCCAAGGGGCTAGCTGAGCAGGCCGAGCGGTTCAAACAGGAAGGCAGTCAGCTGTACAAGAAAGTTTGACCCCGTACTGATCGTTCCCACGCTCCGCGTGGGAATGCAGCCCGTGACGCTCCGCGTCACTGGACGCGGAGCGTCCCGAGAGGCATTCCCACGCAGAGCGTGGGAACGATCACAACAAATGTCCCTTTGAGATAACACCCTTGAGCATTCAACCCGGCACTTATTCCCCCGACCTCGCCGTCCCCGCTGAAAAGCGTGTCTTCGGCGGTCGCGATCTGTTTTCCCTGTGGTTCTCCCTCGGCATCGGCCTGATGGTTTTGCAGACCGGCGCATTGCTCGCGCCGGGCCTGGGCCTGTCCGGTTCTTTGCTGGCCATCTTCCTCGGCACGCTGGTGGGCGTGCTGTTGCTGGCTGCAGTCGGCGTGATCGGCAGCGACACCGGCCTGTCATCAATGGCCGCGCTGAAGCTCAGCCTTGGCAGCAAAGGCGCGAGCCTGCCGGCGCTGCTCAATCTGCTGCAACTGATCGGCTGGGGCTCGTTCGAAATCATCGTCATGCGCGATGCCGCCAGCCTGCTCGGCACCCGCGCCTTCAGCGAAGGTTCGCTGTGGGCCAATCCGATGCTGTGGACGATGTTTTTCGGCGCACTGGCGACCTTGCTCGCGGTGAGCGGGCCGTTGACGTTCGTGCGGCAGATTCTGCGCAAGTGGGGCATCTGGCTGTTGCTCGCCGCGTGCCTGTGGCTGACCTGGAACCTGTTCGCCAAAGCCGACCTCGCGGCGCTGTGGGCGCGCGCCGGTGACGGTTCGATGCCGTTTGCGGTGGGCTTCGACATTGCTATCGCCATGCCGCTGTCGTGGCTGCCGTTGATTGCCGACTATTCGCGTTTCGGCAAACGCGCGAAGAGTGTCTTCGGTGGCACGGCTGTCGGTTTTTTCATCGGTAATTTCTGGCTGATGAGCCTTGGCGTGGCCTACACCCTGGCGTTCGCGCCGAGCGGCGAAGTCAATGCGCTGCTGCTGGCTCTGGCCGGTGCCGGTCTGGGCATTCCGCTGTTGCTGATTCTGCTCGACGAGTCGGAAAACGCTTTTGCCGATATTCATTCGGCAGCGGTCTCGAGCGGGATTCTGTTGCGTCTGAAAGTCGAGCACCTGGCCTTGGCCATCGGCGTGATCTGCACGCTGATCGCACTGCTGGCGCCGTTGGCGCAGTACCAGAATTTCCTGCTGTTGATCGGCTCGGTGTTTGCGCCGCTGTTCGGCGTGGTGCTGGTGGATCACTTCATCCTGCGCAAGCGCAGTGCTCAGGTCGCCTCAGCCGCATTGCGCTGGCCGGCGTTGCTGGCGTGGCTGGGTGGCGTGAGCACCTACCACTTGCTGGCGAATCTGTATCCGGATGTCGGCGCAACCCTGCCGGCGCTGGTGCTGGCAGGGCTGTTGCAGTTAGTGCTGGGCCGGGCCTTCAGTTACGGCCGGGAAACAGCTCAGGCTTGAGAATGCCGTTCAGGCGCGGGTAAGGAATCTTCAGTTCGACGTGGCCCAGCGCATAGGGCGCGATGGTGGTCACGTCGTACTTGAGGATCACGCCACCGTAGGTCAGCGCCACGTGCGGGGTTTTCACGAACGGCCAGTTCGCGACGAATTCCGCCTCCTGATCGAGCTTGGTGCTGATCAGCCAACTGTTGTGCGCCACTTGCGCGGCTTTCCAGAATGCCTCTTCCTGACCCGGCAGCAGCATGTCGGAGAGATTCAACACCTTGTGCTGCTGGCGCGAATAGTTGATGAAACCGCGACCCGGCGTGCCGTGGGCGCCGCCAGTGTCGAGGTAGCTCGACAACTCGATGATCACCAGTCCGTCATGCTGCTCGCGTACTTTCGCTTGCAGATAGCTGCTGTTGCGCGGGCCGGCGCTGGCCAGAAACTGCTCGCGGTAGGCGGCCAAGGTTGGCGCTACCGGCGCGTTCTTCTCGGTGCGGGTCATTTGCAGCAGACGTTTTTCGATGATGCCGTCCAGTGCCGGCTCATCCGGGAAACGCAGGGTGTCGATGTTCACCAGCGGGCAATCGGGATTGGAACAGCCGGGTTTGAGTTGTTCCGAGGCGTCGCGGGTGGTTTCCAGCGGCGTGCGATAGTTGGGCTGGAACAGGCTGGCACAGGCGCCCAGAGTCAGGGCAATAGCGGCCACAGAGGCAATTTTGAAAAGCGACATGGGCGTCCTTTCGAAAGCAGGGGAAGGCAAAAAGATACCGCTTCGACTCTCAACGGAGCAGTCAGTTCGCCACTAAGCTGATTAGAGTGTGTTTCAGCTTCACCGTCCATCCCGCTGACGGTAAAGGGGCTGCATCAAACGGTGCGGGCGCGTTAGGATGGCGCGAAGTCGAGGTTGCCGGTTGTACACGGAAACCCCGTAAAGGATATGCAGTAAAGAGGATGATCATGACTGACTTTGCCAACGCCATTCCGACCGCCGTGGATATCGTGCGGCGCGAAAAATGCTACGAGGGCTTCTACAAGCTCGACCGTGTGCACTTGCGCCATGAGCTGTTCGCCGGGGGCATGAGCCGCGAGATCAACCGGGAAATCTTCGTGCGCCACGATGCCGTGTGCGTCCTGCCTTACGATCCGCAGCGCGATGAAGTGGTGCTGATCGAGCAGTTTCGCGTCGGCGCCATGGGCAAGGCCGACAACCCGTGGCTGGTCGAGCTGGTCGCTGGTCTGATCGACAAGGATGAGCAGCCGGAAGAAGTTGCTCACCGCGAGGCGCAGGAGGAAGCTGGGCTGGACATCAAGGCGTTGTGGCCGATGACCAAGTACTTCCCATCGCCGGGTGGCAGCAACGAATTCGTGCATTTGTATCTGGGGCGTTGCAGCACCGACGGTGTCGGCGGTCTGCACGGGCTGGAAGAAGAGGCCGAAGACATTCGCGTAACGGTCTGGGCCTTTGAAGATGCCTTGCAGGCCGTGCGTGACGGACGGATTGCCAACGCGGCGAGCATCATCGCCTTGCAGTGGCTGGCGCTGAACCGCGCCGAAGTGAGGGGGCTATGGTCGTAAACAAGCTGCGCGATCGTTATCGGGTTGACCTCGTGGGGCTGCAAGCCGCCTGCGAGGCCAACTACGCGCGCCTGATGCGACTGCTGCCGGACATGCGCAACGAACCCGAGGCGCGGCGTATCGCCGTGACCCAGGGCGAGCAGATGCTCGGCGTGCTCGCCCTCGAGGTGCTGCAGACCTGCCCGTACACCACGACCTTGCAGGTACGCCAGGAGCACAGCCTGCCATGGTTGCCGGTGCCGCAACTGGAAGTGCAGGTCTACCACGACGCGCGCATGGCCGAAGTGGTCAGCGCCGAGCATGCACGACGCTTTCGCGGCATCTATCCTTACCCGAACGCCGCCATGCACCAGCCCGATGAAAAGGCCCAGCTCAATGTGTTTCTGGGCGAATGGCTGAGTCATTGCCTGGCGTTGGGGCACGAGTACGAAGTCGTTCGCTAGTTGTGAACTGCGTCCGCTTCGGCGGTTTCCCCTTTGTGTCATCCCCCAGCATAATTGCCGCACCCATCCATTGCGTGCCTAGCCCCGGGAGAGCGCCTTGCCCAGCGTATCGACAATTACCAGCGCCGACCCGGCGCTGCTGGTGCAGTTGTCCGACAGCCACCTGTTCGCTGAAGCGCACAGCAAGCTGCTGGGCATGAAGACCCGCGAGAGCCTGCAACAGGTCATCGACCTGGTTTTGGCGCAACAGGCGCAGATCGATCTGCTGCTGGCGACCGGAGATATTTCCCAGGACGGCACGCTGGAGTCGTATCAGGCCTTCCGCCAGATGAGCGCGCAGATCAATGCCCCGGCGCGCTGGATTCCCGGCAATCACGACGAGCCGATGGTCATGGCCGAGGCGGCGGTGCAGAGCACCTTGCTCGAATCGGTAGTCGATATCGGCAATTGGCGGGTGACGATGCTGGATTCGGCGGTGCCGGGTTCGGTGCCGGGTTATCTGCAGGATGATCAGTTGCAGCTGCTGGCCCGCGCGCTGAGCGAGGCGCCGGAGCGTCATCATCTGGTGTGCCTGCATCATCATCCGGTGTCGATCGGCTGCGCATGGATGGAGCCGATCGGCCTGCGCAACCCGGAAGCGTTCTTTGAAGTGCTGGATCGCTTTCCACAGGTTCGCGCGGTGCTGTGGGGGCATGTGCATCAGGAAATCGATCGCGACCGCAATGGCGTGCGCTTGATGGCCTCGCCCTCGACGTGCATCCAGTTCGAGCCGGGGAGTGCGGATTTCAAAGTGGGCGAGCAGGCGCCGGGGTATCGCTGGCTGCGGTTGTTGCCGGACGGGAAATTGGAAACGGGCGTCGAAAGAGTCACCGACTTCGAGTTCACAGTCGATTACGGCTCCAACGGTTACTGAACTGACAATCAAAGACCCTCACCCCAGCCCTCTCCCAGAGGGAGAGGGGGCCGACCGCGGTGTCTTTGGCTGTGCATCGACCTGAAACAGCGATATCGATTATGGATTCGCAGCAAAACGTTCAGGTCGGTGTAGCTCTCGAATATCCCCCAGTCGGTTCCCTCTCCCTCCGGGAGAGGGTTAGGGTGAGGGCAGCTTGTGCTGTCACACCAATTTATTGAACCCACCCCCAATCCCGGTCCTTCTCCCTGTAAACTCCGCTATCTTTCGCCGACAGCCAGGGAGCTCAAATGTCCGGTTCGATCCTCTATATCCACGGTTTCAACAGCGCGCCGGCCTCGAAGAAGGCCTGTCAGCTGGTCGCGGTCATGGAGCGGCTGGGATTGAGCGAGCAATTGCGCGTGCCGGCGCTGCATCACCATCCGCGCGAAGCCATCGGTCAGCTCGAGCAGGCAATCGCCGAGCTGGGCCGGCCGTTGCTGGTGGGAAGTTCGCTCGGCGGCTACTATGCGACTCACCTGGCCGAGCGCCATGGCCTGAAAGCCCTGCTGGTCAATCCGGCGGTCAGCCCGCACCGAATGTTCGATGGTTATCTGGGCACGCAGCAGAACCTCTACACCGATGAAACCTGGGAACTGACCCACGACCACGTCACGGCGCTGGCCGAACTGGAAGTGCCACCACCGCAGGATCCGCAGCGTTATCAGGTCTGGTTGCAAACCGGCGACGAAACGCTGGATTATCGCCTCGCCCAACAGTATTACCGCGCCTGTGCCTTGCGCATCCAGGCTGGCGGCGACCACAGTTTCCAGGGCTTTGCCGGGCAATTGCCGGCGTTGCTGAGTTTTGCCGGCATGGCTGCCGATATGTATCAGGCAATCGATTTCACCACGCTGTGAAGTCTTGCCCCTCTTTCATGAATGACTGACGACGAGACCTTATGGCCACTCCCAGCGCTAGTTCTTATAACGCCGACGCCATCGAAGTCCTCTCGGGCCTCGACCCGGTGCGCAAACGCCCCGGCATGTACACCGACACCAGTCGGCCGAACCACCTCGCCCAGGAAGTCATCGACAACAGCGTCGACGAAGCCCTGGCCGGCCACGCCAAATCGGTGCAGGTCATCCTGCACGCCGACCATTCGCTGGAAGTCAGCGACGACGGCCGTGGCATGCCGGTCGACATCCACCCGGAAGAGGGTGTGTCCGGCGTCGAACTGATCCTTACCAAGCTGCACGCGGGCGGCAAGTTCTCCAACAAGAACTACCAGTTCTCCGGCGGTCTGCACGGGGTGGGTATTTCCGTGGTCAACGCGCTGTCGACCGAAGTGCGCGTACGGGTCAAGCGTGACGGCAACGAATACCAGATGACCTTCAAGGACGGCTTCAAGGCGTCCGAGCTGGAAATCGTCGGCACCGTCGGCAAGCGCAACACCGGCACCAGCGTGTACTTCGCGCCGGACCCGAAATACTTCGACTCACCGAAATTCTCCATCAGCCGCCTCAAGCACGTGCTCAAGGCCAAGGCTGTGTTGTGCCCGGGGCTGCTGGTCAGCTTCGAAGACAAAGGCACCGGCGAGAAAGTCGAGTGGCATTACGAAGACGGCCTGCGCTCTTATCTGGTCGATGCGGTCAGCGAATTCGAACGTCTGCCAAACGAGCCGTTCTGCGGCGCTTTCGCCGGTAATAAGGAAGCGGTCGACTGGGCGCTGCTGTGGCTGCCGGAAGGTGGCGACGCGGTGCAGGAAAGCTACGTCAACCTGATTCCGACCGCGCAGGGCGGCACGCACGTCAACGGTCTGCGTCAGGGCCTGCTCGATGCGATGCGCGAGTTCTGCGAATTCCGCAGCCTGCTGCCGCGCGGCGTGAAGCTGGCGCCGGAAGACGTCTGGGAGCGCATCGCTTTCGTCCTGTCGATGAAAATGCAGGAACCGCAATTCTCCGGCCAGACCAAAGAGCGTCTGTCTTCCCGTGAAGCGGCGGCGTTCGTCTCCGGAGTGGTGAAAGACGCTTTCAGCCTGTGGCTCAACGCCAACCCGGAGACCGGTCTGGCCCTGGCCGAACTGGCGATCAACAACGCCGGCCGCCGTCTCAAGGCGAGCAAGAAAGTCGAGCGCAAACGCGTCACCCAAGGTCCGGCATTGCCGGGCAAACTGGCTGACTGCGCCGGGCAGGACCCGGTGCGTTCCGAGCTGTTCCTGGTCGAGGGTGACTCCGCCGGCGGTTCGGCCAAACAGGCGCGGGACAAGGAGTTCCAGGCGATCCTGCCGTTGCGCGGCAAGATCCTCAACACCTGGGAAGTCGACGGCAGCGAAGTGCTCGCCAGCCAGGAAGTGCACAACATCGCCGTGGCCATCGGCGTCGATCCGGGCGCGGCGGACATGAGCCAGCTGCGCTACGGCAAGATCTGCATCCTCGCCGACGCTGACTCCGACGGTCTGCACATTGCGACCTTGCTGTGCGCGCTGTTCGTCCAGCACTTCCGCCCGTTGGTGGACGCCGGTCACGTCTATGTGGCGATGCCGCCGCTGTACCGTATCGACCTCGGCAAAGAGATTTACTACGCCCTCGACGAGGCCGAGCGCGACGGTATTCTCGATCGCCTGGTCGCCGAGAAGAAACGCGGCAAGCCGCAGGTCACCCGATTCAAGGGGCTGGGCGAAATGAACCCGCCGCAACTGCGTGAAACCACCATGGACCCGAACACCCGGCGTCTGGTGCAGTTGACGCTGGGCGAAGACTTCGCCGAAACCTCGGAAATGATGGACATGCTGCTGGCGAAGAAACGCGCCGGTGACCGCAAATCCTGGCTGGAATCCAAAGGCAACCTCGCCGAGGTGCTGGCCTGATGCAGTTTGGCTGGGCCTTGGCGGGTGCGTTGCTGCTGAGTGCGCTGAGCGTGTCGGCCGAGCCGCTGCAACAATTGCGACTGCTTTCCGAGCACCCGGTCGAAGGCATGCGCGGCGGTAACCTGTCGGGGCTGGCCATGTGCGGCAATGAGCTGTGGACGGTTTCCGATCGCGATGACGAGCAGATCTATCGGCTCGATACCCGCGATCCGGTCTGGCAGGCGCAAACCGTGCACATCGACGTGCCGCCCGTGCCCGAGAGCGGCTTGCCGTGGGGTTTGAGTTCGCGCACCTGGGCTGCATCGTTCATTCGCGGTGGCGATCTGGATTTCGAAGGCATCAGTTGCGACAGCGTAGGCAATCGCTACATCGTCAGTGAGGCCCATGCGGCGGTGTTGCAGGTGCCGGTCAGCGGCCCGGCGAACTGGCTGAAAATCTCGCCGCTGCTGGTTCGCGAAGCGCGGGCGAGCGGCCTGCTGCTCAAGTTCAATTCGATCTTCGAGGGCTTGGCGATCAACCCGGCCGGTGATCAGATATGGCTGGCCGCCGAACGGCAAAAGCGCGGTTTGCTGCTGATCAAGCGCCAGCAGACGGTGTGGGATTGTGACGGTCGCTGCGTGCTGCTCAGTGAGGGCGGCAAGGAGATGCAGCCGCCACAGTTTCCCAAGGCGAAAGCGGTTCATCGCGACTTTTCCGACATTTCCTTGTTCAACGGCAAGCTGTTTACCCTTGAACGCAACGCGTTCGAGATTTGTCGTCGCGATGCACAGACGGCCAAAGTCGAGCAATGCTGGTCGTATGCCGGCGAACTGTTGCGGGAACAACGTCGCTACTCGCAGAACTACGGACTGGAGGAAGCGCTGATCATTGATGCCGAAGGTGCGTGGATCGGCGTCGACAACAATTTTGGCCCGCGTGCTGATGGCGAAGTCCGCCCGGTGGTCTGGCGCTTTGCCGCGCCGGACGGTGGCTGGAGTGCCAGGCCATGAGCCAGCAGCCACCGGGCAAGCGTGCCGGTCGGGTGTTGATGATCCTCGCCTGGTGCGCGGCGCTGTTTCTCGCGACGCGGTTTTTCGGTCAGTGGGAACAGCGCCAGCAGAATCCGAACATAGTGGTCACGTCGGAGCAGGGCGAAGGATTTATCGAAGTGAAACTGGCGAGCAATGCCCAAGGGCATTTTGTCGCCAGCGGCCAGATCAACGGCGAGCCGGTCGAGTTCATGCTCGACACCGGCGCCACCGATGTGGCGATCCCGGCGGATCTGGCCAAGCGTTTGAAGCTGCAAGAAGGTTTCGGCGTGACCCTGAGCACGGCCAATGGCCTGAGCCAGGGCTATCGAACGAAGATTGCCCGCCTGCAACTGGGCGACATCGTCCTGCGGGATGTCCGCGCACTGGTGGCGCCGGGGCTGCATGGCGATCAGGTGCTGCTCGGCATGAGCGCCCTGAACAGACTTGAATTTACCCAGCGCGGTGGCACCATGCTGCTGCGCCAGACAACGAACCGATGAGGCCCGCATGAGCGACTCCCTTGATCTCAGCCTGGACGGTGTAGAACGCCGATCGCTGGCTGACTTCACCGAAAATGCCTACCTCAACTACTCCATGTACGTGATCATGGATCGTGCCTTGCCGCATATCGGCGACGGCCTGAAACCGGTACAGCGGCGTATCGTCTACGCCATGAGCGAGCTGGGGCTGGACGCCGATTCCAAGCACAAGAAATCGGCGCGTACCGTCGGTGACGTGCTCGGTAAATTCCACCCCCACGGCGACTCGGCGTGCTACGAAGCGATGGTGCTGATGGCGCAGCCGTTCAGCTATCGCTACACGCTGGTCGACGGCCAAGGCAACTGGGGTGCGCCGGACGATCCCAAGTCCTTCGCCGCCATGCGTTACACCGAAGCGCGGCTGTCGCGCTATTCCGAAGTGCTGCTCAGCGAGCTGGGCCAGGGCACCGCTGACTGGGGGCCGAACTTCGACGGCACCCTGCAGGAACCGCTGGTGTTGCCAGCGCGCCTGCCGAACATTCTGCTCAACGGCACCACCGGTATCGCCGTGGGCATGGCCACCGATGTGCCGCCGCACAACCTGCGCGAAGTCGCCACCGCCTGCGTGCGTCTGCTCGATGAGCCGAAAGCCACGGTCGAGCAGCTCTGCGAACACATTCAGGGTCCGGATTATCCGACCGAAGCGGAAATCATCACGCCGCGCGCCGACCTGCTGAAGATGTACGAAACCGGCAAGGGCTCGGTGCGTATGCGCGCCGTGTACCACGTCGAGGACGGCGACATCATCGTTACCGCGCTGCCGCATCAGGTCTCCGGCGCCAAAGTGCTGGAGCAGATTGCCGCGCTGATGCAGGCCAAACCGTCGAAAGCGCCGCAGATCGCCGATCTGCGTGACGAATCCGACCACGAAAACCCGTGCCGCATCGTGATCATCCCGGTCAACAGCCGCGTCGATCACGAAGCGCTGATGCAGCACCTGTTCGCCAGCACTGAGCTGGAATCGACCTACCGGGTCAACGTCAACATCATCGGTCTGGACGGCAAGCCGCAGCTGAAAAACCTGCGTGCGCTGCTGGTCGAATGGCTGGAGTTCCGCGTGCTGACCGTGCGTCGCCGCCTGCAATTCCGCCTCGACAAGGTCGAGCGTCGTCTGCACCTGTTGGACGGTTTGCTGATTGCTTACCTCAACCTGGATGAAGTGATTCACATCATCCGTACCGAGGAGCATCCGAAAGCCAAGCTCATCGAGCGCTTCGCCCTCAGCGAAATTCAGGCCGACTACATCCTCGACACCCGTCTGCGTCAGTTGGCGCGACTGGAAGAGATGAAGCTGCGCGACGAGCAGGACGAACTGCTCAAGGAACAAGCCAAGCTGCAAGCCCTGCTGGGCAGCGAAGCGAAGCTGAAGAAACTGGTGCGCACCGAGCTGCTCAAAGACGCCGAAACCTACGGCGACGACCGCCGCTCGCCAATCGTCGAGCGCGCCGAAGCCAAGGCGTTGAGCGAGCACGACCTGCTGCCGAACGAGAAAGTCACCGTCGTGCTGTCGGAAAAAGGCTGGGTACGTTCGGCCAAGGGCCATGACATCGACGCCACCGGTCTGTCGTACAAGGCCGGCGATGGCTTCAAGACCTCGGCGGCGGGGCGCTCCAACCAGTTTGCCGTGTTCATCGACTCCACCGGCCGCAGCTATTCGGTTGCTGCTCATACCTTGCCGTCGGCCCGTGGTCAGGGCGAACCGTTGACCGGCCGTCTGACGCCGCCACCGGGCGCCTCGTTCGAATGCGTGCTGATGCCCGAAGACGATGCGCTGTACGTGATTGCCTCCGATGCCGGTTACGGCTTTGTGGTCAAGGGTGAAGATTTGCAAGCGAAGAACAAGGCCGGCAAGGCGCTGTTGAGCTTGCCGAACAACGCCAAGGTCATCGCACCGCGCCCTGTGGCCGATCGTGAGCAGAACTGGCTGGCCTCGGTCACGACCGAAGGTCGCCTGCTGATCTTCAAAATCAGTGATCTGCCACAATTGGGTAAGGGCAAAGGCAACAAGATCATCGGTATCTCCGGTGAGCGCGTGGCCAGTCGCGAAGAATACGTCACGGACATCGCCGTTCTGCCGGAAGGCGCCACCCTGGTGTTGCAGGCTGGAAAACGGACCCTGTCACTGAAAGCCGACGACCTCGAGCACTACAAAGGTGAGCGTGGACGGCGCGGAAACAAACTTCCGCGGGGCTTCCAACGGGTCGATGCGCTGCTCGTCGAAAACCTCAATTAGGCGAGAACGCCTTCCTAGAGCGTTCGATCTGCGATTAAACGCGTAGATCGACGCTTTGGCGCTGGAGTCGGAACGCATATTCACGGATGATATGGCCTTTCAAGCGCCGGCGTGGCCGAGCGTTCTTCATATTTATTGAGTATTTTCACTGTGGTCAGCCTTGTGGCGGCCACCTGGACGGGATGATGACTGCTCTACGCCCCCTTATTTTGTTGCTCGCCGGCGTTCTTGGCCTGGCGGGTTGCAGCGTTCACCAGCCGGTGTCGCTGTATCAACTGGACAGCGGAAGTCCGGTTCAGCCTGCGCAAAGCGCGGGCATGGCGGTTTTGCTGGGGCCGGTGGTTGTAGCCGATTACCTGCAACGCGAAACCCTACTGCAACGTCAACCCGACGGCAGCCTGCAAGCGGCGACCGACGGTCGTTGGGCTGGCAGCCTTTCGTCGGATATCGATCAGTTGCTGATGCGGCAGGTCGCCGGTCACCTGGACAGCCAGCGTGTGGTGCTGGCGCCTGCTACTGCCGGATTCACGCCGGATGTGCAGGTGTTGCTGACCATCACCCGTCTGGATTCCGGAGCGAAACAACCGGCGATTCTCGATGCGCAGTGGCGGTTGATCGATCGTCGCGGCAAGGTGCGTGATAATCGCATCATTCACCTGCAGGAAACGCACGCCGGCAGCACCGCGTCCCAGGTGCAGGCACAAGGCGTTCTGTTGCAGCGTCTGGCCGAGCAGTTGTCGGTGGCGCTCAAGCCACTGGCCAACCAGCCGCCCGTGGCCGAGGCACCGCGTAAAGCCGCGCCGAAACCCGCAGCGCCAGCGGCGGATGCCGAGAAGCAGCCGAAGATTCCAATGGCCTCGCCGATTCGTACGGATATGGAAGTGTTTCGCTTCTGAGGCTGGAACGAGTCAGAACAGAGCCCGCCTTGTGCGGGCTTTGTTGTGTCTGGAGGTGGGGTGGAAGATCAAAAGCCCCTCACCCTAACCCTCTCCCGGAGGGAGAGGGGACCGATTGGGGGATATTCGATAGCTACACCGACGTGAACGCGCGGAGGTGAATCCATAATCGCCAAGATCTGTCAGGTCGATATATGGCGCCAGACACCTCGGTCGGTTCCCTCTCCCTCTGGGAGAGGGCTAGGGTGAGGGGCTTTTCAGGGATGCACACATTCCAGTAACGCCGCGCACAAAAAAGCCCGCAGACAATCACTCGTCTGCGGGCTTTTGCGGATCGGGCCTAAGCCTTACGCCCGGCGCTCATGCATCCGCGCCAGTTGCCGCTCCAGCATCGACGGATAAGGTTCCATCAGCCGTTCTACACAGCAAGCGCCCTCAGGGCTGGCGATCGGCCGGATCCGCGCACGCTGGCGGATCAACGCGTCATCGCTGATCTTGCGTTCAACCAGTAGCAGATTGCGGCTGTGTTGCGACAAGGCCAGTGCATCCTGGGCCGAATCGGTCAGCAGCAGATCAATCTGGCTCAGGCCGAACAACTCATCGCCCAGGGTCAGGCCCAGCTGCAATTGCAGGGTGATGCCGCTGTCTGCGACCTCGATCTGCAACTGATGACCCAGAGCACGCAGCAGTTCGCCGCAGCAGATGGCATTGGTCAGGTAATCGTCGCCGCAATCTTCGGTGTGGAACAGCAACAGCGTGCTGCCATCGTTGAGGGTTTCGATTTCGCCCTGATACAGCGACGCTGCCTGCTCGAGGCAGTCGCGATAGCGATCCTGCAGTTCTTCCAGGCGTGCGCGAGGCAAGCGGCGCAATTGTTCCTGCGAACCCAGTTGCACGGCCAGTACGGCGGTGTGCTGTGGAACGTCAGGGCTCGGTTTGCGCGTGAGCGGTTGGGCGGCGCCGTTGAGCGATTCGTCGCGCAGGTCGGCGAAGGCGTCATCGTCATCATCGTCTTCGACGGTGCTGACCAGGTGACGTGGCGCCGGTTTCTTCGCAGCCAGCGGGCGGCTTTCGTCGAAACTTGGATCGCGCAGGTTACGCACCTCGAATTCAGGCTCGTCTTCTTCCTCGGCGAATTCCGGCTCGGGTTCAGGCTCGGGCTCCGGTTCCGGGGCGTAGCTGGCGTGCAGCTGGCGCGCCAGATCGCCGATTTCATCCTGGCGATCGATGCCCGGTGTATGCGCGTCGATGCGGCGCAGCCACACACGCAATTGCAGCAGTGGCGTCGACAGATAACGGCCCATGCGCAGGCTCAGAGCCAGCGACAGTGCCAGCAGAATCGCGCTCAGAATGCCCATGCTTTGCAGGCTGATGGTCATTGGCTGCTGGAACTGATCCATGTCCAGGCTGATGCGCAGTTGCCCGGCCGTCACGTCCTGAAAAGTGATCTTGCTCTCGTACATGCCCTCGGCTTCGCCCAGCAGGCTGTGCTTGGGACGCTGACCGGACTCGGCGAGGATGCGGTTGTCCACACTGTAGATTGCCGCGTGGGCGACCAGTTTGTTCTTGGTCAGGTTGTTGAGCAGCACGTTGAGGCTGAGGATGTCGTTGGACACCAGCAGCTCGGTGGCGGAGGTGGCGGTCTGCGTGGTCAGGCTTTCGCCCAGCGCATCGGCCTGCTCGTGCATGGCCTGCTTGAATTGCAGCCCCATCACCCCGGCATAGATCACCAGGGCCAGAGCGACCAGGATCACGTTGTGGCTGGCAATGCGCAATGCAATCGGTACACGGCGATGGCGCAGTGCACGGAAGATCAGCAGGAAGAAGTTATCGGTTTTGACTGGCGTGGGCCGGTTCACTTGAGCTCGGCTCTTTGTCCGTGAAGTTGACGCGCAGTATAGCGACAGGCCCCAGACCGGCAAAGCGCTCGCGGTGCCCGATGGTCACTGAAAGTGGGTAGAATGCGGTTTTTTTCCAGTTGCGGGGGTGCGCGTTGCGCGAAATCGTCCTGATTAACATCACGGGAGTCGACCGTCCGGGTCTGACGGCGGCCATCACCGGTGTTCTGGCACAAGGTGGTGTGAACATTCTCGACATCGGTCAGGCGGTGATCCACGACACCCTGTCGTTCGGCATCCTGGTTGAAATTCCCGATTCCGAGCAAGGCAAATCGGTGCTCAAGGACATCCTGTTCAAAGGCTACGAACTGGATCAGCAAGTGCGCTTCACCCCGGTATCCGAAGAAGATTACCAGCAGTGGGTGGGCAATCAGGGCAAGAAACGCCATATCGTCACCCTGCTGACGCGCAAGGTCACTGCCGGCCAGTTGCAGGCGGTCAGCGCGATCACCGCCAAATATGGCTTGAACATCGACCATATCGACCGTCTGTCGGGGCGCATGCCGCTGGACACGCCGGCCGACAAGGGCAAGGGCTGCATCGAGTTTTCCGTGCGCGGTGAAGCGGCCGATCCGCAGGCCTTGCGCGCCGAATTCCTCAGCGTTGCCCAGGAATTGAACGTCGATATCGCCTTCCAGGAAGATTCGCTGTTCCGTCGCAACCGGCGTCTGGCCGTGTTCGACATGGACTCGACGCTGATCGAAGCGGAAGTCATCGATGAGCTGGCCCAGGCGGCCGGCGTGGGTGATCGGGTTTCGGAAATCACCGAGCGCGCCATGGCCGGTGAACTGGATTTCCGCGCCAGCTTCAAGGAGCGTCTGGCGCTGCTCAAGGGCCTCGACGTCAGCGTGCTCGACTCGATCGGCGCCTCGCTGCGCCTGACCGAAGGCGCCGAAACCCTGTTCGCCGAACTCAAGCGCCTCGGCTACAAAACCGCCATCCTGTCCGGCGGCTTCACTTATTTCGCCAAGCAGTTGCAAGCCAAGCTTGGCATCGATTACGTGTTTGCCAACGAGCTGGAAGTGGTCGACGGCAAGTGCACCGGCGTGGCGATCGAGCCGATTGTCGATGCGCAGCGCAAGGCTGACTTGCTCAAGGAACTGGCGCACAAGGAAGGTCTGCGTCTGGAGCAGACCATCGCCGTCGGCGACGGCGCCAACGACTTGCCGATGCTGGCGATTGCCGGGCTGGGCGTGGCGTTCCGCGCCAAACCGCTGGTCAAGCAGTCGGCGAAGCAGGCGATCTCAACGCTGGGGCTGGATGGTGTGTTGTATCTGTTGGGCTTCCGGGATCGTGACGGGCAGCTCTGAGATCTCGATAAGCTGATCTGGCCTCTTCGCGAGCAGGCTCGCTCCCACATTTGAACTGCATTTGAATGTGGGAGCGAGCCTGCTCGCGAAGGCCGCGCCTCGATCTAGAGCGAATTCCATAACGAATCAAAATCCTCCTCACCTCCGCCATTCTGCGCAGGATCCAGCGAGCGATAGGCGAACTGGTTGAAGCTGTGCGTACTCGCCACCCGCCGATCCAGCCCGGCGCGGTGTTCTTCGCCCTGGGTGTTGATCAACACCTTGTTGCCTTCCTGAAAGGGCAGGCGCGGCGCAAGCACGGTGGCCGGCACATCGATCGCACTGATTTCCGGCAACAGCAAACCGCGCAAATACTGGCTGTGATCATCTTTCGTTCGCACCAGTTGCAAGCCGCACGGCTGCGCGTGTGGCGCGACCAGTTCAATGCCCATCTGCGTGCCGCTGCCGCGCACCTGGCGGATCCAGCGAATCACCGCAATGCTCCAGCCTTTGCCCTCGCTGTCCTGAATGCCGAGCATTTCCCCGGCCTGCAACTCCGCCGGTACTTCGCTGGGCCAGGCCAGGCAATAGCCGCCGGGGCTATGGTTGATCACCGGCAAGGCGTAAGTCGGATAGTTCGGCGCGGTGCCGGGGCCGTCGTCCTCGGTCAACTGGTCGTACTGGATTTCCTCGTACGGCAACAGCTCATCGTTACTTTGCGGGGCAGCGTCGAACGCCTGACTCCAGCTGTCCTTTTCGCCGCTGGCCACGACGCTGCTGAAGTTTGCCGCGCGGGCACCGGGATGTTTGAGCAACTCGCTGAAAGTGCGCTCGCCGCCGAGGTAGAAGTGCAGGGCGCTCATGCCGACGCACACAGTCAATGTGCCTTGGCCGGCGATCCGCTGAAAACTCCGTTCCGCCGCTTGGCCCCAAGTAGCGTGCAGATGTTGCAGGGTGTCGACGCTGAGGCCGGCGGAAACGGGCAGTGGGGTCGAGGTGGACTGGTGCAGCAGGTGCGTTTCGAGCTGTTTGACCAGCGGTTGCGGATCGAAGCCCAGCAGCCCGCTCTGTTGTTCGCTGCGGAACATCTTGCGGTAGCGCGGGCCGACATCGAGTTCCGGGCTGATGGCGAACAAACCGTCGTCGGCGCTGCCGGGATGCAGTTTGAGCAGGGCGCTCCACGGCTCGATTACCTCGGCCAGCCGGGCAATCTGGCTTTGACGCAATTGATTGCAACGGGCACTGCCCAATAGCAGCGCGGCGATGTAGGTCTGTTCGACGCTCAGTTCGCTGGTCAAAAAGGCCAGATCATCGCGCAGCCGCCGTTGTTGCAGCTGCAATTGCGCCGCGCTGCGATACAGCTGGTGCAATTCCAACCACACATGTTCCGGCGGAGAACTGTACAACTGCGTGGCGCGCACCAGTTGCGCCTTGAGGGCATGCGCCGCGCGTTGCAAGGCGGTGCTGACCAGCGTCGCGCGGTCCTTGCTGTATTTGGGCAGGATGCGCAGAACGATCTGTTTATAGCCGATGGCCAGCTGACCTTGCAGCGCCTGACACAGGTTGCTGACTTTGCGCGAGCGCTCGTCGAGCATGATCGCCTGATGCAGAAAATGCCGTTCCAGATGCTGGCAGACGAAATACACCTCGGACCGCAGCAGTTCCAGGAGTTGCAGGCGATTGTCGCTGGGAGTGAGCAACAGGTTCAGTTCGCCGAGGCCTTGATAGAGCCGGCGGGCGGTTTCGCCGATGTTGGCCTTGGGCAGGCCGGCGATCCAGCGCTTGAGATCACGCGGGCTGGCGTCGCAGAACGACAGGCGCGTTTGCGTGGGAGTCGGAGCGCGCAGCTTGGGAGATAAGTTGGTCTGGCTCATGAGCAAAACCATAGCAGCAAATGCCGCGGTTTGCGGAAGCAGCCTCGGCTTCTTCCGCAAACAGGGTCACGCTTTTGGCAGCGCCAGACCTTGGCCCATCTGCACTGGCGAGCCGGCCACCAGCTCTTCGGCCCACTTCACCTGATCCGGGCCAAACAGCACGATCGCCGTTGAACCGAGCTTGAAGCGCCCCAGTTCCGCGCCTTTTTCCAGATGAATCGGTGCGCGTGCGGCTTCGTCGTAGCGGAAGGTTTTCAGCTCGCGCTTCGGTGGTGTGACCAGACCGGCCCACACGGTTTCAATCGAAGCGACAATCATCGCGCCAACCAGCACCACGGCCATCGGCCCGCGTTCGGTGTCGAAAATGCACGCCACGCGCTCGTTGCGGGCGAACAGCTCCGGGACGTTTTCGGCAGTAGTCTGGTTCACCGAGAAAATGCGGCCCGGGATGTAGACCATTTCGCGCAGGGTGCCGGCCAGTGGCATGTGCACGCGGTGGTAGTCCTTCGGCGACAGGTAAATGGTGGCGAAGTCGCCGCCCATGAATGGCGCTGCGTTGGCCGCATCACCGCCGAGCAATTCGAGCACGCTGAAACTGTGGCCCTTGGCCTGGAACACGCGACCGTGCTCGATCGGGCCGAGTTGACTCACCGCACCGTCGGCCGGGCTGAGGATCGCGCCCGGAGTTTCGTCCAGTGGACGCGCGCCGTCTTTCAACGCACGCGTGAAGAATGCGTTGAAGTGCTCGTAAGCGGTCAGGTCTTCGACAAGTGCTTGCGACATGTCCACTTTATAACGCTTGGCGAACCATTGGGTGAAGGCATTCTTGAACCAGCGCACGCGGCATTCGGCGATGCAGCCGGCCAGGCGCGACAGCAGGTGATGCGGCAGCAGGTACTGGCTGAGGATAAACAGACGCTCTTTCATTAGTTGTCCTTAAAAACCTTGAATCTCGACTGGCGTGTCAGGGTGGTTGCCCCATTCGCCCCAGGAACCGGCGTAGCCCTTGACCCGCGGATAACCGAGGGCTTTGGCCACCAGATAAGTGAAGCCCGACCGGTGATGGGTCTGGCAGTGGGTAATGATTTCCTTGTCCTTGGTGATCCCGAGGTTTTCGAGGATCTGCGGCATGTCGCTGCGGATACGCAGCTGACGCGTCTGGTCCATGCCGGCGGTCCATTCGAAATTGACCGCGCCGGGGATGTGTCCGCCCTTGGCGGCGAGGACTTTCTCGCCGGAATATTCCAGCGGCCCACGCGCGTCCCAGATCGCCAGATCGGCGGCGCCGAGACGGCTTTGCAGGTATTCGCGGGTGGCGGTCGGTTCATCGTGCAGGGTCAGCGAGACCTGGCCACCGACGGCGGCCGGCACCTGAATCGACATCGGCATGCCGTCCGCCAGCCAGGCCGGCAGACCACCGTCTATATAGTGGTACTTGTCGTGGCCAA
Organism: Pseudomonas sp. Sample_14; assembly: GCF_004307515.1. Lineage (NCBI taxonomy): Bacteria > Pseudomonadati > Pseudomonadota > Gammaproteobacteria > Pseudomonadales > Pseudomonadaceae > Pseudomonas > Pseudomonas sp. Sample_14. The sequence goes on along the minus strand of NZ_RCOC01000057.1, from coordinate 2,377 downwards.
TGACATCGAGCAGCCAGATGAAACGCCCGGCCCAGCCGCCGCCCTCATCGTCATACACCACGTATACCGCGTCTTTGCGATGGCCGAGCTCACCAAACAACGCTTCCAGATCGGCCTTCGCCGGCATCAGCCCGGGCGCCGGTGGCTGGCCGAGCTGGGTGCGTTTCGGGTCGACAAAACGTGCGCCGGGCAAGTGACCTTCGGCATACCGGGCAGGGCTGGTCAGGTCCACCAGAATCAGTTCCGGGGACTCCAGACGCGGCAGCAGGTCGCTCGGCTCGATGACAAGCGGCAAGCCAGAGAAGTCAGACATGTGAGGTCTCCAGAGCACAAAGGGGAGGATTGTAGCGCAGGCTCATTGGCCGCGGCTGCTAAAGCTGTGCAGGGCTTTTTCGATGCACTGCGCAGTTTTGCCGAAGGCCTGCACAGTGATGTCGGCGAACGGCCCGCCGCCCTGATCGGCAACGACGATCATGATCACCCGGCCGTTATTCACCAGCGAACGCAAGAATAAGTGCTCGCCGCGAAACAGCGTGCGCAGGCTCGCTGGCAATAAGGCAGAGAATTGCCCGTTGTTCTCCGGCGTGATCCGCACCTGCGCCTGCTGAGCGAGCAGGCGTTGCAGGACTTTGCTCTGGCTGACGACAAAACTCAGCGCCGCCGCATCCTTCGGCAAACCGGCGGTCTGGTGCACGCGCAGGGTCGAGTGCGTGCGGTCGGCCATCAGAATCATCACCCGACGCATGCCGCTGGCCACCAGTGCCTCGCGGGCGGCGACGGTCAGGCTCATGGCATTGGTGAAGCGGCTGGGCTCGGCGAGCAGTTCGGCGCATTGCCGACGCCACTGGCCCAAGTCATCCGCATTCGGCGCTGCGGCCGGGAGCATGCCGGCCGGCAAGCGACGAGTGCCCCACGGCCAGATCAGCGAAACCGCCGGGTGCCACAGATCGGGCATTGCATGCTGACGCGCGCTGTTCGCCGCTTGCTGGTGCAACTGTTGCTGCACTTCGTCCATGGAAATCTGCAGATACAGGCTGGTCAGGTACTGCCAGCGCTTGCTGTGCGGACTGTCCCAGGCCTGTTGCGCCGACAGCGCCAGCCCATTGGCGAGCAGCACGGTATTCGCCGGCTGGTTGAGCCAGCGGCGTAGCGTCGGGTCTTCGTCGAGGCGATTCTGCTGGCGCAGCGGGTGCTCGCTGTCGCGGGCGATGCGCAGCACTTTGACCAGTTCGCGTTGTTCGCTGAGCAGCAATTTGTAGCCTTGCTCGACCCAGATCGGCAGATGCCAGGCCTGGACCAGTGCCTCGGCAATTTTCAACAGGCGCACGCCGAACAATTGCTTTTCGACCACACGTGCCGACTCGCCCTTGTGGATCACCCGCAGTTCCCACTCTTCGAGCAACTGCGGATAGGTCAGTGCCAATGGCCACAGCGGCGACAAAAACAGCAGACTGCCCCAGTGGATGTCCTGCCACAGCCGCGCCAGGCGACTGGCAAAAAAGCCGTTGGCCTGCTGTGTCGCGTGTTGGCTGATCAACTGCAATTGGCGCAAAGCCTTGGGGATCTGCCGGTGCGGTTCGGCGGGCAGGCGCGCGAGCAATTCTTCGGTGCGCGCAAGGCCCAGGCGATTGATTGCCACCTCGAGATTTTCCGCTGGCGCGGCCATGGTGCCGTGGGTGTGACGATTCGCCTCACGGATGATGCTCAAGGCCAGCGCCGGGCTGTCCTGCATCAACTCGGCGATGTCGCGCAGCGAGCTGCGATTGTCGCGGATCGCCCGGCAGACTTTGTCGTGAGCCTCTTGTGGTACGGGCAGGCGAACGCTGTCGAGCAGCTTGACCCAAGCCTGGAGGGTGCTCGGTTTTACCGATGGAATGTTCGTTTCATTAGCCATGTCTGGACGAGATCTTCACTGACTGTAGACGCGCCCGGCATGGGCTAAATTGGCTTTTCGCCTGAACTGGCTATAGTCTGGCGCAGTTTTGCCGATAAGTAGAAGAAGAGATTTTTTAACTTCCGAATATGACCTTGAACCCGACTTAAACAAGTACCTTCTACCTATGGCTAAAATTATCGGCATCATCGTCGTATTCGCGAGCGTGCTCGGCGGATACGTGCTCTCCCACGGCAAGATTGCCGCCCTGATCCAGCCCTTCGAGGTGTTGATCATCGGTGGTGCGGCCCTTGGCGCGTTCCTCCAGGCCAACCCCGGTTACATGACGATGCACGTGCTCAAGAAATCCCTGAGCATGTTCGGTTCGCGCTTCACCCACACTTTCTATCTGGAAGTGCTCGGGCTGATCTACGAGATCCTCAACAAGAGCCGCCGCGAAGGCATGATGGCCATCGAAGGCGACATCGAAGATGCCGCCGCGAG
>NZ_RCOC01000052.1:36066-59601 GCF_004307515.1 Pseudomonas sp. Sample_14 | reverse complement strand
GCCCTCTTCTGTCGTTTCCACACGACAAAAGGTGGCAGCTGTACGCAGGGTGGAAAACCGATAAGTAGGCAACCGGCCAGACCAAAGTCTGCCCACGCACAGCCGCCGCGACACAGTTTGCAGACGAACGAACACGCCGACAACGATTACGGTAGCAATGCAAAGCAACTACTTGAATTTCAGGTTTCCACACCTGACCGCTGAGTTGTCAGCGACAGCCAGAGACTAGTGACCCGACGTCCGACGGACAACCTGAAAACCTTGTGGGAAGGTTCTGGCAAATCAGACACAGATTTAAACAATCAAAACCAAAAGCACCCTCACCCTAGCCCTCTCCCAGAGGGAGAGGGGACCGACCCGAGTTGTTTGGGCGAAGTACACCGACCTGAAATACCGAGTCGAATGCATTTTGAAGCAGATCAAACGCACCCTCACCCTAGCCCTCTCCCAGAGGAGAGGGGACCGACCGAGTTGTTTGGGTCAGGTATGCCGACCTGAGATACCGAGTCGAATGCAAATTTTGAACAACCCGCAAATCGGCTCCCTCTCCCTCGGGAGAGGGCTGGGGTGAGGGGCGAATCCAGCGCAAAACAAAAGCCAGACACCGCATGCTTTTTACCACTCAAAACAATGAGCGCAAGCTCGAGTACCGCTTTTGATCTTGATCTGGGAGCCCGTCGGCAGGCTGAGTGGAGGGATTGATCCGGGCGTGGGAGCGCAGCGACCGTACGACGCAGTCGTACACAGCGGAAGGAGGTGCAGCGAAGCAAACCGTAGCCGCTGCGCCAGGATCGATCCCGGAGCGAAGGAACCCCGAGCCCCAGCGAGCGGGCCGAACGTCAGGGCGAAGACCTTTTGGTTACTTTTGGGGCGTTTGCCAAAAGTGACCCGCCGTAAGGGCGGAACCGTAATCAGCGACACCAAAAAAAACGGATATTCACCCCAACCACCCAAAGCATGGTCGGCCCAAAGGCCGCCAAGTCAATGCGCCGTAACCCGCTGCCGCCCCGCCGAACTACCAGGAGAAAGCGCCAAAGCCAACTGCGTCCGATTATGCATATGCGTCAACCGCAACACCTGCGATACATACAGCTTCACTGTGTTCTCGGTAATCCCCAACTCACAGGCAATCTGATAATTGGTCTGCCCCTTGCCCACCAACCGCGCCACATCCAACTGCCGGGGCGACAACTGATTGAACACCGCCGGTATCTCCACAGACTCAGGCTCACCATCACTCACCACCGGCACGGGCGAGCGCCGTACCTTGTCCAGATCCTGATAAAGGTCATCAATCGACTCGGACAAAAACTGCAACTTCTGATTCAAATGCCCCAGATGCAGATTCTTCTGCCGTTCCTGCAAAGCCAGCTCCTGACGCTGCACACCCTCGAGCAACTCAGCCAGATCAATCGGCTTCTGATAGTAATCGGCAATCCCCGCACGCAACGCCTTGATCACATCCTGCTTGTCAGCGCGCCCGGTGAGCATGATCGCCTCGAACACCCGCTGCTTGCCGGCCAGCCGCTGCAACGCCTGGATCAACTCGATGCCGTCCATGTCCGGCATATGCAAATCACTCAGCACCAGACCGATGTCCGGGTCCGCCCTGAACAGCTCGATGGCTTCAAGACTCGAGTCGCACGGCACGCAACGGTAGCCACTGCTCTCGAGAAACTCACAGAGTTCTTCGACGATCAGCGGCTGATCATCGACCACGAGGATTTTTACCGAATTAGGCTTGTTCACGAACCACTCCATTTGCTCGGCCAACGCTGACGATTCCTGCACTTTGGTGGCGTATTCGCCTGAATTGAAAGTAGACCCACTTTCCGACTATGTACATAGGACTAGTGGCACCCCGCGATCAGGTGATCCAGTACAGCGAAAGCACTACTCCTACCCCCACGAACGGCGCAAATGGCAGCTTTTTTGACTTGTCCGGGGCCAGATGACGCACATGCTCTCTAACTCCTTGAGCCATATGAGGCCAGACTTTTGGCGCGAGCAGCAGCCACAGCACGCTGGCCACGCCCGCGCCGATAAACGCGCCAAGAACGAATATGCCGTTCGTCGCAAGACCCAGGGCTGTCATTAATTTCACATCGCCGGCGCCCATGCGTCCGAGGAAATAACCCGGCAGCGTCAGTAGCAAAGCGATCAGGCAGGCCCAGCCGCCTTGCGCCGCGTTGGCGCCCAGCCAAGTAGTGCCAGTCGCCAACAACCAGACCAACGCCAGCGCGCCGACGCCTAACGTCAATGCGTTGGAAATGCGTCGCTGCCGGGCATCTTGGGCGGCGCAGATCGCCAGCCAGATCAGAACAAGGAAAATCTGCATCCGCTGAAAGCCGTCCGTTTTGCCTGATTGATTCTATGCTGATACTACGCAGTGACTGTCAGGGTAGACGCACGCATGAAAAACGGCTTTCGCAGGTCGCAAAAAGGTGCGGTGGCGATCGAATTCGCCTTGGTGTTCATCATCTTTTTCGCAGTGTTTTACGGGTTGGTCAGTTACGGCCTGCCCTTCGTGATGATGCAATCGTTCAACCAGGCCACCGCTGAGGCGGTGCGCCGCAGCGTTGCGGTGGACCCGACCACGCCGAACTATTCGACGGTGGTGGTCAACACCGCCAATGCCGCGCTGACCCAGCAACTGCAATGGCTGCCCTCGGCCTTGAATCTGGTGGTCGGCACCGACACCAGTGCGGCCTACGACGCGGGGACTGGCACCCTGACCGTCAGCGTCAATTACCCGGTGAGCAAGCTCAATCAGATCATGCCGTTTCTGGTGCTGCCCGGGATCGGCACGGTGCCCAATCTGCCGACGCACCTGACCGCCCGCTCGAGCCTGCAATTTTGACCGCCGGCGATAAGCTTTTCGGGCGCTTGCTCAAGCGCGCCCCCGTCGCAGCCCACGACTTGCCGGACCATCTCGGCGCGCCGCCCATCGGCCTGCATTTTTATCTGGATGGCAACGGCGATGTATTGCAGATCGCCGGCCCGCTGCGGCATTTGCTCGCCCAGCACAAACCCCAGGGTCAGCCGCTGCCGCTCCGCGCCTACCTGCTGCCGCACAGTCTGCTGACCATCGAAGGTCAGCCGCGAGACTGGCAAGGGCAATTGCTCGATCTGGATTTCAGCGGCCTGAATGATCAGCCGCTGCACCTTCGCGGCTGGGTGCAGCCACTAAACGATGGCTGGCAACTGCAGATGCTCGACATCGCCGACCTGTTGCTCGAACGTCAGCAAGCGCGCGACCGCGACGCCTGCCAGACCCTCGCCGCGCAGGTCAGCGATCGTCTGCGCACGTGCAGCCTGACGCGTCTGCCGACGGTGCTTGGCGAACAATTGCAGGCCATCGCCCAGCGCTGGCATATCCCCTGCCTCGCCGTGGCGTTGCTGGATGAACAGGCCCAGGGCTGGCAGATTCATCAACAGTTTCGCGGCCACGATGCCCCGCAACTGTGGGAGGACGGCCAGCCGCTGGGCACGCCGCTGGACAGCCTCAACGGCAGCGCGCCGCAACGTCTCGCCGGCCCGCAGGGCCGCTATGAGCACTCGCGATTGCAGGCCACGTTCGGCAACGCCAACGGTTTCGCCGTGCCCTACAGCAATGACCAGGGCGTGGTCGCGTGGCTGCTCTGCGGGTTTTATACGGTCGACAACGTGGCGCCATGGCTGACCGATCGCGACTGGCTGACCCTGGCCGGCGCGCTGGCCGGGCCGCTGCTCAGCCGCTTGCGCGAGCAGCGCCATGTGCAATCGATGGAGCGCCTGGACTCGCTGCAAAACCTGCTCGGCACCGGCTGGTGGGAAATCACTGCCGAAGAGCAGATTGCGCTGGCGCCGACGCTGGCCTCGGCACTGAATCTCAGCGATCGCCTGCTGCCGGTAGAAGACTGGCTGTCACTGTTTCATCCCGCCGATCGCGCCGAGTTGCGCAGCCGCCTGCGCGCCCTGCAACTGCAAGGAGAAGCGCTGACCCTGAGCGTGCGTCTGCACCGCGCGGAGGTCGGCGCAGCAGCGACGTGGTATCGGATTCAGGGCCAGGTCAGCGGCACCGGTGAGCATCGGCGTCTGGTCGGGTTCATGCTCGACATCAGCGACATCCAGAATCAACAACAGCGCGCCGCTGCCGCCCATGCGCGGCTGGATAATCTGATTGCCAGTTCACCGGCGGTGATCTACGTGCAGCGCTATGCAGAAGGTGCACTGATCCCGGCGTTTTTCAGCGCCAGCCTGCAACCCTTGCTGGGCTGGACGCTGGAAGATTGCGATGCAGCAACACTGGTCGAGCGCGTCCATCCCGACGACCGCGAACTGTATTTCCAGCGCAACCGCCAGTTGCTGCGCGAAGGTTCGGTGCGTGCGCGTTATCGCCTGCGCGACAACCGTGGCGAGTATCACTGGCTGCTCGATGAGGCAAAACTGCTGCGCAACGATCTCGGCCTGCCGGTCGAGGCGGTGGGCCTGTGGCTGGACGTCACCGACGCAACGCTTGCCGCCGAGCAGGTGCGGCAAAGCGAAGAGCGCTACCGGATTCTGGTCGAGGACTCGCCGGCGATGATCTGCCGTTATCGCCCGGACCTGACGCTGATCTTTGGCAACCGACCCTTGGCGACTTATCTGGAATGCACCCCGGAACAACTGCCCGGGGTTGATCTGGGTAGCTGGATGTCCGAAGAGCAGCGCGGCGCTTTTGTGCAGCGCCTGAGCCAACTGACCCCGGAACAGCCAGTGAGTACAGCGGAAATCAGCCTGCAATTGCCCGGACGCGAACACGCCTGGTGGGTCTGGTCGGATCGCGGCGTGTTCGATGAGCAGGGACAGTTGATCGAAGTGCAAGCGGTGGGCCGCGACAACACCGAGGTGCGCCGCTCGCAACAGCAACTCACCCAAAGCGCGAAAATGGCCACCCTCGGCGAAATGGCCACCGGCCTTGCCCACGAGATCAATCAGCCGCTCAACGTCATGCGCATGGCCATCGTCAATGTGCTCAAGCGCCTCGGCAACGGTGAGGTGCAGGTCGATTATCTGACCGACAAACTCAACCGCATCGACGCTCAGGTTCAACGCGCAGCGAAGGTGGTCGACCACATGCGTGTATTCGGCCGGCGCTCGGAAATCGAACAACAATTGTTCAACCCGGCCCAAGCCATCGAAGGCACCCTGTCGCTACTGGCCGAAGGCATGCGCGGCAAAGGTGTCGATCTGCGCATCAGCGAGACCGGCTTCGAGGCGCAGGTGCGCGGCTACGTCGATCAGTTGGAGCAGGTGCTGATCAACCTGATGGTCAACGCCCGCGACGCCTTGCTCAGCAAACGCGACAGCGACACAGCGTTCAAACCGTGGATTTCGATCTACGCCGAGCGTGACGAGGAAAGCGTGCGCTTGTGGGTCGAGGACAATGGCGGCGGTATCGATCCGCGTTTGCTGGAGCGGATCTTCGAGCCGTTCTTCACCACCAAGCCGATTGGCGTCGGCACCGGTCTGGGCCTGTCGGTGAGCTACGGCATCATCGCCAACATGGGCGGGCAATTGAGCGTGCGCAACTCCACGGAGGGCGCACGGTTCTGCATCGAATTGCCGATTGCCACGGATGATCAGATCACCAGATAGGCCTTGCCGGTCTGCCCGCAGGACATATTGGCGCCCACCTCTGTATTCATCAGGTTGATGCCCAAGCCTTTGAGCAGATTGTTCAACAGCGGATCGAGCAATGGACTGATCAAACCGGTGACCACTGGCAACAAGCGGTTGCTGACGTCGCTGATCAACGAAGCCACCCCGGTGACGATAGCGCCCAGCGGATTGCTGCCCACGGGTTTGTAGACGATCAGGTTGATGCCCGACAGGGTGTTCGCCAGGCTGCCGACGATGTTGCTGGTCGGCGCGGCCGGTAGCACGCTGGGTGGCAGTTTCAGATTGGCCGGGGTGGCGAAGGGTGTGGTGCTGGAGAACAGCAGATTCTGCGTGGTCTGCGCGACGCTGGTGTCGAGTTTTAGGGCGATGCCGCCGGCGCCGTATTGCACGTGGGAGGCGGCATCGCAACTGCCGATGCCGAGAATCCTGTGGCAGGTGATGATGCCGAGATCGACCAGCGGCAACGGCGCCACCGTTGGTTCGGCGACTGAAGAGAACGCCGCGACAGGATCGATCTTGCCGAGCTTGAGATCAGCGAGAGAGGTTGTGGTGGCGGCAGTCAGGCTTTTGCTGCCGCTGTCGCCGGTCGGGCAGCGGTAATCGGTGACGTAGCTTTTCGCCCCGCCGGCATCCAGCGCGATGTCGATCTGCGGTGAGGGCAGCAGCTTCGGATCGAGCTGTTGGCAACCGGCGCCCAACAGGCAGAACACTGAATTGATTGTGTCCACCAGGTTCAGGCTCAACAGCGCATTGAGCGTCGGCGTCAGCGTACCGACCAGGCCCAGCACCGCATTGGTCAGCCCCGTCACCCCCGAGAGCACCGGCAGATTCACCGACAACAGCGTGCGCACCTGCGCAGTGCGCACATAAATCCGGTCCGGTCCCAACGGATCGGCCTTGGCCCGCGCCGGATCACCAATCGCCGAGAACTGCGGCGGTTCGATCACCTTCACCCGTACGGTGACACCGGCCAGCCCCAGCACGTTGACCGGCAAGGTCGCCGCCACCGCGCTCTTGCTGTTGGCCAGTTGCACCACGCCCTGCACCAGTTGCAGCAATTGCAGATTGGCATCCAGCCCCGCCGCCGTCGTGCCGGTCTGCAGTTGCAGGATCTCGCCGAGTCTGACCGGCGCCGCATTGATGGCGGCGGCCTGCAACTGGCCCAGCGCGGTGACCACTTGCGCGGTCGCACCGTTGAGTTGCACCACTGTCGCGGCGGCCTGGATCAACTGCGTCACCGTCGCTTGGGTATTGAGCAACTGCGTGTAATTGCCGGCACCGACGTTGAGGTCGATCGCCAGTTGATCGAGGTATTTGAGCAGGTTGATATCGGTGTGCAGCAGACCGTCCCAGCCCACCGCCGTGAGGTTGACGTTGCCGCCGAGCAGCCCGGAAAACAACGGATTGAGAATGTTCGACTGCGCCGTGTCGATGCTGGCGAGGGTGCTGCGAATATTCAGTTGGGCGACGGTCGGCTGCGGTTTGGCCGCGACTGCCGAAGCATTGAGCGTGGTATTGAGGCTGACCGGCGTGCCGCTGAACAACGCCTGCACACCGCCAGCAAAACTGCTGGTGACCGTACGACTGGCAGCGACTTTGACTGCGCTTGATTGCGAGGCATCGACAGTGAAACTGCGCAAACCGCTGGCAGCGGTGGTCAGCGTGCCGCAAGTGGTGACGAGCGTATTGGCGGCATCCACCACGTAACCATTGCGCAGCGCACTTTGCCCGGCATAACTGGCGGCGGTCAGCCCGGGCAGGCAATTGCCGCCGCGACTGACCGCTTCGAGGGCGGCGGTATCGACCACCCGCTGCAATTTGCGCTGTTCCATGTACAGGCGGCCGCTGTCGACCACCAGCAACATCATCACCAGCGCCAGACTCAGGGTGGCTGCCGCCATCAAGCCGATCGCCCCGCGTTGCCGGGCCGGGCCGTTGCCTTGCGATCCTGGCGACATGGCGCACTCCTTTGCCGGCGCAGTGCCGAGCGCTACCTCCGTTGATGAAAAAGAGTGTAGACGCGGTCGGTCGAGAGTGCTGGCGTCGCGCCATTCCTGTCACCACCGCCACTGTGGGAGCGAGCCTGCTCGCGAAAGCGTAGTGCCAGAGGATTCAATGCTGAATGACACACCGCCTTCGCGAGCAGGCTCGCTCCCACAGGAAACGGTTCAGAGCGGTTCAACGCGGTGGATAGTTCGCCAGGATCCGTGCGACGGTCTCGCGAATGGCATTGCTGCGGTCAGCCGGATTCGGGCGGTTGCTGAGCATTTGCTCATCGCTGCCGCGCCAGACCAGTTTGCCGTCCTTGCCGTCGAGCAGGTCGATCTGAATGGTCGCGACCTTGTATGTGATGTTGCGTGTTTCGTTGTACATCGGTGCGCCCCAGTAGCCGTTCCACGGGCCGCCCCAACCGCCGCCGTAATTGGTTGTCACCTGCTGCTGCCGGTCCTCGACGATCAGGTAGGTCTGCACGCTCAGATCACCTTTGCCGCCGCCGGCAGCCGGGCGCAAACCGCGCTGATCGAGTTGATCGGACACCGCCTGGCGGATGCGCTGTTCGGTGAGGTCGCTTTTGATGCGCGGATCATCGGGGCGATATTGCAGGGCCGGGTCTTTCCAGCTCCAGCTGCGATAAGCGGCAAAGTCGCGGCTGGCGTCGAAATCGTGATTGACCTGATTGGCGGCGCAGGCACTGAGCAGCGCGGCAACAGCGAGTAGAGCGAGACGGCGGAACATGATTTTTCTCCGGGTGAAGGCATGAACCTGCTGACACGACGTCAGCTGGGAGGATACGCCGCCATGGCTTTTTCCACAGCCTCGCGGATCGCATCGGCGCGTTCGATCTGATTGCCCTGGGTGCCGGTCTCGGCGCTGGCGCTCCATACCGGTTGGCCATTGCCGGCATCGAACAGATCGACTCGCACCACTACGACCTGCTCCTGATAGGTGCGCACGATCGGCACGCTGTTGTACATGCCGTAACCGCGACCATAACGATCATAGCCGCCGTATCCGCCGTAGTAGCCGTAGTCGTCGCGCACCTGACGCAAACGGGTTTCCAGACGCAGGTCGGCGCTGACCAGCAGGTCGGCCGGGCGGTTGTCGCGCATCGGCCGCAAGCCGCGTTGGTCGAGGGCGTTGCTGACCGCCTCGGCCACCTGCGCCGAGTCAGCCCACGCCGTGCCCGGCGGCAACTGCCCGTTGCGCCAGGCCCAGTTGCGGTAGCGCCCGTAATCACGCGGCGGCGCCGGGTAGGCGCTGCGGTCGAAGGTGGCGGCGGCTTGCGGCGGTGCCGGCGGCAACGGCCGTGACTGAGCCACGTAGGGGTTGCTGCCTTGGCAAGCGGCCAACCCCAGACTTATCAGCAATAACCCGCATTGAGCTTTCATGTCGCGCTCCGCTCAGATCGGCCGGCAGATCCAGTGCAAGTAACGCCCAAGCCCGGCGAAGCCTGGGTGACGACGGTGCGCGAGTTCCATTTCCAGCAAGTCCGCCAGTTCGGCGCGGGCCTGGAATTCCACCGGCATGTAATCGTGAAATACCCGTACGCCGCTCTGACTTTCGACCTGCCACATACCGGCGAGTTGCGTTGCCAATTCCCTTGGGTCGAGGGGCTGTTGCGGGGTCAGGCTCTGCTTCTCGCCGGCCATGACGTTCTTGCGCATTTTCTTGAAATGGCCCTTGAGCAGATTGCGATAAATCAGCGCATCACGGTTGTAGAACGCCAGCGACAGCCAGCCGCCGGGCTTGGTCAGTTGATGCAGCACCGGCAGGATCGCATGGGGTTCGGCGAGCCATTCCAGCACGGCGTGGCAGATCACCAGATCGTAGGGTTCGGTGAGCTGACCGGGCAGTTCCTGCCACGGCGCCTGTATGAATGTCGCGGTGTGTCCGGCTTCGGCAAAACGCTGGCGCGCGCCTTCGAGCATCGGTTCGGCCGGTTCGGTGAAGGTGACGTCATGGCCGCGCTCGGCCAGCCACAGCGACATGTGCCCAAGGCCCCCGCCGATATCCAGCACGCGCAGCGGACGATCCGGCAAAGCCTCGGTCAGATCGGCCTGCAATACCGCGAGGCGAATCGCGCCTTTGGCGCCGCCGTAGATTTTTTCGGCGAAGCGCGTGGCCAACTGGTCGAAATGACGGTCGCTCATCAGCTGAACCGCCGTTCGCTGTCGGCGAGCTTGGCGCGCACCACTTCATTCATGTCCAGACCCAGTTCGCTGCACAGCAGCAACAGATACAGGACGATATCGCCGACTTCCTGCCCGGCATGGGCGAGCTTGTCCGCCGGCAACTGGCGTGACTGGTCTTCCGTCAGCCACTGGAAGATTTCCACCAGCTCGGCCATTTCCACGCTGGCGGCCATGGCGAGGTTTTTCGGGCTGTGAAATTGCCGCCAGTCATTGCGGTCACGAATGGCGTGCAGGCGTTCGGTCAGTTCAACAAGGTTCATCGGGCTCTCCTGAAGACGCATAGCTTCGGGGGGATGCGGGCTGAAGGCAAGCAGCGCAGATGATCTATTGTGGGAGCGAGCTTGCTCGCGAAGGCGGTGGATCATCCAGACCGGATTTGCCTGACACGCCCCCTTCGCGAGCAGGCTCGCTCCCACACATGATCCGGGCAAACCTTCTATCATGCAGGGAACTCGGCCACCCTCGGCGTGGCCCAAGGCTCAGCTCTTTCATCAGGGATGCACACATGCGTGTAGAAAGCTTTTTCGAATGGCTCGGCCAGGCACTCGGTTCGGTCATCCGCTTTATCGTCGACGGCCTCAGCGGCCTGTTCAATATGCTCAGCAATGCCGGCGGCAACTTTGTCGACGGCCTGGCGCAGACGCTGGGGATGGACACCTCGATTATCAGCATCATCGCGCTGATCGTCGGTTTGATGCTGCTGTGGTCGGCGATCCGGGCGTTCATGAACGCGTCGATCATTGCCGGGATCATCTGGCTGCTGCTCGGGTTGTGGTTGTTGAGCTGGATCATCCATTAACACCACCGCCACCCTGTGGGAGCGAGCCTGCTCGCGAATGGCCGGCACAGCCGAAATCTTCACGGTCGGTCAGTCTTCGCGAGCAGGCTCGCTCCCACATTGAATGGCATGACTCGCTACAATCCCCGCTCCCCCAAGGAGCCTGCATGTCCTCTCTGATTACCGACTGGCGCGACCGCCCGACTCACCGCAAGGTCTGGGCGCTCGCCGCGCCGATGATTCTTTCCAATATTTCCGTGCCGCTGGTGGCGCTGGTCGACAGCACTGTCATCGGTCACTTGCCCCATGCCCATCAATTGGGCGCGGTGGCGGTCGGCGCCAGTCTGTACACCTTTCTGGCCTGGGCGATGGGTTTTCTGCGCATGGGCACCACCGGTTTTGCCGCCCAGGCTGCCGGGCGCAGCGATGGCGCGGCGTTGCGGCAGATTCTCTTGCAGGGCCTGCTGCTGGCGATGGGGCTGGCCGTCGTGCTCGGCACTCTTGGCGTGCCGCTCAGCGGCGTTGCGCTGCACTTCATGCAACCGTCGGCTGAACTGGATCAGCTGACCCGGGAGTTTTTCCACACGCGTCTGTTTGGCCTGCCCGCAGCGCTGGCGACGTATGCGCTGGTCGGCTGGTTCCTTGGCACGCAGAACGCGCGGGCGCCGCTGGCGATTCTGCTGAGCACCAACCTGATCAACATTGTGCTCAATCTGTGGTTTGTCATCGGCCTTGACTGGGGCGTAGTCGGCTCGGCGCGCGCTTCGGTAATCGCCGAATGGAGCGGCGCCCTGCTCGGCCTGTGGCTGACACGCACGGCGTTGCGCGCCTATCCGGGGCAGATCATCTGGTCGGCGTTGAAAGTCTGGCAGAGTTGGCGCCCGCTGCTGGCGGTCAACCGTGACATTTTCATCCGCAGCCTCGCCCTGCAATCGGTGTTTTTCCTGATCACCGTGCAAGGCGCGCGGCTCGGCGATGCGACCGTAGCGGCCAACGCGCTGCTGCTCAACGGCTTGCTGCTGACAGCCCATGCGCTGGACGGACTGGCCCACGCAGTCGAAGCCTTGTGCGGCCATGCCATTGGCGCCCGGGATCGCCTGGCCTTGCGTCGATCGCTGGTGGTGGCCGGCGGCTGGTCGCTGATCGCCAGCCTCGGGTTCGCTGTGCTGTTTCTGCTCGCCGGGCACCTGTTCATCGAGATGCAGACCGATATCCAGAGCGTGCGCGACACCGCATTCGACTACCTGCCCTACCTCGCCGTGCTGCCGCTGATTGCGGTGTGGAGTTACCTGCTCGACGGCCTGTTCATCGGCGCTACCCGCGCGCGGGAAATGCGCAACGGCATGCTGCTGACGGTGTTGTTGCTCCTGCCATTCGCCTGGTTCTTGCAAGCGCTGGGCAATCACGGCCTGTGGATATCTTTTCTGCTGTTCATGGTCTTGCGCAGCGTGACCCTTGGCGCGCAAGCCTTGTGGCTCAAGCGCAGCGATGGCTGGTTCAGCGGCAAGGCTCACTGATCAGAAAAGTCAGTCCGCCGCGCCCCACTGCCGACGCAAAAAATCGAGCCGTTCCGGCTGGGTCAGTCCGGCCGGCGGCACGACCAGCACGGCGCGCGGATTGAGCAGGCGCAGCCACAGCCAGCCATCCAGCACAGCACGATCGCTGAAACCCAGCGCCAGACCTTGTTGCACATGCACAGCGATCGTCTGGTAATCAACGCTCAGAGACTGGCACCAGCGCCAGATATGCTGCTCCAGCAGACAGGTTTGCAAGCGTTCGCGCTGGCGCCGGGTCAGGCTTTCTTCTATGCCCAGCGGCTCGACGAGCAGGCCGGGATTGCGCAGCTGTTGCCAGCCCTGACTGCCGATGGCGCGGTCCGCCCAGGTGCCGCCAAACCAGCGCAACTGGCGGATCGGCCCGAGCCAGCGACTCAGCTGCGTGGCGTCACAAGCGTCGAAGAAATAACTGGCGGTCTGGCGGTTGTAATAGCTGAGCAAGGCCCGATGATTCAAACCGAACGAGACGGTAAGCATCCGCTGCAAGTGGCTGAGCAGCTGCTGCGCCGGTATCTCGCAGCTCAGTAACAGGCCGCGCCAGGTGTCCGGGTCGCGCAGGCACAGGGCGGTCAATGCCGGGCTCTCGCGCAAATCGACGAGAACCGGTCCGTGCTCACTGACCGGTTGAAATTCGGTGCCGTCGAACAACCGGTGCCGCTGCACATCGGCAAAGCCCTGGCGCAAGGTCAGCAGGGCGCGTGCCGCGTCCGGGGTATCGAGCAACAGCCATTGCGCCATGGGCTCTAGCGCCGCGCCGCTCATCGTGCGCTGCTCTGATCGAGCGCGGTGAGCAGCCGGCAACTGCACACGGACTCGGCGCAGTGGTTGAAGCTGCCACCGCCCGGCATCAGGCACAGCAACAGCAACGGCTCGCCAGACTGCAACAGTTGCTGCAACCCATCACTCACCAGCAGCTCGGGCAGCGGTGACGGCTGGGCATCCTCGATCGCCTCCTCTGCCAGCGCCGGAGGCTGGAGAACGCCACTGACCACCGGCTGATCGGGATCGCCTTCGAGGAAACTCACCACGACTTCCACGCCATCGGCGAGTGCCGCCGAGGGCAGCTCGTTCAGGTCAGGCGCGAGGGGCAGCCAGCAATGGCTCGGCGCTGCGCCTTCGCCCTGGTAGAGCCAGTCGAATTGCACCGCCACCGGCCGCGCGCGATCCGGCTGCGGCTCATCGACGCTGACCACCCAGGCACGCTGCAAGCTGTGCATGCGCTGCTTGGACTGCGCAGCGGCGGGCACACAGACGGGTACCCGCGCGGCCGCGAACAGGCGATTGCAATAGGGCGATTCGAGAGACTGATCGGCACGGTGCTCGATGCGGGTCAGCAGCCATGGGCGGTTGCATTCGAGGAAAGGATGGCCGTCCAGCGGCAACCACTGACCACTGCGCAAGGCCGGCAGATCACTGTGGCCTTCGGCATCGGGGCCTCGCTGGCTGGCCTGCGAGTCTTCGCGCAGTCGCCATTGGCGGACGGCTGGAGCGACGCCATGCTGGTCATGCTCGCCCTGATAGTGCGCGACGTCTGCATGGGGCATCCGCGTCGGATCGTCGCCGAACACCAGGCAGTGCCTGTCGCGGTGATGTTCGAAGTAATAGTGAATGCGCGCCTCTGCGCACAGACGCTGAAGCAGTTGCAGATCGGATTCGCGGTATTGCGTGCAGAAGGTGCGGGCCGGGTAGTCGCTGTGCAACTCGTAACGTCGTTGCAGGCCGACGATGCCATGTTCGCGCAGCACCTGTTCGATGATCTGCGGCACGCAGCGGCCGCTGAAGATGCGCTGGCTCAAACGCAGGTCGAGGCAGTCGAGCCTCGGCCCGAGACGTACTCGGCACAAACGCAAGCCATGGCCGTGCTCGTGCTGGACAAGGCTGTGCAATTGCCCGTGCACACCCTGGTCGGGCGCGCCGAAACACAGGAACGCGGAACGGTGCAGCAGGCCGGCGAGATCCAGATGCGGATCGTCGATCACCACATCGATCTCGAAGGCGAAGGGTTCGCTGAGCGCTTCCCTTCCGGTAAAGGCGAGAACTTCGAAGGGGTCGGACAGGCCCGCTACATCGAGACGAAACGACGGCTCGTTGACTGGATCGAACATGGGCGGATCTCTACAGGAGGGGCGGCCGGGGATTCTCGCCGAGAGGCATGGCCGAGTAGAGAGGCGAAGTACAACTTAGGAAATGACCTACGCGAAAAGCAGACCAGATGAGTTTGCTGACCGTGATAGCACAGGTTTTCGGGAAAAAATCAGGAGATGTCCCACCGGGTTGTCCGACTTTTCCACAGCTCGCGGAAAAAAATCGGACAACCCGGGCGGAACGCTATCGGGTCTCAGGAAGACAGATAGGAAGAGCGGGTCAGGCCCAGACGCAAGGCATCGAGGAACTGCGTGCGCTCGCTGGCACTGATGCGGGCACTGGCGCACTTGTCGCGGTAGTGAGTCATCAGTTCTTCCGGCGACAAGTGCACATAACGCAGCATGTCTTCGATGGTGTCGTGGGTCTCGATACCGGCGTGGTACACGCTGCCATCGGCGTTCTGGTAGATGTTCACCGAGTCGGTGTCACCGAACAGGTTGTGCATGTCACCGAGGATTTCCTGATAGGCGCCGACCAGGAACACGCCCAGCAGGTAATCTTCGCCTTCATTCAACGCGTGCACCGGCAGGCTGGTTTCGATGCTCTGCTCGTCGACGTACTGGTTGATCTTGCCGTCGGAGTCGCAGGTCAGATCCTGCAGCACCGCACGGCGCAGCGGCTCTTCGTCGAGGCGATGCAGCGGGATGATCGGCAACACCTGATCGATCGCCCAGGTGTCCGGCAGGCTCTGGAACACCGAGAAGTTGCAGATGTACTTGTCGGCCAGCTTGTCGTTAAGTTCGTCGAGCACCTGGCGGTGCGAACGCTGACGCGCCTTCAGCGAGTTGTGCAGGCGACGGCACACGGCGAAGTAGCACTGCTCGGCGAGGGCTTTTTCCGCCAGGGTCAGCTTGCCATCGGCATACTGCGCGGCCACGTCGCTCATGTAGTGGGTGGCGCGCCAGTAGGTTTCGGTGACCATTTCGATGTCGGTCGGGCCGAGCAGATCGACCAGCCACTGCACGGTTTCCGGCAGGCTTTCCTTGTTCTCGATCAGCGGAATTTCGTCGTTGTGTTTCTCGACGTCGGTGACCTGCACCACCAGCATTGCGTGGTGCGCGGTCAGCGAACGACCACTCTCGGAGAAGATGTGCGGATGCGGCAGGCTCTGCGCGTCGCAGAATTCCTTGAGCATGCCGACCACGACACCGGCGTAATCGTCCATGTCGTAGTTGATCGAACTGGCGTTGCGCGAGTGGGTACCGTCGTAGTCGACACCGAGGCCGCCGCCGACGTCGATGTGATCCACCGGCAGACCGAGGTTGCGCAATTCGCCGTAGTAACGGATCGCTTCCTTGAAGCCGTGCTGGTAGTCAGCGAGGTTGGCGATCTGCGAACCCATGTGGAAGTGCAGCAGGCGGATGCCCTGATCGAGGCCGGCGCCACGGAAGCGCTCAACCACCGACAGCAGTTGCGCCGCCGACAGGCCGAATTTGGATTTCTCGCCACCGGTGTCGGCCCACTTCGACGAGGCCAGCGACGACAGGCGCACGCGCAGGCCCACCTGCGGCTTGACCTTGAGCGAGGCGGCTTCTTCGATCACCAGGCCGACTTCGGATTCTTTCTCGATGACGATGAACACGTTATGGCCGAGCTTCTGGCCCATCAGCGCCAGCCGGATGAACTCGCGGTCCTTGTAACCGTTGCAGACGATGGTGCCGCCCTTCGGCGCCAGCGCCAGCACCGCCAGCAGCTCAGGCTTGGAGCCGGCTTCCAGACCGATGGAGACGTTCTGGGTGGCGATGATGTTCTCGATCACCGCTTCCTGCTGGTTGACCTTGATCGGGTACAGCGCGGTGTATTTGCTCTGGTATTCCAGGCGCTCGATGTTCGAATCGAAAGCGCCGGTCAACTGACGGACACGGTCTTGCAGGATGTCGGGGAACCGCACCAGCAGCGGCAAGGACAAACCGCTCTTGCGCAGTTGGTCGACTTGTTCGAACAGGTCGATGGGCGAGCTGCTCGGGCCGTTCGGACGTACTTCGACGCGACCGGCTTCATTGATCGCGAAATACCCGGCCCCCCAATGGCGAATCCCGTAAACGCTGCGGCTGTCCGCAACTGTCCATTGGCTGCCATCGTCTTTACGTGTGCGTCGTACGGACATCGAAGTCCCCTATAAAGAAGTCAGAGTGCGTCGCCTGACGTTCAGGCCGGCGCAGTCTAAAGAATGAAAATGACGGTTCGTCAGTGCGGCGGTAGACCGCACTGACTGCGTGGAGTTTAGAAACCGGTCATGAACAGGCTCTGTGAAAACCATGGCGACGACGCCGGATCCGAGAACACTCGAAGCCGGATCAAGCCGCCGGAGGGTTTCACAGAGGCTGCTAGCCGCCGGACTTCTTCGCTTTGAAACCGTGCTTGATCAGCTCTGCCAAGAGTAGCTCGACGTGATCGCCCTGGATTTCGATGATGCCGTCCTTCAACGCCCCGCCGGTGCCACAACGTTTCTTCAACGTCGTCGCCAGCTCCTTGAGCGCGTCTTCGGCCAGGGGCACGCCGGTGATGGTGGTCACCGTCTTGCCGCCACGGCCCTTGCTTTCGCGACGCACGCGGGCAATGCCGTCACCGGCCGGGATCACGGTTTGTTTGCAGATACAGGCGTCCACCGGTTTGCTGCATTCCGGGCAATGACGACCTGCGTCGGTGGAAAATACCAGGCCGCCCAGGGCGGCGAAGGATGCGGCTTTCTTGGCCACCGGCAATCCTCTCGGGAGGACAAAGACTGATCGCAACCTTGGGCAAGGTCAGCGACCGCGAAGCCCCACTCAGGCAGGGGCAGCGCTACTGCATCGACGCTTTTTGGGAAGCGTTCGGTGCAGTTTGAAAAGGTCGCGCAGTGTAACGGCAAAAATCGCGATTGCTAAGTGCCAATCGGCGCCAATTCATGTGTTCTTTGCGACGTTGCTTTGCTGCGCCTTGAGATAGCGCTTCAGCGCGGCCAGAGAGTCCGGGCAATAAGGCTTTTCGCTGATTTCGCGCATGACCTGTTCGACGGGGATGAATCGCGCTTCGAGGACTTCTTCCGGCTGCAATTTCAGCGGCCCGTCCCACACGGCGGAAAACGCCGAACACCACAGGCGGTTGCCGGTGTCTTCGAAGTAGAAGTGATCGTGAGCGGTGAGTTCGACGCCGCTGACGCCCAACTCTTCTTCCAGCTCGCGCGCCGCCGACTCGGCATAACTTTCGTCGGCCTGGACCATGCCGCCTGCGGCAACATCCCAGTAACCGGGATAAATCGCCTTGCTCAATGTGCGTCGGTGCACGCACAGCTCACCGGCGGAATTGAACAGCATGATGTAGGTGCCACGGCCGATCAGCCCGCGCTCGCGCAAATCGGAGCGCACCAGCGCCCCGAGCAAATTGTCCTGCTCGTCGACCCAAGCGATCTGTTCGGCGTCCGAGGCGGCGCGATGGGCCGCCTCTCTTGTGCTCTGGCTCACGTATCAGCCCTGATTGAGCAGTTGACGCAAATCGATCACCGCAGCGTTGGCCCGAGAAATGTAGTTGGCCATGACCAGCGAGTGGTTGGCCAATACGCCGAAACCGCTGCCATTGAGGATCATCGGGCTCCACACCGGCTCTTGCGAAGCCTCCAGCTCACGGATGATCTGGCGCACGCTGACGGTGGCGTTCTTCTTCGCCAGCACATCGGCGAAGTCGACCTCGATGGCACGCAGCAGATGGGACAGCGCCCAAGCCTGACCGCGTGCTTCGTAGAACACGTTGTCGATTTGCATCCACGGGGTTTCCACGACTTCTTCGTCAACCTGCGGCACTTCGCCGACTGCCGGAACTTCGGTCTTCAGCGCGGTATTGAGCTTGACCCGACCGACACTGGCCGACAGGCGTTGCGACAGCGAACCGAGACGGGTACCGACATCGCCCAGCCAGTTGTTGAGGTTGTCGGCGCGGGCGTAGAACAGCGCGTTTTTCTGATTCGGATCCGACAAGCGCGACTGATAACGGCTCAGGGAGTTGATGCCTTCCTGGTATTCCGACTCGCTGGACGGCAGCACCCAGCTCTTGTTGTCGAAGTTGAAGCGTGGTTCGGCCTTGGCCAGATCGGCGTCTTCGGCCGACTGCGATTGCGAACGGGCAAAATCCTTGCGCAGGGCGCGGGTCAGGTCACGCACCTGCACCAGCACGCCATATTCCCAGCTCGGCGTGTTGTCCATCCACAGGCCCGGCGGGAAACGATCATTGGAAATGTAACCGCCCGGCTTGTTGAGCAAGGTGCCGGCAACAGTCTTCAGGGTTTCGACCGTGGTGTAGCCGACCACCATTTGCTTGCCCTCTTTCTCGGCAGCAACCTGGGCGTTCTGCGCCACCGGAAACAGCTCCGGTTCCTGGCTCCAGTACCAGCCCAGCGCGATTGTGACCAGCAAGTAAAGACCGACCACTGTGGCCAGCGCCCGGCTGAACAGCAGCCCGCCGACATAGCTGCGGGTGGCCGACTTGGGCTCGGCGGCACGTTCAGGCGCGCTGCCCGCGCGGTTTTTCCAGTCCAGCATGGCGATATCCTTTCAATCACTTGGGTTCAACGGTTCGACCACAACCATACAACAACGTGCCAAAGCCGGGCACCCGTCGCTAACGATAAGCCGCAAATGGTGCGGCCCGATGACGCTTCGCGACACACTAAGGGATTCCCTGATAGGGCAACGCCAACAACGCAGTGAACTCTGATCCGGATTCGGCCCGAGCAGCGATGTACAAATTCCCGACTGTTCTGCCCTGCTCTTCAAGGCAAGCGTCCGGATTTCGGGCATCTGACTGACCTGCAAGTGCATGAGAAAACCACCCGGTCAGAAACTGAATCGTGTCGTCCAGCAGATTATTGACGTACGACACTCGTCTAAGGGAAAAGAGGTGCTAGCATAGAGCCACCAGTCGATCTCAGCATGCACCCTAACTAGTAGTCAGGATATGACCGAGCCAGAAGACCCCAGCCGTGAGCGTCTCAAGCACCACTTTGCCCAGCGGGTAATTCATCAGGCACGTCAGATTCTTGAGATATGGCAGCGCCTGCAACGCAGTGAGTGGTCCACCGTCGATCTCGCCGAACTGAGCGAGGCGAATCTGCGTCTGCTGCGTTTTGCCGAGCGTTTCGAACAGCCGGAACACACTCAGTTGGCGCATCACATCAGCCAGTCGCTGCAAGCGGTGGATGCCAATCGTGGACGCCTCAGCAGCGGCCTGATCACCGATCTCAATCGTTTGATGCAGCGCCTGTCGCGCACCGGCCTGCGCCATGGTGATCAGCTCGACCAGACGTTCCTGCCGCCGCTGCGCAAGCCGATCTACGTAATGTTGCAGGATCACGACCGCGCCGAACGCCTGGCCAAGCAGCTCGAATTCTTTGGCCTCAGCGCGCAGGCACTGGACAGTGTCGCGGCGTTTCGCTCGTCGATGGTCGAGCGCTTGCCCGCGGCGATTGTCATGGACGTGGATTTCAGTGGCCCCGGCATCGGCCTGAAACTCGCCGCCGAAGCTCAGGTCGGCCTCGAAGAACCGCTGCCGCTGCTGTTCTTCAGCCTGCACGAAACCGACACTCCGACCCGCCTCGCCGCCGTGCGCGCCGGTGGCCAGGAATTCCTCACCGGCACGCTCGAAGCCTCGAGCTTGCTGGAAAAAATCGAAGTGCTGACCTGCGTCGCTCAGTACGAGCCCTATAAAGTGCTGATCATCGACGACTCGCGCGCCCAGGCCTTGCACACCGAGCGCCTGCTCAACAGCGCCGGGATTGTCACCCGCACCCTGATCGAACCGATTCAGGCAATGGCCGAACTGGCGGATTTCCAGCCGGACCTGATCATCCTCGACATGTACATGCCGGCCTGCACCGGCACCGAGCTGGCCAAAGTCATCCGTCACAACGACCGCTACGTCAGCGTGCCGATCATTTACCTGTCGGCCGAGGATGATCTGGACAAGCAGCTCGACGCCATGAGCGAGGGCGGCGATGACTTCCTGACCAAGCCGATCAAACCGCGACACCTGATCACCACCGTGCGCAACCGCGCCGCGCGGGCACGCAACCTGAAAGCGCGGATGGTCCGCGACAGCCTCACCGGCCTGTACAACCACACGCACATCCTGCAATTGCTCGAAGACTGCTCGTTCCGCGCCCGCCGCGAGAACAAGCCGCTGAGCTTTGCCATGCTCGATATCGATCACTTCAAACGGGTCAACGACAGCCACGGCCACCCCATGGGCGACCGTGTGATCAAGAGCCTGGCGCTGTTTCTCAAGCAGCGGTTGCGCAAGACCGACTTCATCGGTCGTTACGGCGGCGAAGAGTTCGCCATTGTCATGCCCGACACCGATATCGACGCGGCGCATAAAGTCCTCGACGAAATTCGTCAGCGCTTCGCCGAGATTCATTACCCGGCGCAGCCGCAGGATCTGTGGTGCACCTTCAGCGCCGGCGTGGTGGAAATGTGCGATGACTCCGACAGCCTGATGATGGCCAGCCAGGCCGACGAGGCGCTGTACCGCGCCAAAGGTGCCGGACGCAATCGGGTGCAGACCGCGCGGCAGTCAAAGCAAAGTGCCACTTTTTCATCGGAATCCACTGATTCGGTCATAACCTTGTAATGGAATCGCAATAAATTCAGGCGCTTACCATTTCTGCCATTGGTAGCCGTCATGCGCCTGAAGTTGCTCACCAATCTCAACACTCTGCTGCTGGTCGCCGTCTGCGTGGCCCTTGGCGCCACGCTGTGGTGGTCGCAAAAAGCCCTCGAACGTCCGTATCTGTTGATGGAGCGTTACCTCGGGCTGTCGCAACAATTTCAGAACGAGGTGGCGCGCAACATCGAGGATTACCTCGCCAGCGGTGACGCGCTGCGCCTGAGCAGCGCCGCCCAGGCCATCGACAGCGTGCACAAACAACTGGGTGAGCTGCCCCCGACGCTGGCCGACAGCGTGCAGCCAAGCCTGTCGAGCCTTGATGAATTCAGCAAAACCGACCTGCTCGCCGCCGGCAAACTGGCCGGCGATCCGCAGGCGCTGCTGTTGCAGGCCGAACGCGAACTCAGCGCCAGCCTCGACCAGCTCAACACCTACGCCAATGGCAACGCCGCCTACCTCGCACCACTGCTCGCCGCATCGCAGCATCTGGGCAAACTGTCGCTGGCGCGGGACAAACTGGTCAGCAGCGGGCGCAGTGAACTGGCTGCCGATGTCGAGCGCGAAGTGAGCAACATGCGCGCCCAGGCCGAAGCCATTGATGCCCTGCCCTTGCTCGGTGTGGTCGGCAGCAACGAATCGAGCAGTGACGATTTCGCCGCGTTGATGGGCATCGAAAACACCGACAAAGCCGCCGCTGAAGATGCCGGTATCGCCCTTAAGCGCGAACTGAACAGCTTGCTTGGCCGCTATCCGGCGGAACTGGCGCGCACCCGCGAACAGATCCAGAAACGCGCCGATCTCAGCGCCGCCACCCACGAAAAAATCGCCAGCGTGCAGCACGCCATCGCCGGTCTCGAACCGGTGGTACGCGCGCAACACGGGCAGATCCAGGGCGAAGTGCGCCTGATGCAAGGAGTGATGATTGGCCTGATTCTGCTGATCGCCCTGCTCATCGACACCTTGCAGCGGCGCCTCGCCCGCACCCTGACCAACCTCGCCCCGGCATTGTCGACTTGGGCCGAGGGCGATTTCAGTCGCGACATCCAACTGGGCAAGACCAATCGCGAATTGCACGATATCGAAGCGTCGCTCAACCGCTTGCGCGCCTATCTGGTGGACCTGGTCGGCACCATTCGCGGCAACGCCGAGCAAGTCGCAGGCAGCAGCCGCACCCTCGCCGAACTGAGCAATGACTTGCACAGCGGCGCCGAGCATCAGGCCGGCGATACCGCGCTGATTCGCGACTCGCTGGGTGAACTCGAGGCGACCATTCAGCAAGTGGCCGGCGATGCCCGGCAGGCTGCGGACGCCAGCCGTCATGCCGGACTGGCCGTCGAGCATGGCCAGACGGTGATCGGCCAGAGCCTGACCGGGCTGCATGCGCTGGTCGGTGAAGTTCAAGGCAATGCGCAGATGATCGAACATCTGGCCGAAGAGTCGGCAACCATTGGCGGCGTGCTGACGGTGATTCGTTCGATTGCTGACCAGACCAATCTGCTCGCCCTGAACGCCGCGATCGAGGCGGCCCGCGCCGGGGAGATGGGCCGTGGTTTTGCCGTGGTCGCCGAGGAAGTGCGCTCGCTGGCACAACGCACCGCCGGGGCCACAGCAGAAATCCAGACGCTGATCGCCGGCCTGCAGACCGCCGCGCGACAATCGGTCGAAGGCATGCGCGCGCAGGTCGAACACGCCGAAGCCACGGCCAGTCAGGCGCAAGCGGCCGACGGTGCATTGGACAAAATCGTCGGCGCGATCCAGACCATCGCCGACACCGCCGTGCGCATCGCTGATGTCACTGCGCAGCAAAGTGGCGCGGTCAGCGAGATCCGCGATCACAGCGAGCGCATTCATCAATTGGGTGGGGATAACCTGCTGCGCATCGGCCAGGGGCGTGAACAGGGCGAGAACCTGTTGATTCTCGGCGGCCAACTGCACACAGCCGTCCAGGCCTTTCGCGTCTGACACACCGCCTGCTCGCGAAGAGCCCCTTGCCAACATCGCGAATGACCGGATCAGCTCACCCGGTCACAAATTTCGCGCAAACATCGCCCATCGTGCCGCCTATTGCATGGAACTGGACAGTCACAAAGGCTTTGCGGCATAGTCGCCGGATTCTGACGACTGCTCATTGATAACAAGGACAACGCAGATGGCAACGCTATTGGTGCTGCACGGCCCCAACCTGAACCTGCTCGGCACCCGGGAACCGGGGACCTACGGGTCGACGACCCTGGCGCAGATCAATCAGGATCTGGAGCGGCGCGCCCGCGAAGCCGGCCATCATCTGCTGCACCTGCAAAGCAACGCCGAGTACGAATTGATCGATCGCATCCACGCTGCGCGCGGTGAAGGCGTGGACTTCATTCTGATCAATCCGGCGGCTTTTACGCACACAAGTGTCGCATTACGTGACGCGCTGCTGGGAGTGAGCATCCCATTCATCGAAGTGCATTTGTCCAACGTGCACAAGCGCGAACCTTTCCGCCATCACTCCTACTTCTCCGATGTAGCGGTAGGAGTGATCTGCGGCCTTGGCGCCAGCGGTTACCGACTGGCCCTGGAGGCCGCACTAGAGCAGCTTGAA
>NZ_RCOC01000052.1:1632-35966 GCF_004307515.1 Pseudomonas sp. Sample_14 | reverse complement strand
CCTTGGCGCCAGCGGTTACCGACTGGCCCTGGAGGCCGCACTAGAGCAGCTTGAACACCAAGCTATACGCCCCTGACCGACCCTTGGGAGTTGATGATTCATGGATATCCGTAAAGTTAAGAAACTGATCGAATTGCTGGAAGAGTCCGGCATCGACGAGCTCGAGATCAAGGAAGGCGAAGAGTCCGTACGCATCAGCCGTCACAGCAAGACCCCGGCGCAGCAGTACTACGCGCCAGCCCCGATGCAGGCTCCGGCCGCTGCCCCTGCTGCCGCGCCAGTCGCTGCCGCTGCTCCGGCTGCCGCTGCTGCACCTGCGCTGAACGGCACCGTGGCCCGTTCGCCGATGGTCGGCACCTTCTACCGCAAATCTTCGCCAACCTCGCCAGCCTTCGTTGAAGTCGGCCAGACCGTGAAGAAAGGCGACACCCTGTGCATCGTCGAAGCCATGAAGATGATGAACCACATCGAAGCTGAAACCAGCGGTGTGATCGAATCCATCCTCGTCGAAGACGGCCAGCCGGTTGAGTACGACCAACCGCTGTTCACCATCGTTTGAACCGCGGAGAGCCTTTGATGACTGCGAAGTTGGAAAAAGTTCTGATCGCTAACCGCGGTGAGATCGCCCTGCGGATTCTGCGTGCCTGCAAAGAGATGGGCATCAAGACCGTCGCCGTTTACTCCAAGGCCGACAAAGAGCTGATGCACCTGGGTCTGGCAGACGAATCCGTCTGCATCGGCCCGGCGTCCGCCGCTCAGTCTTACCTGCACATTCCGGCCATCATCGCTGCCGCAGAAGTGACCGGCGCTACCGCCATTCACCCAGGCTACGGTTTCCTCGCGGAAAACGCCGATTTTGCCGAGCAGGTCGAGAACTCCGGCTTCGCCTTCATCGGCCCGAAAGCCGACACCATTCGCCTGATGGGCGACAAGGTATCGGCCAAGCACGCGATGATCGAAGCAGGCGTACCGACCGTTCCGGGTTCTGACGGCCCGCTGCCGGAAGACGAAGAAACGGCGCTGCGCATCGGTCGTGAAGTCGGCTACCCGGTGATCATCAAGGCCGCCGGCGGCGGTGGTGGTCGCGGCATGCGTGTGGTGCACAAGGAAGAAGACCTGATCGCCTCGGCGAAACTGACCCGCTCCGAAGCAGGTGCGGCGTTCGGCAACCCGATGGTCTATCTGGAAAAATTCCTCACCAACCCGCGCCACGTCGAAGTGCAGGTACTGTCCGACGGCCAGGGCCACGCCATCCACCTGGGCGACCGCGACTGCTCGCTGCAGCGTCGTCACCAGAAGGTTCTCGAAGAAGCACCGGCACCGGGCATCGACGAGAAGGCGCGCCAGGAAGTATTGGCTCGCTGCGTCAAGGCATGCATCGACATCGGCTACCGTGGCGCCGGTACTTTCGAGTTCCTCTACGAGAACGGCCGTTTCTACTTCATCGAAATGAACACCCGTGTTCAGGTGGAGCACCCGGTTTCGGAGATGGTCACCGGTATCGACATCGTCAAGGAGATGCTCAGCATCGCCGCTGGCAACAAGCTGTCGTTCACTCAGGATGACGTGGTCATCCGCGGTCACTCGCTGGAGTGCCGGATCAACGCTGAAGATCCGAAGACCTTCATGCCGAGCCCGGGCACGGTCAAGCATTTCCACGCTCCAGGCGGCAACGGCGTTCGCGTCGATTCGCACCTGTACAGCGGTTATGCCGTGCCACCGAACTACGACTCGCTGATCGGCAAGCTGATCACTTACGGCGCAACCCGCGACGAAGCCATGGCACGCATGCGTAATGCCCTGGACGAAATCGTGGTCGACGGGATCAAGACCAACATCCCGCTGCACCGTGACCTGGTTCGTGACGAAGGCTTCTGCAAGGGCGGTGTGAACATTCACTACCTCGAGCACAAGCTGGCCAAACAGTCGTAAGGCTGAAGCGGCATGAAAAACCCGATCCCTGCGGATCGGGTTTTTTTATGCCTGCAACAAACCCATCAGAGCATTACCGTGGAGAACGCCTGCTGCTCGACCATTGCGGCAGATGCCCGCAGGCCGGCATCATCGACCACCGCTCCTGCGGCGTTTTCATGTAACGGCCTGCGGGTGAACCGCCTCGTAAAGTGTCGGGCACGTACCGAGAGCCCGTCCTTGGCATAGCTCGATCTGGCGATAAGCGGGTCGTACAGCCTGCCAATCTGACCAGAGGAATGCTTGAACACTCTCGAGACTCCATTGTTCAGATTCAGCACCACGCCATAGCTGTTGCCCAGGCACGACGAGTACGACCAGTAATCCCAGGTCGGCTGCAGGCCCTGTTCGCGCAACACGCGCCTGACCGGACCGCCGATGTCAGCGCCCGCCGACAGCCAGTCGCCACCTACCAGCGTGGCGCGAATGTTCTGCGGTGCGCCCCCCAGACGCTCCAGCACCTGCGTGACACTTCGCTCGATCAACGGGCGAATATTGTGATCAAAATGAATGACCGCCCCCACCCTTGTCGTCGGGTTATACAGCGAGGCGATGACGCAACTCTGCGCATTCAACGAAAACAGATAGTTATCTGGCGATCCGGGACGAAAATGCGCCACCACCGCTTCGCCCTGCAGCGCGCCGCGGTTCAGCACGGGCTTGACACCTCCAGGAAAAGCATCATTCAAATCGCTCACGCGCCCAAGGTTGCGCACGTTGCCACCCGTGAGTCCGACCCTGGCGTGTGTCCACTTGCCCCCCGGAGCAAGCCGAATCGGTTGCTGATAGATGGCGGTCGGGCGACGGGCATCGACCAGGCTCAGCCCACCAAAATGCGGATTTTCCCTGACCAGGAAATACTTGCCCTTGTTGCGAATGTAGTAGGCCGGTTGCGGCTGCGCAGCGCTGGGCGGACTGCGCCATGTGCCGAAAAAGACGCCTTCTTCGGTCACCCTTTGCAAACGCTCGGGCGCCTTGCTGACGGCCTGCCTGGCATGGAAGCGTACTTCCCGGATCGCCGGCAGTGCTTCCCTGCGCAGCGGAGCCACGGTGTTCAGACGCTCTGACAACAACGAGGCCGGCCGCATGGTGTGCTTCAGACTTCTGGCCGCACCGCCCAGCCACTTGATCGCACTGCCGGCGCCGACCATAGCGAACAACGCGCCCCACGACGCCTCCAGCCAGTGGCCGAGCGCGCCATCGACGTCACCCTCCAGATGCGCAGCGACCGCCTGACCGGCGCTGACGGCGATGAACACGACATCGAGCAGCAAGGCAAACGGAGGGAACACCATGCAAAACGGTGCAGCTGCAAACATCAGCCCCTTGACCACTTGGCGTTCGATCATTTGCGCGCGGCTGGTGGTGATGTCCTGCACATCCGTGACCGCGCGCTCGATGTACGCGTTGAACTCGCTGCGCGCGTCAATCAGGCGCTGCGCTTCGTACAGCGTATCGACGCGTTGTTTTTTTGCCGCAATCGCATACAGGGTGCGCGACACGATGCTGCGGGCGGCGACCGGCGTACGCGCCATCAAGTAGTCATGCAAAGCGCCTGCGATGTCGCCGAACAGCGACTGATACGCACGCACCACAATGCCGTCGGGCGCATCAGGCGTGTACAGCCACCAGGACGGCTCGGGGTTGAACGAGGTCAGGACATAAACCCCGAGCACGACGTGATGGCGCACGGTGAACCTGAACACGCCGTCACTTTCAACCATGCTCGCGCCCGGAAAATGCGTATCCGGCGCTGGCACCTGGCTCAACAGAGAGACCTGACGGACCAGCGCTGAATACACCGCGTCGCTCAATCGCGCCTGACTTCTGGCCACGCGCAAATCCCGGTCCATCTTTGACAGCAGCACGTTGCGGTAGGCAAAACGACGCGGTTCATAGGCAGCATCACGCGGGTCGAGATATTTGCCACGGATCTCGCTGGCGTATTTTTCACCCAGCCACGCCCGGCGCAGATACAGCGCCAGATCGGCGCTGCGCACCTGGCTCAGATCCTGGCCAACCGACGATCGCACGCCTTTTTTCGGATGTTCGATGCCGGAGTTGTCATCGTAGCCGTGAATGGCCAGGTCGAGCAGCGTGGCTACCTGCTGCTTCCTGCGGTCGGCGACGCCAGGGTTGTAATCGATCAACACGGTGGCCGGATCGACCGGTTCCAGCACGTTCTTGCTGCGCATATAGGGCGTGATCGCTGCGGCTACCGTGCGCCTGGCGAAATCGACAAAAACCTCGAAACCGCCCAGCAGCTCGTTGAACACCTGCTGATGAACGATCAGCTCCTGATTCAGACTGCTGATGCGCCGGCGAGCCTCGAGCCCGAGCGTCGTGTACCAGCGAAGCGAGTTGTCCTGCTCGACCCGCTGCAGGTTGTTGGCCAGGCCCATTTTTGCAGCGGCTTCGACGCATTCGGTGAACGGCAGGGGCGCTCGGCGAAGGTCACTCTGCATGCCCCAGAGAGCGGGGCTGGCCGCAGCGGCCAACAGATAATCCCGTGCAGGGTGATGTGCAGCCGGCGAAAGCTGTTGCAACAGATACTCGCGACCGGATTCGCTCTGTGTCCAGCTCCATACTTCGCCGGTCAACGCCGCGATCGAAGGCAACCGGACCCACTCCTGACCGTCCGGCTTGTTGGGCGCGTACAGCACCAGGTTATTCACCGTTTGCTCAGTCTCTGCCTGGTAGAACACCAGAAGATCGGCGCATTGCATGCCGTTGGGCAGTGTCAATGCGGCCACTTGCAACGGTTTCTTTGTGGTTTGCCCAGACCACATCTGCTCCAGACGCTCATGGTCGGAGTCCGACAGATGAGCTGCGCAGCGCGCGACGAATGCGCTCTGCCGAAGCCGTGCGGCAAACCAGTCGACAAGTGCCTTTTGCACCTCTATACGCTCGTACTGTTCGGCGAGAACGCGCAGGTAGTCCGCCGGATAATCCTGTTGCGCCAGCATGTCGGCAATGAATGTCGGCTTCAGTGACTGGTTGCGCAATGGCGCAGGACTGCTGATCTCCAGTACCGCTGCGAAGTCCTGTCCGATCGGCCCGCATGCCAGCAGGTCACTGAGGCTGCGATTGTGGGTCGGCTCACCGACCGCCGAGCGCCATCTGAGCCGCACGTCGATCCGGTCCGGTTCAACCGTCATGTCGAGCTTGAGCTGAATGTATTCGATGGCCTGCTGGCGGGCAAAGTCGCGCAACGAGCCGTAGCCCAGCAGCAGGTCATCAAGTGCTGCCTGGGCCAGTGAGGTCTGCTCCTGATAATCACGCAACAAGGCGCGATCCGGCTCCTTCAGCGCCTTCATCCATGACGGCAGTTGCGCAAAGGAATGCGCCTCGAGAATCTTTTTCTCTGCACCGGTTGCCAGGACAGTCAATCGATACCGACGCGTGCTGCGGGCCTGAACCCGGTCGATTTTGCTGCGCAATTGATCCAGTGTCAGGCCCGCCAGTTGGTCACGGCGCAACAGCAACTCGATGTCCTTGATATAGCGCCGCAGCTTGCGTTTGATCAGGCGATCGAACAACGCCTCCCGCCCCTTTGTCGCCCAATGTTCTCGCAGGTATTTCTTGTACTGGTCGAGGAAGTGCAACGAAACGCTATCCACCGTCCGGATCACATGCTCATGACGGCTGGACGGCAAACCGGGATCGGCGCCCCCAGGCCAGCGAAATGGCGCGTCCTGGAGCGCCAGGAACATGACTGGCCGGCCGTCGATAAGCTTTTGCAGAATGGCGTCAAGCAGGGCAACCACAAAGCCCGGGGCGAAATGGCCGTCCGGGTAATGCCTGCGCAGTTCAGTCAATGCGAAATGCTCCAGCGCCTCGAGCAACGTCATCTGGCTGTTCAAGCGCTTGTCGATCATCACCTGCCAGCGCGTGATGCGCAGGAGGATCTCCTGCACCGACCCCGTAGACGCAGCGGCTATCGGTGGTTTTTCTTCTACAGTCCCTTGTTGATCCGCCATGTCGTCCAGCCTTTTGTTGCGTAGAGATGAGCGCTCACTCTATTTGCCGACAAAAGTGCTCAGGCCATACATATGTATATCGCGGCCGCGAATGTGTAACAGCCAAGCGGTGTGTCCACTTTGCCGGCGACCTGGCGTAAACTGCGCGCTTTTGCAGCTTCGGGCTGCCCCACAGATTTTCAAAGGTGCCCGCCATGCCTTGGCTGCAAGTCCGTCTCGCCATCACCCCGGAACAAGCCGAAACCTACGAGGACGCATTCCTCGAAGTCGGCGCCGTGTCGGTGACTTTCATGGACGCCGAAGACCAGCCGATCTTCGAACCGGAACTCAACACCACGCCGCTGTGGTCGCACACCCACTTGCTGGCGCTGTTCGAAGGCGGTACCGAACCGGAACCGGTGCTGGCCCATCTGGAATTGCTGACCGGCAGCCCGTTGCCCGAGCACCACAGCGAAGTCATCGAAGATCAGGACTGGGAACGCAGCTGGATGGACGGTTTCGAGCCGATGCGTTTCGGCCAGCGCCTGTGGATCGTGCCGAGCTGGCACGCCGCACCCGAGCCTGACGCGGTCAATCTGCTGCTGGACCCGGGCCTGGCGTTCGGCACCGGCACTCACCCGACCACCGCACTGTGCCTGGAATGGCTCGACGGTCAGGATCTGAAAGACTGCCACGTGCTGGATTTCGGCTGTGGCTCGGGGATTCTGGCGATTGCCGCCCTGCTGCTCGGCGCCAAGGAAGCCGTGGGCACCGACATCGACGTACAGGCACTGGAAGCCTCGCGCGACAACGCCGGGCGCAACAACATTGCCGATGAGCTGTTCCCGCTGTACCTGCCCGAGGATCTGCCGCCGGTTCCGGCCGACGTGCTGGTGGCCAATATTCTCGCCGGCCCGCTGGTGTCGCTGGCACCGCAGCTGTCCAGCCTGGTCAAGAGCGGTGGGCGCCTGGCGCTGTCGGGCATTCTCGCCGAGCAGGGCGAAGAAGTAGCGGCAGCTTATGCGCAGGACTTCGAGCTCGACCCGATCGCCAATCGCGACGGCTGGGTGCGCATCACCGGGCGTCGGCGCTAAAATGACCGCTTGCCTGAACCGGATCGCCGCATGACCGACAGTTTCGTCACCCAATGCCCGCATTGCCAGACCAGTTTCCGCGTCAACCATGCTCAGTTGAGCGTGGCGCGTGGTGTGGTTCGTTGCGGCTCCTGCCTGCAAGTGTTCAATGCCGCCAAGCAGCTGCTCGAGCAACATTCTGGCAAGGACACGGTGACGCCGCTCGCACCAGCGCTGCCTGAAGCGCCCGCGCCTGTCAGCGATTCTGCGGTCGTCGAACAGATCCCCGCACCGCGCGCCATCAGCCAGAAGCAATGGAGCGCGTCGGAACTGGATCTGGACAGCCTCGATCTGGACGAAGAACTCGCCCGCCTCGAACAGCGCGAAATCCAGCCGGTCGCAGAATTCGGCCGTACCCGCGAAGAATCCTTGAGCGCCCGGCGCGACAGCCCGGAACCGGACGAAGGCACATGGCCCGACAGCCTGTTCAGCGAGCCTGCCGATGAGCGCAGCGCAGCGCCGGATGTCGAACCGTATATCGAGGGCGTCGAAACCCTCGAACCCGAGCGCACCGAACCCTCGTTATCACTGGAACCGGTGGATCTGGATGACGAGCCGCCGATCCCGCAACTGCGCCTGCACGATCCGATTGACCCGGCCGCCCGCCGCGAACGCTTCTCGGCCAGCGACGACATCGATGACGACGATCTGCCATTGATCACCTCGCCGCGCAAAAAACGCGAACGGGCCGAGCCCGGCGTGCGCGCCGAGGTCCTGCAGGATCTGACCGACGACCCGCTGCAACTGGACTGGCAGCAACGCCGCTCGCCCTGGGGCCGGCGCCTGCTCTGGCTGGTGCTGGTGGTATTGGCCGCCGCCGGCCTTGCCGCTCAGTACGTTGCCTATCACTTCGAGGAACTGGCGCGGCAGGATCAATACCGACCGTGGTTCCAGCAGATCTGCCCGCAGATCGGCTGCACCGTGCCGTCCAAGGTCGATATCGGCAAAATCAAGAGCAGCAACCTGGTGGTGCGCAGCCATCCCGAGTTCAGCGGGGCGCTGGTGGTCGATGCGATCATTTACAACCGGGCGACGTTTTCCCAGCCGTTCCCCTTGCTCGAACTGCGTTTCGCCGACCTCAACGGTCATCTGATCGCCAGTCGTCGCTTCAAACCCGGCGAGTACCTGAGCGGCGATCTCGAGGGCCTGGCGGAAATGCCGCCGCAGACGCCGATCCACATCGCCCTGGATATTCTCGATCCGGGGCCGAAAGCGGTGAATTACAGCCTGAACTTCCACTCACCGGAATGAACCGCTTCAGCGTTTCCCGATTGACGGCATTTTTCTGACTGATCGCAGCCCACCAAACCGTTGGCGATAACAGAATAACTGTTCAGATTTTGTTCAATTCAGCCTTTAACCAGTCATCGAGAGCGGGTATCATGCCCACCCTTTTTCGAACTCTCATGATCCGGCCCCACTTCAGGGAAGTCCTATGTCGGCGGTACGCATCGGCCCATATACATTGCAGAACGGTTTGATTCTCGCCCCGATGGCGGGCGTCACCGACCAGCCCTTTCGTCAGCTGTGCAAGCGTCTGGGCGCAGGGCTTGTAGTCTCGGAAATGGTCACCAGCGACATGAGCCTGTGGAATACCCGCAAGTCGCGCATGCGCATGATCCACGAAGGCGATCCCGAGCCGCGCTCGGTGCAGATTGCCGGTGGCGACGCGCAGATGCTGGCCGACGCGGCACGGGCCAACGTCGAGCTGGGCGCACAGATTATCGATATCAACATGGGTTGCCCGGCCAAGAAGGTCTGCAACAAGGCCGCCGGCTCCGCGTTGCTGAAAGACGAAGCACTGGTGACCGAGATCCTGCAGGCCGTAGTGGCCGCGGTTGATGTGCCGGTCACCCTGAAGATCCGCACGGGCTGGGATCGCGAGAACAAGAACGGTCTGAACGTGGCGAAGATCGCCGAACAGGCCGGGATCACAGCGCTGGCCGTACATGGCCGTACGCGCGCCGATCTGTACACAGGGGAAGCCGAGTACGACACGATTGCCGCGATCAAGCAGGCGGTGTCGATCCCGGTGTTTGCCAATGGCGATATCGATTCGCCGGAAAAGGCCCGATACGTGCTTGATGCGACCGGTGCCGATGGCCTGCTGATAGGCCGTGCCGCTCAAGGGCGGCCATGGATTTTTCGCGAGATCGATCACTTCCTGCGCACCGGCGAGAAATTGCCCGCGCCGGAACTGAGCGAAGTGGAACGCATCCTGCTGGAGCATCTGGCTGCCCTTCACGCCTTCTATGGCGACGTGATGGGCGTGCGCATTGCCCGCAAGCATGTGGGCTGGTATCTCGCAACCTTGCCGGGCGCCAGGGAGTTTCGCGCCCGTTTCAATCGTTTGGATGGTACGGAAACACAATGCGCCGACGTTCGGGAGTTCTTCGCCGAGCGTTACAAGAGCCTGACAGGGGACGAAGAAGGGGTGGCCGCATGACGATGATGACCGAGACTTTAGTGAGTGGAACAACACCCGTGAGCGACAACGTGAATTTGAAACAGCACCTCAACACGCCGAGCGAAGAAGGCCAGACCCTTCGCGGGAGTGTCGAGAAGGCGCTGCACAATTATTTCGCCCACCTTGAGGGCGCGTCCGTCACGGATGTGTACAACCTGGTGCTGTCCGAAGTCGAGGCGCCCCTGCTCGAAAGCGTGATGAACTACGTCAAGGGCAACCAGACCAAGGCCAGTGAGCTGCTGGGACTGAACCGCGGCACGCTGCGCAAGAAACTCAAGCAGTACGATCTGCTGTAAGCATTCAATCAAACCAGAAAGGCGCCCGCGTAAAAAACGGTCGCCTTTTTTGCTGACTTCCTTTGCTTTTGATGGAAATTGAGATGACCGACCAGACTACCCGCCTGCCGATCCGCCGCGCCTTGATCAGCGTTTCCGACAAGACCGGGATCCTCGAATTCGCCAAGGAGCTCGAAGCTCTGGGCGTCGAGATCCTCTCCACCGGCGGAACGTTCAAGCTGCTGCGTGACAACGGCGTTGCCGCAGTGGAAGTCGCGGATTACACCGGTTTCGCCGAGATGATGGACGGTCGGGTGAAAACCCTGCACCCGAAAATCCACGGCGGCATCCTCGGTCGTCGCGGTATCGACGACGCGATCATGAACGAGCACGGCATCAAGCCGATCGATCTGGTGGCGGTCAACCTGTACCCGTTCGAAGCAACCATCAACAAGCCAGGCTGCGACCTGCCGACCGCCATCGAGAACATCGATATCGGCGGGCCGACCATGGTCCGTTCGGCAGCGAAAAACCACAAAGACGTGGCCATCGTGGTGAATGCCAGCGATTACGCCAACGTCCTGGAAAACCTCAAGGCCGGCGGCCTGACCTACGCTCAGCGTTTTGACCTGATGCTCAAGGCCTTCGAACACACCGCCGCCTACGACGGCATGATCGCCAACTACATGGGCACCGTGAACCAGGCCGCTGAAACCTTGAGCACTGAAGGTCGCAGCGAATTCCCGCGCACCTTCAACAGCCAGTTCATCAAGGCTCAGGAAATGCGCTACGGCGAGAACCCGCACCAGAGCGCGGCGTTCTACGTGGAAGCCAGGCCGGCCGAAGTCGGCATCGCCACCGCGACCCAGCTGCAAGGCAAAGAACTGTCCTACAACAACGTCGCCGACACCGACGCGGCGCTGGAATGCGTGAAGAGCTTCGTCAAGCCAGCCTGCGTGATCGTCAAGCACGCCAACCCGTGCGGCGTGGCGGTCAGCCCGGACGCTGAAGGCGGCATCCGTCAGGCTTACGAACTGGCCTACGCCACCGACACCGAGTCGGCGTTCGGCGGCATCATCGCCTTCAACCGTGAACTGGATGCCGAGACCGCCAAAGCGATCGTCGAGCGCCAGTTCGTTGAAGTGATCATTGCCCCATCGGTCAGCGAAGAAGCTCGTGCCATTGTTGCCGCGAAAGCCAACGTACGCCTGCTGGCCTGCGGCGAATGGTCGGCTGAGCGCGCCGCTGCCTGGGATTACAAGCGCGTCAACGGTGGCCTGCTGGTGCAGAGCCGCGATATCGGCATGATCAGCGCCGATGACCTGAAAGTGGTGACCAAACGCGCGCCGACCGAACAGGAAATCCACGACCTGATCTTCGCCTGGAAAGTCGCCAAGTACGTCAAATCCAACGCCATCGTCTACGCCAAGAATCGCCAGACCATCGGTGTCGGCGCCGGCCAGATGAGCCGCGTCAACTCGGCCCGCATCGCCGCGATCAAGGCTGAGCACGCCGGTTTGCAGGTCGCCGGTTCGGTCATGGCGTCCGATGCATTCTTCCCGTTCCGCGACGGCCTCGACAACGCGGCCAAGGTTGGCATCACTGCGGTGATCCAGCCGGGCGGTTCGATGCGTGACAACGAAGTGATTGCTGCTGCTGATGAAGCCGGCATCGCAATGGTATTCACCGGCATGCGCCACTTCCGTCACTGATTATTTTGCTTGATCGTACCCACGCTCTGCGTGGGCACGCAGCCCGGGACGCTCCGCGTCCCTCGGACGCGGAGCGTCCGTAGAGGCATTCCCACGCGGAGCGTGGGAACGATCAGCCCCCACAGAATTAGCGTCATCCGAGGTTTTTGAAATGAATGTTTTGATCATTGGCAGCGGTGGCCGTGAACACGCTCTGGCCTGGAAAGTGGCTCAGGATCCGCGTGTGCAGAAGGTTTTCGTTGCACCGGGCAACGCTGGCACTGCCATTGAAGCCAAGTGCGAGAACGTCGCCATCGACGTGCTGGCGCTGGAGCAACTGGCTGACTTCGCCGAGAAAAACGTTTCCCTGACCATCGTCGGCCCGGAAGTGCCGCTGGTGGCTGGCGTGGTCGATCTGTTCCGCTCCCGTGGCCTGGACTGCTTCGGTCCGACCGCCGGTGCTGCGCAACTGGAAGGCTCGAAAGCCTTCACCAAGGATTTCCTCGCGCGCCACAAGATCCCGACCGCCGATTACCAGAACTTCACCGAGATCGAGCCGGCCCTGGCTTATCTGCGTGAGAAAGGCGCGCCGATCGTGATAAAGGCCGATGGCCTGGCTGCTGGCAAAGGCGTGATCGTCGCCATGACCCTGGCCGAAGCCGAAGACGCCGTGCGTGACATGCTCGCCGGCAACTCGTTTGGCGACGCCGGTTCACGTGTGGTGATCGAAGAATTTCTCGACGGCGAAGAAGCTTCGTTCATCGTCATGGTCGACGGCAAGAACGTGCTGCCGATGGCCACCAGCCAGGACCACAAACGCGTCGGCGACGGCGACAGCGGCCCGAACACCGGTGGCATGGGTGCCTACTCCCCTGCCCCGGTGGTCACCGCCGACGTGCATCAGCGCGTGATGGATCAGGTGATCTGGCCGACCGTGCGCGGCATGGCCGACGAAGGTAACGTCTACACTGGTTTCCTCTATGCCGGTCTGATGATCGACAAGGCCGGTAACCCGAAAGTCATTGAGTTCAACTGCCGCTTCGGCGATCCGGAAACCCAACCGGTGATGCTGCGTCTGCAATCGAGCCTGGTGCTGCTGGTTGAAGCCGCATTGGCGCAAGCGCTGGACAAGATCGAAGCACAGTGGGATCCGCGTCCGAGCGTTGGCATCGTTCTGGCTGCTGGCGGCTACCCGGGCGACTACGCCAAAGGCGCAGCGATCAACGGTCTGGACGCGGCGGCAACTCTGGAAGGCAAAGTATTCCACGCCGGCACCGCACTGAAAGACGGTCAGGTCGTTACTGCCGGTGGTCGTGTACTGTGTGCCACTGCCATGGGCGCCACCGTCGGTGAAGCTCAGCAGCAAGCCTACAAACTGGCCGCTGCCATCGACTGGGAAGGCTGCTTCTACCGCAAGGACATCGGCTACCGCGCCATTGCCCGTGAACGCGGCGAAACCCAGGAGTAAGCGATCCATCAGGCCCGGCGCGGGATGCCATTCCTCGCCGGGCTGTTCGGTCGTCGCGCATCGTTATATTCTGGCATCAACCTACGAAGGGATTTCGCCGTGCGCTGGCTCAGGATTGCCATAAGCTTCACCGTCACGCTGATGACCTTGCTCTGCATGCTCCCGGCCCAGGCCGCGCAAGGCAGTGGCTGGTCGGTATTGCTTGACGATCAGGGCATCCTGCAACTGAGCGACATCCGCTCCGCTCGCTACACCAATCAATTCAGCCCCATCGAGCTTGACCGCCTGACCGCGGCCGAACCCGACGGCGCCCTGTGGCTGCGCTTCAAACTGGCGCCGGGCAAGCACGAACAAGTGCTGCGCATCTTTGCCCCCGACCTGTCCCAACTCAATCTCTACGTGCTCGACGGCGACCGGCTGATCGAGCAACGCAATACCGGCAACGAACGACCGCAGGCCGAACATCCGTTGCCGAGCAGCGATTTCATGCTGCCGCTGCCCCAGGCTGACAAGCCGCTGGACGTCTACGTACGCATGGTTTCCGGCCATCAGCTGCGCCCGCACATCACCCTGCAAGCGGCAATCGAAGGCGCCGCCGATCAGAAGCAGACGCTGATTTTCGGCCTGCTGTTCGGCTGCCTCGCCATGCTCCTGCTGCACAACCTGGTGCGCTACGCCTACTCGCGCTCGCGCAGCAGTCTGTGGCTGGCGATCTGTGAGGGCCTGCTGGGGCTGAGTCTGTTCCTGTTGCTCAACCTCGCCGGTCCGTGGCTGCCGAACTGGCAAGCCATTCAGACGCCGGGCGCTTATCTGGCATTGCTGCTGACGGCTCCAGCCGGGTTGATGTTCGCCCTGCGCTTCTTTGCGCCACTGGGCCAGCACGCGCTGAACAAACTGCTGTGGGGCGACATTCTGTTGATCGTCACGTGCAGCCTGTTGCTGCTGTTCGTCAACACCTTGCCGCTGAACATCATCACCTACGCACTGGTCGCACTGGCCGGCCTGAGCATGTTGCTGGTGGGCTTCTATCACTGGCAAAAAGGCTATCGCCCGGCGCGTCTGTTCGTCGCCGCCATGGTCGTGTTCAACATCGGCACGCTGGTTATCCTGCCGGCGCTGCTGGGGCTGACACTGGTCACGCCGCAAGGCCTGATCATGACGCTGATGGTGTTCATCTGCATCAGCGGCCTGCTGATGAGCATTGCCTTGGGCGAGCGACAGCGCAGCATCACCGAAAGCCGTTTCAGCATCAGCCGCGACCTCGCGGCAAGCAACGCCGAAATCAACGCCAAAGCCGAATTCCTCGCCAAGATCAGCCACGAAATCCGCACACCGATGAACGGTGTACTGGGCATGACCGAGCTGCTGCTGGGCACGCCGCTGTCGGTCAAGCAACGCGATTACGTGCAGACCATCCACAGCGCCGGCAACGAACTGCTGACGCTGATCAACGAGATCCTCGACATCTCCAAGCTCGAATCCGGGCAGATCGAACTCGATGACGTGCAGTTCGACCTCAACGCCTTGATCGATGATTGCCTGAGCATCTACCGGGCCAAGGCCGAGCAACAGAACGTCGAGCTGATCAGCTTCATCCAGCCGCAAGTGCCACGGGTAATCAGCGGCGATCCGACGCGCCTGCGCCAGACCTTGCTGAGCCTGCTGGAAAACGCCCTGAAGAAAACCGAAGAAGGCGAAGTGCTGATCGTCGTTGCCCTGGACGAGCGCAGCAGCAAACCGCGCCTGCGCATTGCCGTGCAGGACAGCGGCGTGCCGATGGAGCCGGAAGAGCGCGAGGCGCTGCTGCACGCCGAATTGCACAGCAAGCACTTCCTCTCGGCCAATCGCCTGGGCGGCAATCTCG
Source organism: Pseudomonas sp. Sample_14 (assembly GCF_004307515.1). Lineage (NCBI taxonomy): Bacteria > Pseudomonadati > Pseudomonadota > Gammaproteobacteria > Pseudomonadales > Pseudomonadaceae > Pseudomonas > Pseudomonas sp. Sample_14. The sequence goes on along the minus strand of NZ_RCOC01000052.1, from coordinate 21,138 downwards.
GCCTGGTGATTGCGCGCCAACTGATTCGTCTGATGCAAGGCGAGTTCGGCATCAAGAGCGGCGCCACCCAGGGCAGCACTTTGTGGCTGACCTTGCCACTGGACCCGGATCGCCTCGAACATCCGACCTCCGATCTGGACAGCCCGCTGCAGGGCGCGCGGGTGCTGGTGGTCGACGATAACGACACCTGCCGCAAAGTGCTGGTACAGCAATGCAGCGCCTGGGGCCTGAATGTAAGCGCCGTGCCGTCGGGCAAGGAAGCGCTGGCGCTGCTGCGCACCAAGGCGCACCTGCGCGATTACTTCGACGTGGTCCTGCTCGACCAGAACATGCCCGGCATGACCGGCATGCAACTGGCAGCGAAGATCAAGGAAGACCCGAGCCTGAACCACGACATTCTGCTGATCATGCTCACCGGCATCAGCAACGCGCCGAGCAAGATCATTGCGCGCAATTCCGGGATCAAACGGATTCTGGCCAAACCGGTGGCCGGTTATACGCTCAAGACCACGCTGGCGGACGAACTCAATCAGCGCAACAAGGGCCAGGTGGTGTTCCAGCCGCAAGTCGTTACGGCGGCCACAGCGGCCAAGGTGCCGAGCGACTTCCGCATCCTCGTCGCCGAAGACAACACCATTTCGACCAAAGTGATTCGCGGCATGCTCGGCAAGCTCAATCTGCAACCGGACACCGCGAGCAATGGCGAAGAAGCGCTGCAAGCGATGAAGGCCCAGCGTTACGACCTGGTGCTGATGGACTGCGAAATGCCGATCCTCGATGGCTTCTCCGCGACGCAGCAACTGCGCGCCTGGGAAGTCAGCAATCAGCGCATCCGCACACCGATCGTCGCCCTCACCGCGCACATTCTCGCCGAACATAAAGAGCGCGCACGCCAGGCCGGCATGGACGGACACATGTCCAAACCGGTCGAGCTGTCGCAACTGCGTGAACTGATCGAGCATTGGGTCGCCGAACGCGATCAGCAGAACCGGGCCACGACCCAGCCGTCGTAAACCGACAGATTGTCCGGTGCCTGATAGACTCCCCCCGACTCCATCGCCAGTGAGCTTGCATCATGCTCCATGTGTTGTTCAGCGTTTATCTGAAGATGCTGGTGCTCTACAGCCCGTTCTTCGTGTTGTCCTGCTTTATCAGCCTGACCCGTGGCTATTCGCGCAAGGAACAGCGGCGTCTGGCGTGGAAGGTCGCCCTCGCCACACTGATTTCCAGTGTTCTGCTGTATTTGTTCGGGCGGGTGATTTTCGATGTCTTCGGCATCACCGTGGACGCCTTCCGCATCGGTGCCGGCAGCGTGTTGTTCATTTCCGCGCTCGGCATGGCTCAGGGCAAACCGGCGGTGCAGGCCGACAATGTGCAGCAGGACGTGACCATCGTGCCGCTGACCATTCCACTGACGGTCGGCCCCGGCACCATCGGCGCCTTGCTGGTAATGGGCGTCAGCCAGCCGCACTGGGACGACAAGCTCACCGCAATCATGAGTATTGCGCTCGCCAGTTTCACTGTCGGTGTGGTGCTGTACCTGTCCAATCGCATCGAGCGGATTCTCGGCGATCAGGGCTTGCAGATTGTCAGCCGCTTGATGGGATTGTTCGTTTGCGCGCTGGCAGCGCAAATCATCTTTACCGGTGTGAAGGGTTATCTGGTGCCTTGAGCATTGTCGCAGTGCAACCGCGACAACAAACGCCGCGTACGGTCACCGTTCGCGGCGTTTTGTTGTGCATGGCGACCTCAGCGCAGCGCTGCGATCACCGCTGTCAGGCTGACCGTTGCCTCGACACCGCGCGCAGTGGCGAAGGCTTGCAGCCCTTGAGCCAGCGTCAAGGTATGTGGCCGCCCGGCGATGGGCAGCATCAGTAGCAGTGGGCGTTGTCCGTCGAAATTACGCACGATCAGACTGTGTCCGGAGTCCGGATCGGTCAGCACCACATCGTCATCGACCCGTGACATCCACCAATGCCCGCACTCGTCCAGATCCAGATCCAGCAGGCAAGGTTCTGCCGTTTCAGCATCTGTAGCCTGTCGTCCATCGACCACGATGCAGTCCAGGCGCTGGAAGGACGCTTGCGACAGCCGATAACCCGAGGTCTGCGAACCGTAAGCCAGCAGCAGCCTGGCGACGCCTTCGGGCAGCAATGGCTCGATCTCTGTCATGTCATCACCCACCTCGAGCGCCAGGACTTCGGCGTCGCGCTGGGCATAACTGCCGGGCAGCCAGACGCCGTCGTTCGGGCCGGCGCTGAAAATCAACCGGTCGACCGGGTCGAACAGCATCGGCTGCTTCGACCCGCGCGTACCGAGAAATGCCGACCACTGCCCGTCGCTGCGCCCGGCCAGATCGAACAGCCGGTCAAGTTGCGGCAGGTAATACAGGTAGCGTCCGGTTGCACTTGCCACTTGTATGACAGACGCGTGGGCATGTCCGTGCAACAACGCTCGCAGGCGCGCACGTAACTGTTCATCACTCTGACCCGGCACATGAGACCAGCGATTTTCCACGCCAACGATCATTGCCGGCTGGCTATCCAGCAATTGCAGATGCACCCCGTCGAGGGTCTGCGCGACCAGCCCTTCACCCTGGCGTCGCACCTCAGCAAAAGTCCATGACGTCCAGACCTTTTCAGGCCTGCCGAGCGCCTCCGATTTCAGCAAGCGATGGTCCTCGGCAAACACTCCCCGCAGTGCTTCGATCGCCATCAGCGGCTGGCGATAAAGTTGTCCGGTGCTGATTTCAAGCAACCAGACCGCGCTGTTATCCGGGGTCAGACCGAGCAGCGCCAGCTCCTTGCCCTGACCGATATCGGCCACAGCGATTCTGCCATCGACAAACCATGCCGCCAGGAACGCCTGACCTGCCACATCACGTAAACCGAAGATCGGCAACGGCAGCAACGGCGCTTTCGTGGCCAGCGCGGGCAATGCGCTCAACCAATCGGAATGTCGCTGCAACCAACGCTGCCCGACACCGGCGAACCGCAGAATCGACGGCTTATCGGCCTGATCGAGCCACGCCTCATCGCTTCTGTGGGCAAGGGAAGGTACCCCGTACTGAAACACAATCGCGTCGTCGATCGCTGCCGCTGCCGGCACGTCGACGATATCGATTTCGAACAGTCGGCCGTCGTCCTTGGTGGCGATGAAACGCTGATTGGTCTGAGTGACCTCCACCACATCGCGCTCGATCACCACATTCTGCCAATGACCGGCACGGGGTTCGATGCCGCGGCTGATCGTCCGCTCCTGCGGGCTATAGAACAGCACCGCGTTGTTTTCCGAGCTGGACGGCACCAGCATCAACAAGTCCTCGGGCCAGGACCGGTCCTGCCCGGCCTGAATGCACTTGCCCGTCGCCTTGTTCAGCCACGCCCGGTCGCGCCGACGCAACCCGGCATAGCCTTCCACGACAATGAACGGAGCATAAGACCAGCCGCTGCTGCTGGCGGCCGTGTCTGGCGATTCGCGCCTGAACGGGGCATCGATTTGTCGAAGCGCTTCGCGCGGTTCGAACCGATAATCCTCTGCCGCGAAAGTGATCTTGCAAGCCGTCAGCTCCACATCCCGACCGGTGATCCGATACTCGATGGTGGTGGTGCCATGCAACGCTTCTGCCGTCAGCTTCTGCACAATCCGCAGCGCACCATCGGCTTGTTGTTGGCAGCCAATGATCGTCGATCCCATACGCGGATTTTTCAGACGGTAGCGATGCTGGACGGTGCCGGTCAGCACATCGACCCGCCACAGCGATGGATGATCGGGATGATAAAACCACGCATGGCCCGCGCTGACGCCTGCCAGAACCACGCCCTCGTTGACCTCCTGCGGCAGGTTACGTGCGAACAGCACCCGATCCCGCGCGGTGTCGTAATAGCCGGTGGTCACCACTGGCTGGCCCGGCGAATTGAACGGCACTCTGAAGTTACGTAACGGCAAATACGCTGCGGTCAATTGCCCGCTGGTGACCTGAGCGCGCAGATAGCGTAGAACCGGCGCCGGGATGCCGCTGGCTGTCATGTCGGCGCTGCGCAGCTGATCCGCAGCTTTGTTTTCGTAGTCGAGGACAACGCCGATCAGATGCAGGCTGAGGCCTGTCCAGTCGATCCGGAACAGTCCCTCGGCGAGCTCGATGACACCATCGAAACGATTCAACACCAGACCATCGACCAGCATGTCAGGTGCGCTGTCGATGCTGTCCCGTGGCTTTTCCCGAAAACTGACCTGCTCGACCCGGGCCCAGGACGCTTGCACCGTCCACGTCACCCGTTCCCAGCCCTGCGCTTGTTCGAAATTCACCGCCAGCAGGCCTGGCACCAACCGAATCTGGTACTGCCCCTGCGGCGCGGTGATCCGGTAGGCAATCTTCTCGCGCCACTCTGGTGGCAGGTCCGGAACCACCAGTTGGCTGACCTCAGCGCTCAACTGCACCTTGATCGTCGTGACCATGAAGACCGGATGCAGCTTGTAGAGTATGTGCGGCGCAAACGGCGTACTGAACAGGTAGAACACCCGGTTACCGAGCGCGTCATATTCCAGCTGATGTGCCAGACGGTCATGCAACCGCGGATAGCGGGTCGTGGAAAAAGGCACGGCCCCGGCGCTGCCGAGCTGATATTCGTAGCCGAAGTAACAGACGGGTGAACAGGGCAGCACCAGCGCCTCGGGCAAGGTCCCCCAGACGCTGCCGACAGCAGGCCGTTGAAAGGCTCTGGGGATGTTGATCGCGGCATGTCGCCTGGCTGGATCATCGTCGTACTGCGGCAGCTCCAGCGCACTGCCTTTCCATGGGTAAAACTTTTGCCCCTCGAACGCCACCCTTCTGCTGTGCAGATCCACCTCGGTAATCACTGCCAATGACGGGAACTGCAAGACCGCACCAGCGCGTTCGTAAGATTGCTGATAAGCGTCGTGAATCTGCGAGAGGTGCTCGCCAATGGCCGCAGCCTTGTCCATGATCTGCCCGAGATTGCTGGCAACGGCGGTCACCCCGATACCCACGCCCAGTAGCGGCACGGCCAGCGCTGCGGCGAACGCGCCCACCGTTCCGCCCGCTGCCAGAGCGACAAGATCCAGACCCAGCGCCGCCGTGTTGAACGCCAGGGACGTGGAGAACCGCGCTCGCTGCTCATGATTCTCTGCCTGCGTCAGGTTGTAGATGTCGAAGCCGATATTGGCCACGGAAAATGCCACACCAACGCCCGTGGCGGCCTGTCCTGCCAGGAGTGCGGCGAATGAGCCCTGCTGCAACGCCCGCTCGGCCGCTGCTGCCTGACGCACCAGCTGGACGATCTGCACAGCATCGCTGGCGACACCAAAGCCCAGCTGTGCATAACTGACGTACACCTGGATCTGCAGAGCAACGGTCAACGCCGGCACGGTATCGCCAGCGCGGTAATCGCGCTGGCGCATTTCACTGATCAGCGTCTGGATCGCAAAGGCGAAACTCAGCCGGCTGCCACCGTCGTGGTCAGCCGTCTGCACGGGCCGGGCCGCACCGCCCTGCACGAGTCGTTCGACGTATTGCCTGATTTTCTGAAAGCGCGAATCGCGGGTGATCACCGTCAGGGTGTTTTGCGCATTGCGCGGATCGATCAGGGTAATGCTGTGGCCGCCGTCGGCTTTGTTGCCGAGGGTATCGAGCAACGGCACGTAATCACCCGCCACCTTGTGCTCAAGGCGCAAGCGCTCGGTCGCCTGCTCGAACTCGCTGGCCCAGTAGCGTGCATCCAGTTGCGCGAGACTGGCGCCCAGTCGAGCGTTTTCGCCCAGAGATCGGGTGCGGGCCAACGCTTGTTTGTGCCAGATCGACGCTCCCTGCGGATCGGCCAGTGCAACGTTGTGCAGAAAACTGTCCACGCGCAGATCCGATGATAGCCTGCGTTCGGCGATCGCCGAGGTGTCCAGTTCGATCACGTTGAATGGCGCGTTGGCCGCATCGCCCAGACCATAAAGCTTCGCCAGCGCGTTATCGTCTGCGCTCAGATAATGCTCTACGCCACGCTGCAACTGCGCACCATCGGCAAACCCATAGATAGCAAAGTTGGGGTCGTAGAAGCGATAGGCCGCGTGCTCACCGGTTCGCACTTTGGCCAGCAGCAGGGCGTGGTCGCCGGTGTCGAGCAGCAACACCGCAGGTGCCGCACTGGCGTCAAGCGCAGCCATGATGCCGTCCAGGCGTTGCACGCCGCGAGCGCTGCCGACCTCGCCGGTGGGCAAGGCGCGCAGTTCGTCCAGCGCACTGCGCAACGCCCGCGAGCCAAGTTCGTCGGGACTCGCGCTGGCGCTGGCGACATGCCCGACCAACGCCCGCTCCGCCGGCTCGCCAGCTGCAACGGCGGCGCCCATCAGCAGCACCAGCGGATAACAGCGGCGCCCCGGGTCGCCTGCGTTGTGCTGCAACAGATCCTGCGGCAACTGCTTGACCGACACCGCGCCGGCCTTGAAAAAGACGTCACGCACCTGGCCGCTGCGCTGCAAGATCTGCGTGCGAAACTCCTGCCGGGCGCTGCGCTTGATCTGGCCGATACGCTCGCCCCACTGGCGCAGCGTCAGCGGCTCGGACATGGCTTGCACCTTGAGCTCGCGAGTCGTCGATGTGGCCGTCGGCAGGTCGCGTCCCAGCCCGTTCTCGAACGCCGCCGAGCGGCGCTGGCGCACGGCTTTTTCAATCGCATCGTAGCGCGCGAAAGTGCCGTCGCGGTCAGTTGCGATGGCCAGGTCGCGCACCTGTTGCCAGGTATCGGCGAAGCCGCCCTCGTCCACGCTCGTCGCGCCGAAAATCCCCCCGAGCACGACCCGCATCGCGGGGCTCAGTTGCTCCAGCGGCAGCGTGCCGTGGGCGATGCGGCTGAACAGTTCGTTGAGATGGCTGACGGAATCCGCGCCACGGGAGCTCGGCGCCACGACAGGTCCTTGCGCGAGCACCTGTTGGCGGGTGTCGAAGTCGATGACCACGGCTTGATCGAAGGTAACCTCCCCGCTCAGCTTGTCTCGCATCGCTCGGATGAACGGCTCGCCCAGATCATCCATCAAGCGCTGCAGCACCGCGGTCAACAGCACCGGTTTGCCTTCGACAACGGGCCAGCCGCGTTCGAAGGTCAGGCTTCGATCACTGAGCAGGTCGGACAAGCGTCCGGCATAACGGGATTTGAGCTTGCCCTCGGCCCAACGGGCGTGTTCCATCTCCAGCCAGTCTTTTTCCGTGCCCCTGACGATCCAGCCGGAAATGGTTTCCTCTTCGGTATTGACGTTGTAGCCCTCGCGCAAACGCTGTTGCGCCAGCACCTGACGAGTGAAAAACGGATCGCAATTGGCTTCAATGTATTCATGCAATCCGGCGAGGGCCGCGCCGGGGCCGGTGAGCGTTACCGTTCCCCCCGCGTCATTACGAATGCCGTCCTGGTAATAGGTGACAACCGCTTTGAGCAATTGGTAGGCATAAGCTTCATTCCAGTTGGTGAAGTTCGACCTGACCAACATCTCTTCGATGACTGCCGCAGCGACCGTGGTCAGGGTTTCACTGTCGGCCCACCCGGATCCCGAGTTGGCCATGCGTCTTTCAACTTCAGTAAGCACGTCGTAATTAAGCCGAATCACTTGCATGATCGACATCGTCATGCCGCTGCCCGGCTGGGCGATGAAATGTGCATTCATTTCTTCGCCGATTTGCAGCCCCATGCGAAAGCCGTTCTCGCCGGCCTCCACGGTTTGTGGCGGCACGAACAGTTCAAGCACGTCGGGTTTGCTGCGAGCAAAATCCTCGAGAAGTTGTTTATGTTGTTGTGGAAGACTGTCGGTTCTGTCGGGGTAATGCTGTGGATCGCGTCCAGGCATCAACTGCGGGTCATTGTTCAATAGAAGTTGCAGAACACCGATTTTCTGCGTCTGGCTGTAATCGCTGATATCGACACCGCCCAACTTGTCGAGCAGTGGCGGCAGATAATCCATGTCGGTATAACGCCCGCCTTCACGAAGTTCCGCCTGCAAGCGCACTACATCGCTCGCCGCAGCGAAATTGCCACGCATCGACACTTCGCGACGGTAGACGTCCGCCAGCAAGTCATCGGCAAAGGCGTGAGATACATCGCGTAATTGCAGATCCGCGCCAACCATCGCCAGATGGCTGTCCAGGCAGCGCTGACGAAAAGCCTGCAGCGTCGCGCGGTCCTTGCCATAAGCACGCACCATCAGATCGATGCGCGCTTGATCGGCTCGCCCCTTCCACTTCGGCTGGCTGAGGTAGTCGAACATCTGCTGTTTCAACACCCGTGCGCGGTCTTCAATCATCGTCGCCAGTTGCCCGGCATGCTTGAGTGCAGCGCCACCGGACGCCATCGCATCAGCCCTGGCACTGTCGAGAATGACCCGGTTCATCTCGAAAGCCAGCAACGCATCGCTGTCGTACCAAAGGTTGAAGCGGTAACCCTCCGCCGCCATTACCTGGCGCCAGATATTCATGTAATCGCGCTGATTGACACCGACTTCGCTGCCGCCAACCCAAACGAAATGGATAACCTTCGGAACCGGCCGGATCAGCCCCGACAACATTTCCACGGTCGTCGAAAGCCGTGACAGATAACGTTGCAGCCCGCGCGCAATGTCATCGACAGCCACCGGGACAGGGGTTTTCTTGCGTTTGAGCAGCGCTGCAAGTTGCTCTTGAAACAGGCTCGCCAGGGTCAACAACGACACCGGATCGGTCGTTTGACTGGCTTGCTGGTAACAATCGTTCAGCGCTTGGTACTGCGCCGAGGCAGAGAACTCCCGTAACGCCTTGGAGATCACCGAATACTCTTGCGCAGATATGAACGCTCGCCCGAACGAATAATCGTTTTTCAAAGCCATTACACACTCCTTGTTTATTAAATGGCTCATTGACCGCGCACACTTTCGCGCCGCTGCAGAGCGGTAGATTGATTTGAACGACACTCGACAAGTGCTGTGAACACAGCACCCTAGTGGGCGAATACGCGCCACACAAACAACAAGGAATACAAAGCTTGTCCCCGGCAATATCTGATAACACCGGAGCAGTACGCTGTAACGGCAGCGAAATAATTAGCGGACCGGCGCGACCGTCGGGCATAAAAAATGGCCCTGCCCTGTGGGACATGACCATTGTTTATTGCTGGTGGAAAACAATTGAAACTTCAATCGGACTTACAACCGCTCAAACTTTCCCGTCGCTGAGAATTGCATGAGCGGAGGATTTTTCAGGAAAGCGGTTTTTCACCATACCAACGCGGCGTGTACACCCATTCACCGCCCCCGGCACGGGCGAAGGTGCAGGTGGTCGAAGAACCGATCAGCACCATGGTGCGCATGTCCACCTGTTCCGGTGTCAATGCGCCCAGGGTCGTGGTGCGCAGTGTCTGCCCCGGCCGGCCGATGTCCCGACCAAGGACCACCGGTGTTTCAGGCAAGCGGTGCTGCGCAACGATCTCCAGCGCCCGGCCCAACTGCCACGGGCGCGCCCGGGAAATCGGGTTGTAGAACGCCAGGGCCAGATCCGCTTCGGCGGCCAGATCCAGACGTTTCTCGATGATCGCCCACGGCTTGAGGTTGTCCGACAGCGACATCACGCAGAAGTCGTGGCCCAGCGGCGCACCGGCCTGAGCCGCAGTGGCCAGCGAGGCGGAAACGCCGGGGAGGATTTCCAGATCAACGCTGTGCCACGCCGGATCGTCCGATTCGTGCAGGGCTTCGAGCACCGCAGCGGCCATGGCGAATACCCCCGGGTCGCCCGAGGAAACCACGATCACCGAGCGGCCTGCGGCGGCGAGCCTGAAGGCATGGCGGGCACGCTGCATTTCTTCGCGATTGTCGGTGCAGTGCTGCACCTGATCGTCGCGGAACGGGCCGGCCATGCGCACGTAGGTTTCGTAGCCAAGCACATCGGTGGCGCGGGCCAGTTCGGCTTTCACCGCTGGCACCATCAGTTCGGCGGCGCCGGGGCCAAGGCCAATGACCGCGAGGCGACCACGCGGGCGGCCGATCTGCGCGACGTCCAGCGGTTGCTCGGCAATCGCGATCGCCAGATGTTCTGCGCTGATCACCTTCGCCGCAGGCACTGCAACCCGGGCCAACGTCTGAAGATCGTTTTGCGCCGCGACGAAGCGCAGCGGCACGCCCAACTCGAGCGCAGCTTCGCGCAAATTCGATGCGGCCATTTCAGCGTCTGCTGCCACCAGACACGCCAGTGCCGGCACGGCGACGCTGGCCTGTTGCAACGCAGTGCGAATGGCGTTCGGCAGATCCGCCACCTCAGCACTCACCGCCACCGCCACACTGCGCGGGTAGATCAGCAATTCATCGGCACTGGCCACCCGCTGCGCACTGCTCACATGAATCGACCGCTGCGCCTGCGGATCCTGCGGCAACTGCGCCTGATCCAGCCATGGCGCCGCGCCTTCGATGCGCACGCTGTGCCCGGCGAGCAGGTCGGAAACGAAGCGTTTGCCCGACTCCAGATCCGCCAGTGCATAGCCGCTCGGCGGATTGAGCAGGCAGGTGCCAAAGCGCAATTCGCCGCTGGTGGTGATCGCCGGCGCCACTTGCAACGCCGCCGCGATCTCCCGGGCCATGACATTGACCCCACCGAGGCCACCGAGCAACGGCACCACCGCGCTGCCGTCTTCGGCCACCGCCAGCACAGCGGGTTCGGCGCCTTTCTCCAGCAACAGCGGCGCCAGCGTGCGAATGACAATGCCGGCTGCGCACAAGGCAATGATCGGCGTGTCCTGCTGATACAACGCGCGCAGGGTCGCGCCGAATTGCTCATAGCGGCTGTCGGCGCCTTCGACCCGTCCGGCAAGGCCATGGACCTGCGCCGCCGGATAGACCTGCTGAATGCGCCGCGCCGTAGCGAGGCTGCCCTGGCCGAGAATGACGATGGCGGGAGTCGCTTGGCTCATCAACCTTGCCACCGTTCGCCCGGGACGATGATCAGCGAGAAGTACGGCGAGGACATCGGCTCGACCTGATCCATCGGCACGATCTTCTGGTTGGCCATGGTCGCGCGCTCGACATACAGCGCGCGCTCGGCGAGACCGAGTTCTTCCAGCACCTGACGCACCTTGGGAAAGTTGCGTCCCAGTTTCATGATCACCGCCGCATCGGCATCGGCCAGACGCCGCTTCAATTCTTCCTGGGGCAGCACGCCGGAAAGCACCGACAGGCTCTGATTGCGATACACCAGCGGCGCGCCGAGCACCGAAGCGCCGCCGAGCATCGAGCACACGCCGGGCACGACTTCGGCCTCATAACGGCTGGCGAGGCGGTCATGCAGGTACATGTAGGAGCCGTAGAAGAACGGGTCGCCTTCGCAGATCACGGCCACATCGCGGCCGGCATCCAGATGTTCGGCGACCGCCACAGCGGCTTCGTCGTAGAAATCGCTGATGACCTGTTCATAGGACAGCGGCGCCGGCAACGCCTCGGTGGTCACCGGATAGACCAGCGGCAGCAGATTCTGCGCCTCGACCAGATGCGCCTCGATGATGCCGAACGCATTGCCCTTCTTGCCCTTGGCCACGAAATACGCGACCACTGGCGATTCGCGCAGCAGGCGCAAGGCTTTGACGGTGATCAGTTCCGGATCACCGGGGCCGACACCGAGGCCGATCAGACGTCCTTTGGCCTCCATCATTCGATCTCCGTGGCGAGGGCATTGACGGCGGCGGCGGCCATGGCACTGCCGCCCAGGCGACCCTGCATGATCACGAACGGCACGCCGCGACTGTCGGCGGCCAGTGCCGCTTTCGACTCGGCAGCACCGACGAAGCCGACCGGGAAGCCAAGGATCAGTGCCGGTTTTGGCGCGCCGGCGTCGAGCATTTCCAACAAGTAGAACAGCGCGGTCGGTGCGTTGCCGATCACCACCACACTGCCCTCGAGGTGCGGGCGCCACAGCTCCAGCGCGGCGGCCGAGCGGGTGTTGCCCAGCTCACGGGCAAGCTCCGGCACGCTGTCGTCGCGCAAAGTGCAGATCACTTGGTTATTGGCCGGCAGGCGCGCGCGGGTCACGCCTTCGGAGACCATCCGCGCGTCGCAGAGAATCGGCGCACCGGCCGCCAGAGCATCGCGCCCGGCCTTGCCCGCGCCCTCGGAGAATTGCAGACCGTCGACGGCCTCGACCATGCCGCAGGCGTGGATCACCCGCACCGCCAGTTTCTCCAGATCGGCGGGAATGCGCGCCAGATTGGCCTCGCGGCGAATGATCGCGAAGGAGTTGCGATAGATCTCCTGACCGTCGCGGATGTAATCAAGCATCAAGGGGGCTCCGGGAGCGGGCGTCGAGCAGGGTCGCGACCGCTTCAATAGTAAGGTTGCAGGCGTGCAGCGTGCCGAATCCGGGCTGTGCTGCATCGCGAAAATAGAGGTCGTAATGACCGGGGGCGACGGCCAGCAGCGTGGCTGGCGCGCAATGGGCGGCGGCGCAGGAGCGCGAGCAGCCCGACAGGTGCACGCTGAGCCCTGCGGGCAGCAAAGGTGCCAGTTGCCGGGCATCCTGCTTGGTGTCGGCAAGGCCTTTGCCGCAGCCATCGGCGCCGGTGCAGGCGATCAGCCTTGTCAGCGGTTCGGCGTCGGTCGTCAGCAGGCCCAACGCCCGCAACTGCTCAAGCACGTTGTCGGTATCCGTGGCTTTCACGTTCGGCAGCAGCAGGCTCTGCCACGGCGTGAAGCGCAGACTGCCATCGCCAGACTGTCGGGCCAGTTGCGCCGCGCCACGCAGCATCGCCGGATCGAGACGGCCCAGTGGCGGCACCGCGACGACGTAGCAGCGGCCTTGCGTGTTCTGCTGATGAGCGCCGATGTGCAGCGCGTCTGCCGACGCCGGGCGCTGCCAATTGCTGATTGCCTTGAGCGATACGCGCTCGCGCAACGATTCCAGAAACGCGAGCCTGGGCAACTCATCGAGCAGATGGCGCATCCGTGTTTGCTCTGGCCGGGCCAGGTCGAGGAACAGTTCCAGCGCGGCGACCACCAGCGCATGAGCGTTGTCCTGAGTCACAGCGCCGAGAGGCCGATCGATTGGGCAACCGGCCAGACCGAATGCCCAGAGGACTTCGCCGTCACGCTCGAATGCCGACAGCCACAGATCGTGCGGATGTTCGAGCATCGCCAGCGCTTCGCCGCCATCGAGCTGCACGGCGAACTTGGCGCTCAACTCATGGAAGCGCGGATGGCTTTGCAAGGTGTCGAGGATTTGCCCTGCGAGCGAGCGCGTGTCGATCAGCATCTGCCGATCGATGCCGGCGGCCGGGCTGAGCATCAGATTGCGCACATCGTCGCCGGCAGCGTTCTTTGGCCCGAGGCCAGCGGCCAGCAAGCGCTCGATCAGCGCTGCCGATTGCGCACCGATGCCGCGAATCTGCAGATTGCCGCGATTGGTCGCTTCGATCGCACCGCTCGAAAACGCTTCGGCGGCAGCGGCCACCGCATCGGCCTGATCCGCGCTGATCGAACCGCCATCAAGCTTGATCCGGCAGATACCGCCGTCCAGTGCCTGGACGATACGCAGCAACCCCGGGCAGGCCGAGGGGCGTAAGGCAGTGGACATCGGGCGTTCGTTCAAGGGGCTGACCAGTTGTGTGGCAGAAGCGCTTCGCGGGCGAAGGCGCGGTATTATGCCTGCTTTGCCCACCGGTATGAAAAGTCTGCCCTCTGTCTCGACCGGTGGGGCAGGCAGGCTTCAGTTGTTGCCTCTGCCGCGCTCTCAGGTCAGGGCGATAATCTGCTTTTCGCGCCGCTCACCCAATAACGCGATAATCCTGGCTCTCGAGAAACAGTAATCATCGGCATCTATAAGAGCCTTGTAGCAATCAACAGCAAGGTTGCCCACTATCTGCTCAGCATTGAAGCGTCGCTCAAGCACATTGCCCGGAACAGGCTCTTTGACGGCAAACGAAATGACGACCATCGTAAGCGTCGATTCCGCAGATACGCTGCCAAGCGTGAAGCGAATCGACTTGCCCTCTTGCAGAATATTTCGCTGAAGCAACTCAAGGGCCGCACCGTTGCTCTCCAGTTGCGAGGTCAGATTGGCAATTACCTGTTGGTTCAAAACTGCCGGCGCCCATCCTTGCAAGAGTTCTTGAGTCAACTCCAGCAGAGTAAAAGTATCGGGCGTAGTGACCGGCGCGCTGATAACCGGATCGTCGAAAAACAAAGCACCGGTGACTTTCAAAGCCGTTTTATTGGCGTCATTCCATGCATCGCATTCAACAGCATCGGGAACTTTATGCGAGGCGACCGTTTGTGAGTAAAGCAGCGCATCGAGACTGTCGTCAATGTCAGATGCCGACAGCTCTTTACTCACCAGCACTAATGCCCCTGCACATACGAAAACCTTCGAAATCGCGAACATTTGCATCTCCCACAAAAAAAACCAGAGGCTTGCGCCTCTGGCATTAATCACTTTCAGACCGATTGGCCAAATTCGTAGCTGAGCGCTTTCTCACGCTGCTCAGTCAGAGCCTTGACAATCAACGGTTCTACCATTGCATAGTCTTCCTCATCCATATACATCGTGGCGCCGGCGTTATAAATCTCCACAGCAGATGTAGCCCACTCTACAAACAGTACTTTGGTAGGTTGAGCCGAAGCCAGATATTGCACAGCAGCGATTGCCAGGGTGATACCACCTTCATCATCCTGCGAAGCCGCACTCATGCAAAAATTGCCACCTTCGGCTTTCTTCGAGTTGTTCTCGAACAGCGTCAGGGCCTGTGGTTCATTTTTCAGCGCATCCATGGTCGCATCTGCCACAGTGGACAATAATTTAAGGGCTGCCTGGCCCTGTCCTACTGCTGCACTAACAGCGGTATGCAGAACAGACAGGACAACATTATCCATGGTCAGTTTTTGCGAAGTAGCGGTATATCGATTATAAGGCTGGCTGAAAGCAAACCAGCCAGCCAGTTTCATCAATCGCATAAACTCGTTATAGCGCTGTTCCTTTTGGCTGGAGGCCGGATACTTGAGCAAGGCAACCAGATCGGCATACATGTAGGTGTTTTTAACGATTCGCTTGCTGCGCTTGGACATGCTTGCATCAAAACCTGCAATACCCGAGCCCATGATTGCAGCATTCAGTTCATCTTTATCAATCGGCAAGCTACTGCCAACACTTGCCGAACGCGAGCGCAGCACTGGCTGCGAAGCGATAAAGTCATTGGTTTGCGCAATCAAACTAAACCGCTCAACAGCGGAGATTACATCTTTATTCAGCTCAGTCATAAATGGATTCCTTTCTTGGTTAAAACACCGACTTGGTGTGGAAAACAAATTAATCACAGCGCCGGAGTTAATCAAATCGAAAATCCATGCATTTAATTTCAGACCATCATACAAACCAGCAAACAAAGCTCTCCAACTAACATCAAGCGCCCCGAGCCAACTCAATTTCACGCGTGCGCATATCAAGTACTGCTGCAGCCAACTGAAGCCGATTTTCATTTATCGCGGCAGACCTGATCAAGAAGCGCCTGGAGCGGATATCAAGCTCCGAACCCGTATGCTGAATAGTCCAGAACAAATAGGTAGAGGGCCACTTCGCGTCAAGCAAGCGAACATTACTGATGACAATTTCCAATTCCCTATTGAAATTGTACTGAGCAGGGGAAAAACGAAAATCGCTCCATTCCCGAGCGCCACCTCTAAATACATCTATTGCATCTGAATGTGTCTCAAGCATATGGAACGCTTCCTTCATTAGCCCGACTTTCTCCCGACTTAGTTGTTGCGACAAGGATCGCGCCCAGACGTCCAGCGCATTGCCGGTAAAGTTCTTGTCAACATGGATTACCGGAGCCTGCTCCAGGCTCCAGCCGACAGACCAAAGCACCCCAGAATAATATTCGAACCAAGCAGCTGGTTCACTGTTTCTGTTATGACGCAAATCGGCTCTGTATTCTGCCCAGCGCATACTGTCTTTGACGAATCGTTTGTCTTCCGGCGTCAACCCGGAAAAGAAGGACAACAGATTATTCCCCATCACTGTCGCACTGCCTTGGTTGGGCAGTGCCGAGATACTGTTCAAAACATCGCTCATTTCAATTATCCATTCGATTATTCAACTTACTAAAAAAGTACCTTCCAGATATTCACAAGTACTTCCAGCGGAACGCCGATTCAATACTTGCGAAGAACTCGAAAAATCACAAAAAACAATGTAAACATTCAATGTCGGCGCTCCTGAAAAAAGGACAGCAGCCAGTTATCGATTGTCGCGTTATCATGTCGCCCGCTTCGCTGGACGCAGGATCTGGAGTATGAAATGGGCGATTGGCTGACCGTTGTGGGTATTGGTGAAGACGGCTTCAAGGGCCTGGGCAAGAATGCCCGGCGTGCTCTGCTGGGCGCTTCGCGGATCGTCGGCGGCCAGCGTCAGCTGGACCTGCTGCCGCCGTGCATCGGCGGCGAGCGGCAATTGTGGCCGAGTCCGTTTTCCCTCGCGCCAGTGCTCGAGTCGCGTGGCGAGCCGGTCTGCGTGCTGGCCAGCGGTGATCCGATGTTTTACGGCGTCGGTGCCAGTCTGGCGCGTCATGTGCCGAGCGCCGAGATGGCGATCATCCCCGCCCCTTCGTCCTGCGCATTGGCGGCGGCGCGCCTGGGCTGGCCGTTGCAAGAGGTGACGGTTGTGTCGCTGGTGGCGCGTCCGCTGGCGGCGCTCAATGCGCATCTGTTCAGCGGCGTGCGTCTGTTGCTGCTGAGCAATGACGGCAGCAGCCCGGCAGCCGCTGCGCAATTGCTGTGCGAGCGTGGTTTCGGCGCAAGTCGCATGACTGTTCTGGAACATCTGGGCGGCGACACCGAACGACGTATCGAACGCAGCGCCAGGGAATGGGGCGATGCGGCGGTCGCCGACCTCAACGTAGTCGCTGTCGAGTGCCTGGCCGACCCCGGTGTTACCGGCCTGTCGCGCCTCGCCGGCTTGCCCGATTCGGCGTTCCGTCACGACGGCCAGTTGACCAAGCGCGACGTGCGCGCCATCACCCTCGCCCGCCTGGCGCCGAAGCCCGGCGAACTGCTCTGGGATGTCGGCGCCGGCAGCGGCTCGATCGGCATCGAGTGGATGCGTGCGCACCCGAGCTGTCGTGCCATGGCGGTCGAGGCCGACGAGGGCCGTCAGCAATTGATCGAACACAACCGCGATGCGCTGGGCGTACCCGGCCTGCAACTGATTCGTGGCAAGGCGCCGCAAGCACTGGATAACCTCGAACGGCCGGACGCTGTTTTTATCGGCGGCGGCGTCACCCGTGAGGGTGTATTCGAAACCTGCTGGGACCGGCTCAAGCCCGGCGGCCGATTGGTGGCCAACGCCGTGACCCTGCAAAGCGAAGTCACCCTGATGCATTGGCGCGAACAATACGGCGGTGAGCTGACGCGCATCCATGTCGCCCAGGCGCAGCCGCTCGGCGAGTTCGACACTTGGCGTCAGGCGTTGCCGATCACCCTGCTGGAACTGGTCAAACCCCTCGATGCGTGACGAAACCGCCGAACAACCCGCGCCCCTGCGCAGCGGCCTCACCACCGGCAGCTGCGCCACCGCCACCAGCCTCGCCGCCGCGCGCCTGTTGCTCACCGGCATCGCTGCCGACGCGGTGCACATCACTTTGCCCAAGGGCAAACAGGTGCAGATGCGCCTGGAGTTCTGCCGACTGAGCGAAGACGGCGCCGAAGCCGGGACGATCAAGGATGCCGGCGATGACCCTGACGTCACCCACGGTGCCCTGCTTTATTCACAGGTGCGACTGTGCGCCGAACCGGGAATTCGCTTCAACGCCGGTGTCGGCGTCGGCACGGTGACCCGACCGGGTCTGGTATTGGCCGTCGGCGAGCCGGCGATCAATCCGGTGCCACGCAAAATGATCAGTGATCACCTGGCCTTGCTCGCCGCCGAAACCGGCTACGGTGGCGGCTTCGAGGTCACGGTCAATGTCGAGGGCGGCGCAGAACTGGCGCTGAAAACCATGAATCCACGGCTGGGCATTCTTGGCGGCCTGTCGATCCTCGGTACCAGCGGCATCGTCCGGCCATTTTCCTGCGCCGCTTACATCGCCTCGATTCATCAGGGCATCGACGTAGCGAAAACCAACGGTTATCTGCACATCGCCGCGTGCACCGGCAACGCCAGCGAAGACACCATGCGCCGGGTCTATGACCTGCCGGAAATAGCCCTGATCGAAATGGGTGACTTTGTCGGCGCGGTGCTCAAGCATCTGCGCAAAGTACCTGTGGATAAACTCAGCCTGTGCGGCGGCTTCGGCAAGATCAGCAAACTCGCCGCCGGGCATATGGATCTGCACTCACGGCATTCGAGCATCGACTTGCCGCAACTGGCCGAGTGGGCGGCGGCGATTGGCGCGGATGCGGCATTGCAACAAGGCATTCGCGAAGCCAATACCAGCCAACAAGCCCTGGCCATGGCCAGTGCGGCGGGCATTGCTTTGGGGGATGAGGTTTGTCGCCATGCGCTGGATTTCGCTCGCAGCGTAGTGCCGGCGCAGGTCCAGGTCGAGGTGTTTGCCATTGATCGTCAGGGCGGGGTTGTCGGGCACGCCGGAGGTTTCGTATGAAGCGGGTCTTGCTGCTCGGCGGTGTCACTGAGGCGCTGGCGATTGCCCGCACGCTCGGCCCACAACATATCTACAGCCTCGCCGGCGTTGGCCGGGTGCCGAGCGATTTGCGCTGCCAGGTTCGGGTCGGCGGCTATGGCGGCGCGGAGGGTCTGGCGCAGTTCATCGCCGATGAAGGTGTCGATCTGCTGCTCGACGCCACGCACCCGTACGCCGCACAAATCAGCGCCAACGCCGCCCGCGCGGCACAGCTTGCCGGCATTCCCTGCTGGGCCTTGCGCCGCCCCGCCTGGCAGCCGCAAGCAGGCGATGACTGGCGCGAGGTCAGTGACTGGGCCGAACTGATCACAGCGCTGCAACCGTTCCACCGCCCGCTGTTCACCCTCGGCCGTGAACCGCTGCAACACCTCGACGAAATCCCCACCCACCAGTTCTGGACCCTGCGCGCCCTCGACGTTTATCCCGGCAATACGCGCTGCGAAGTGATCGGCGCCCGTGGGCCGTTTCTGCTGGAAGACGAGCGAGCGCTGTTCGAGCGCCGGCAGATCGATGTATTGATCAGCAAGAACAGCGGCAGCAGCGCCACCGAGCCGAAGCTCGAAGTGGCGCGCGAGCGCGGCGTGCCGGTGCTGGTGTTGAAGCGCCCGGGGTTGCCGGGGGTTGATCAGGAGTTTGAATCAGTCGCTGAAGTCCTCGCTGCCCTTTCCCACTGAATCGGCACGGCCCTTTGTGGGAGCGAGCCTGCTCGCGAATACGTCCGCACCGGCAGCCCATCAGTGCCTGACAAATCGCTTTCGCGAGCAGGCTCGCTCCCACAGGAACCGTGGATGTTGCTGATATCTGTGCACACTCACAAAATTTGTGGGAGCGGGCTTGCCCGCGAAGGCGTCAGGTCTGGCACTGCAAATTCAAG
>NZ_RCOC01000052.1:0-1532 GCF_004307515.1 Pseudomonas sp. Sample_14 | reverse complement strand
TTTGTGGGAGCGGGCTTGCCCGCGAAGGCGTCAGGTCTGGCACTGCAAATTCAAGTAGCTACACTCCTTTAACAGCTCACTGCGACACCAAACCGCACGACGCTTTTTTACTTATCGGCCCTGATCAGGCTAAATGGGCCGCGCCTGATCGCCCACCCAACGGACCTGTCCCATGAACCGACGCCGGTTAGCATTTGCCTGGATCGCCTGCTTTGCAGTGCTGTTCAACATGCTCGCCATGCCGCTGAGCGGGGCGATGGCGCAGGCGGCCAGTTCACCGGCCGAGCAGATACTCTGGAGCAGTTTCTGCACCGGCAGCGGCATGAAGATGGTGGCGATCGACATCGGTGCCACGGATCAGAAGGCCCCGCAGAACGACAGCCATTCGAACATGCAGCACTGCTGGTGTTGCTCAGGTGGGGCGCCATTGCTGGCGCTGCCGGGGCATTCGCCGCAGCTGTATTTCGCGCAATTTGAAAGCAACCGCAGCGTTGCGCCCGCCTCCCTGCAAGCCCCGACGCCGCGCCAGCAATGGCCGAGTCTCAATCCCCGTGCTTCCCCTCTGGTCTGATTTGTTCGCGCCAAAAATCCGCGTTTCAAATCGTTCTGGAGAACTGCCATGTTGAAGAAACTCTTCGTCCTCGCTGCGCTGTTGTTGCCGGCGTGCTTCGCCCATGCCCATGAATACAAGGCGGGTGCGCTGGAAATCGCCCACCCGTGGTCGCAGGAACTGCCGCCGAATGCGCCGACCGTCGCCGCCTACTTCATCATCCACAACACCGGTAAAAGCGCCGATCGCCTGCTCAGCGTCGACTCGCCCATCGCTGCACAAGCGCAGTTGCACGAGCATGTGATGCAGGGCGATCTGATGAAGATGCAGCAAGTGCCAAGCGTGGAAATCCCCGCCGGCGGCACCGTGACCTTCGCGCCGATGGCCTACCACGTGATGCTGCTCAACCCGAGCGATCGCAGCCTGCTCAGCGACGGCAAGCGTTTCCCGATGACCCTGCATTTCGAAAAGGCCGGTGACGTCAGCGTTGAAGTGGCCGTGCAGAAGAAAGCGCCGGAATCCGCTCAGGGCCACGTGCACGCTCAGTAATCGTTTCGGCTGACTTCGCCCATGCGTCCGTTGCGCACTAGGCCCGTCCCGCATCACCGTCAGACTCAAGCGCTGACGCGTGGCAGCTGGATCGCCCTGTTCGCCATGCTGATGATCTTCATCGGTCCACTGATTTCTCAGTCGATGCCGATGGATCAACACGCCTCGACGTCGATGCCAATGAGCATGGACATGTCGATGGACATGCCCGGCATGGATCACAGCGGCCATGCAGCCCAGCCTGCGGCCGAGCATTGCCCGCCGCAATCTTCGCACCACGTGCTGTGGGAAAAATGCGGCTATTGCAGCCTGCTGTTCAATTGCCCGGCACTGACCGGCGGCGGCGATTTCGTCGCTTTCAACATCCCGCCACCGAACACCTTCACCCCACCCTCGCCGCGTCTGGGCCATGCCCGCCAACCCTTCTTCCCCG
>NZ_RCOC01000068.1:0-60702 GCF_004307515.1 Pseudomonas sp. Sample_14 | reverse complement strand
TTACCCCCTCACCCCAGCCCTCCCGAAACGTCGGACCGCCCCCAAGGGGGCGAGGGGGAAAGGGAGCCGACTTGTGCGCTTTTCAAAAATCGCGTTCGCCTCGGCCATTCAGGTCGATGGAGTTCGCAAGAACACCTCGGTCGGCTCCCTCTCCCTCCGGGAGAGGGCTGGGGTGAGGGTAGGCTTTTCGCTCTTCAAGGCAATCCGTTTACCAAGTCGATCAGCAATCCCACTCGCCTGCCCATTCTGCTGCTTGCCCATCCGCGCCTGGGTGATCAATCCCGGTATCAACTCGCCCTCCGGCAGATTCTTCCAGAACCGCACCGGCAGATGCCCTTGCATGACCTTCGGGTTCAACCGTGCCGGGTTGAAGATGTGGCTGTAGTAGGTCAACCACAAATCGCCGTGGGGGTCATCGACGTTCTGTGCCAGTTGCTGCCATTCAATCGGGCATTGCCGCTCGTGAATCAACTGCTCACCGTCGTAGTACACACCATCGCGCGGTGTGGCGATCAACCAGCGATGCTGGCCCATGCGACCGATAAAGTGCTCGCTGGCGCTGTGCAGGATGTCATGCGCCGGTTCGTGCCACGCCACGTATTGTGGACCAGGCAGATCCTTCGGCCGCTCGATGAAACGCACGAATGCATGCAGATGATGGGCCTCGCGGCTGACCTGCTTGATGCGCCGCTGCAACTCGCTGCCGAGTTTGTCGCCGGCCATCATCGCCGTGCGGTCGCCGTGACTGACGCGCCATAGCACTTCATACAACAAGCTCCAGCGTTGCTCGCCGCGATAGCGCGCCGCTTGTTCGAGGGTGGCGAGCAGCGTACGGGGAATACGCGCCTGAAACGGCCCCTGCCCTTCGGGCACGTGATCATCACTGGCAAACAGATCGCCAACGCCTTCCGTCGCCCAGCTCACCAGACTTGGATCGATCTCATGGCTGAGCAACCAGCGCGCCTGCTGGCGCCAGGTATCGAACAGATCGTCACAATCGAGACTGATCATCCCCACAACCCCATCTGCTGCGGCATCGGCCGGTCACGCAATTGCTGGTAGAGCATGTGACTGGTGACTTCCGCCTGCTGCGGGTGGTAATCGCTGGTGATGATGAACGGCTTGGCCTTGGCCAGCACACAGCGCATCCGCGCGACGTCTTCGTAACGGATGCGGCGCTGACGGCGCAACTCGACCAGGCGCTCGGTGGTGCGCAAGCCGATGCCCGGGATGCGTGCGATCAACGTCGCGTCAGCACGGTTGAGGTCGAGCGGGAACACTTCGCGATTTTCCAGCGCCCAAGCCAGCTTCGGGTCAATATCGAGCGCCAGATTGCCCGGGCCTTTGAGCAATTCGTCAGCGCTGTAGCCGTAGCTGCGCAGGAGGAAATCAGCCTGATACAAACGGTGCTCACGCATCAGCGGTGGCGCGGCGAGCGGTACGCTTTTCGGGCTGTCGGGGATCGGACTGAATGCCGAGTAATAGACCCGGCGCAAACGGAAGTTGCCATAAAGGGACTGAGCGCTGTGGAGGATGGTGCTGTCGTCGGTGTCATCGGCACCGACGATCAGTTGCGTGCTCTGCCCCGCCGGGGCGAATTTTGCCGAGCGCGGTTCGTTCAATACCGTCTGCACGCCGGTGTAGATGGTGTTCATCGCTTGCTTGATCGAGGTGATGTCCTTCTCCGGCGCCAGTGTCTGCAGGCTGGCATCGGTGGGCAGTTCGATGTTGACGCTGAGGCGATCGGCATAGCGCCCGGCTTCTTCGATCAAAGCGGGATCGGCTTCCGGAATGGTCTTCAAATGGATGTAGCCGCGAAATTCGTGCTCTTCGCGGAGCAACTTGGCGACGCGCACCAGTTGCTCCATGGTGTAGTCCGCCGAGCGAATGATCCCGGAGCTGAGAAACAGGCCGCTGACGCAGTTGCGGCGGTAGAAATCCATGGTCAGCGTCACGACTTCTTCCGGGGTGAAGCGCGCACGTGGCACATCGCTGGAACGGCGGTTGACGCAGTACTGGCAATCGTAAAGACAGAAGTTGGTCAGCAGGATTTTCAGCAACGACACACAGCGCCCGTCCGGCGTGTAGCTGTGGCAAATGCCCATGCCGTCGGTCGAACCGAGCCCGCTCTTGCCCTCGGAGCTGCGCTTGGGCGCACCACTGCTGGCGCAGGAGGCGTCGTACTTGGCGGCGTCGGCGAGGATGCTGAGCTTGTCGATGATTTGCATGGCGCGGGCTCTATACTGTGTGCATATACAGTATAGGCTCGCCCGCCGCGAAACAAGTTGATGGATGACCCCTCGTCGGCTGATCACCTGAATTGCCATCACCCGCGCAACCAGTGGGAGCGAGCCTGCTCGCGAAGAGGCCCTGCCAGTCACCGCAACACAGTGATCAAACCGCCCACTGCAATATCAACCAACTGTTCGCCCCGCTGATCAACACAAACAGCCCCCAGGCCAGCACCCGCGTGGGCCAGCGATTGACGAACGGCCCCATCAACTGCCGGTCGTTGGTCATGCGAATCAGCGGGTACAAGGCAAACGGCAGTTGCAGGCTGAGCACTACCTGGCTCAACACCAGCAGCTTGCCGATAGCGCCATCACCGAGCAGCCATACGCCGATGAACGCCGGAATCAGCGCCAGCCCGCGGGTGATCAAACGCCGCTGCCAGCACGGGATGCGCAGGTTCAGATAGCCCTCCATGATCACCTGCCCGGCGATGGTCCCGGTGAAGGTCGAACTTTGCCCCGACGCGAGCAGTGCCACGCCGAACAGCACACTGGCCAGCGCACCGCCAACCAGTGGGTCGAGCAGGTGATAGGCGTCCTGAATGTCGACCACATCGGTGTGCCCGGACTGGTGAAACGCCGCCGCTGCGAGAATCAGGATCGCCGCGTTGACCAGCAGCGCCAGGGCCAGCGAACCGATGGTGTCGATGCGCGCCAGTTTCACCGCGTCCCGCTTGCTCGCCAAGTCCTTGCCGATCATCCGTGTTTGCACGATCGATGTGTGCAGATACAGGTTATGCGGCATCACTGTGGCGCCGAGGATGCCGATGGCCAGATACAGCGGCGCCGCATCGCTGATCGCGGACAGCGAGGGTTTGAAGCCCAGCGCCACGTCTGGCCAGTACGGTTTGATCAACAACAATTCGACGAAGAAACACACACCGATGGTCGCGACCAGCACCAGCATGATCGCTTCGAGCCGGCGGAATCCCCGGTTCTGCAACGCCAGCACCAGCAGCGTGTCGAAAGCCGTCAGAGCGATGCCGAAGGTCAGCGAGCAACCGAGCAGCAAGTGAAACGCCAGGGCGCAGCCAAGCACTTCGGCGAGGTCGGTGGCGATGATCGAGATTTCCGCCAGCAGCCATTGCAGGCGCGCGGTCGGCGTGCTGTAGCGCTCGCGGGACAACTGCGCCAGATCGCGACCAGTGGCGATGCCCAGCCGCGAACACAGGCACTGCACGACCATGCCGGCCAGACTCGCCAGCAACACGACGAATAAAAGACTGTAGCCAAAACGCGAACCGGCCTCGATCGCGGTCGCCCAGTTGCCCGGATCCATGTAGCCGATCGACACCAGCAAACCGGGACCGGCGAAACGCAGCACACGTTTGAAGAACGAGGCAGTCGGATCGACCGCAACACTGCCGGCCACTTCCGGCGGGCAAAACGGCGCGGTGGCGATTTTGGGCAGGCTGAATTTCACGCACACATCCAGAAACAAAAAAGGGAGCCCGGCAGCTTAGTCGTTTCGCCTGATGCCTTGAAGCGCAAAAATCACTGAACCTATGGGTTCACCCCCAACAACTGCTCGCGCAACTCGGGACTGCGTGTTCGCGGATCCAGCCAGATATCGAAAAACGCCTTGGCAAACTGTGGATCCTCAATCTCATGCTGGAGCTTCTGGCCGACAAAAAACCGCGCGCCCTGCCCCGGCAGATACACGCCGGTAATCCGCGTGCCGGCCTGAACGTCGACAAACGATTGCTGCATCTGCTTTTGCCAGCCGGCCAATTGCGCTGAAGTGACCCGAGGACCGGCCAGGCGTTTGATCTCATCGACGCTGGTGCTGACCAGATCGTCTCGCGAAATGTTGCGCCGGTAGATCAGCTCCAGGGCAAACGGCTGGCCGTCCGCCAGAGGCCGCGCGGCACTCCACAAGCGCGCGCTGTAAACATCGAAGCCGAACACGCTGAAATCGCCACTGCCGATGATTTGCGCGCCCGGCACTGCGTCCTGCCAATTGGCCCACGTCGGCGTCAGCAACAGCGTCCATAAACCGATGCCACAACAGCCACGTACGAGCTTGGGTGTTCTGTTCATCGCCGTATCGTCTCCGCTGCATTCTGATGATCAAAGCATAGCTGGATTCGCGCCTGATTTTTTGTATACAAAAATTGCGAACATAGGCAGCAATCTTTAATCGGCAGTGCTAACGTGGCTCATCCTGACCCGATGGAGACACCCGCGTGCTGATCCTCAAACTGCTGCTGATTCCCGGTTTTCTCCTGCTGATTTCCTTGGCGGGCAAACGTTGGGGGCCGAGCGTGGCCGGGTGGCTGTCAGGATTGCCGGTGGTGGTCGGGCCGATTCTGTTCTTTCTGGCGATTGAACAAGGGCCGCAGTTTGCCGCGCAATCGGCGGTGGCGGCGCTGTCGGCAATGTTCGCGATGATCGCTTTCTGCATCACTTATGCGCAGGTGGCGCAGCGGGCGAACTGGCCGTGGGCGTTGACCATTTCACTGGCGGTGTGGGCCGCGCTGGCGACGGTGTTGTCGGTGATCCCGGCGTCCTTGCCGTTCTCGGTGATTGCGGCAGCGGTGGCACTGCTCGCTTCGCCTTATCTGTTCCCCGAAGTGCAGCCGGTGTTGAACGGGCCAGCACCGAAGTCGGACAAACTGATCTGGCGGATGATCGCCGGTGCGGCGCTGACGCTGGTGGTGACGATGCTGGCAAGCACCGTCGGCGAACGCTGGAGCGGCCTGCTCGCGGTGTTCCCGGTGCTCGGCAGCGTCATGGCAGTGTTCTCGCAACAAACTCGCGGCCCGGCGTTTACCGCTGCGTTATTGCGCGCAACGGCGACCGGCATGTATTCGTTTTCGGCGTTCTGCCTGGTGTCGGCCTTGACGCTGCCGACCATGGGCCTCAGCGGTTTTGTCGTAGGCGTGGCAGTGTCGGTGGCCATGCTCGGGGTGACCCGGCGTCTGCTGGCGCGGCCAGTGGCCAAGGCGCAAGCGCAATAACCGCCCGGACGAATCGCGCTGGAACGCCCGGCACGCTCCGTGGGATGATCGCCCGCCTCGCGCGACCATTCACCGGAGATTCACATGTCATTGTTGAGCAAAAAAACCCTCGTCCTGATGCTGGCGGCCGTCGCCGGTTTCGCCGCGATCAACGCGCACGCCGCCAAGGAAAAGGTCAAAACCGAGAAGGTTACGCTGCTCGACGGCAAATTCGCCTTCGTCCTGCCCAAAGGCTTTGTCGCTGACCCGCTGCCCACCAGCCCGAGCGGGGCCAAGGGCACGATGTACACTAACCAGACCACCAAGACCGTGGTCATCGCCGCCGAAAACCAGATCCCCGCAGGCCAGAACGTCAAGGACAACGACGGTGAGTTTCTTGACGGCAGCGTGTCGAGTTTCATCGACGATCAGCGCAAGGCCCTGCCGGACTTCAATAAACTCAGCGAGAAAAGCCTGACCCAGAAAGGTACCGGCCTGGGTCTGCGTCAGGTTGACAGCACCGCCACCCAGGGCGGTGGCCAGACGCTGAACACCACATTGCTGGCCGGCTCGGGGACGAAGATGGCGCTGGTGCAGGTGATTTCCCGCGCCAGTGACAAGAAGGGTCACGATGCCTTGGTCAAAGCCATCGTCAAGGATTGAGCCGCTGCAACCAGCCGTTCAAATCGCGCAATTCGGCCGCACTGATGCTGTGGCCGACGCCCGGATACGCGTGAAATTCGGGCTGGTAATCGAGCTTGTGCAATAGCGCGTTGGCCTCGGTGCCGTGACGGTAAGGCACCGGATCATCAGCGGTGCCGTGGCCGATGAAAATGCTCAGCGGCAGTGACGCTTGACCGGGCTTGAGTTCGGCTTTGAGCACCGGCAACAAGCGCCCGCTCAACGCGGCAAACCCGCCCACGACCGCTGGCGCGCGCAGGCCCACTTCGTAACTCATCATCGCGCCCTGGCTGAAGCCGATCAGGTACACCTTGTCCGGCGCGGCGTGATATTTCTTCGCCGCCTGGGCGATAAAGTCGCGCAGCTTCTGGCCGCTGACCTTCAGATCATCGGTCTCGCCGTTGTAGGCGCCTTCACCCTTCTTGCGAAACCACTGGAAACGTCCTTCACCCAACGTCATCGGTGCGCGCACCGACAGGTAGTTGTACTGCGCCGGCAGCTGAAATTTCATGCCGATCAGATCGGCCTCGTTACTGCCGTAACCGTGCAGGAAGATCACCAGCGGACGTGGTTCAGCGTCGGCGTGGACCTGTTCGAGGTATTTGAGCGGCAGGTCGGATTGCAGGGTGGTTTGCGCGTGGACGGCGGTGGATGCGAGCAGGGTCAGCAGGGCGAACAATTTGAGCATTGCAGCGTTCCTTCACAGAGTGTCGGGTTCGCGGGGAGCCTAACATTCTCGGCTGAGGATCCAAATTTTGTGGAGTGGCTGATGGCCCTTTCGCGAGCAGGCTCGCTCCCACCGTTAAAATGCGTTCCCCCTGTGGGAGCGAGCCTGCTCGCGAAGAGGCCCGCACCTTCACCGCAACCTGTCAGTCGTTCGTCAGCTTGCCGGTACGAAACGGCACCCGCCCCGCCACTTTCGCCTGCCAGATCCCCGGCTCGGTATAGCGCCCGCGATCAATCGCGAACAGCACCCCGCTGGTGCCGGCGCGCACGGTGGTCACGCGATCCTGCAACGGGTCAACGACCTCGAACAGCGCATCGCCCTGCTCTACCCACTCGCCGGCATTGCGCAAGAAACTGACCACGCCGTGGTGCGGGGCGAACAGGTATTCGGTGCCTTCGAACGGCAGACCTTCACAACATTCGCTCGGCGCCGCCGGCCATTCGCCGCTGATGAAACCCTGCTCGGCGAGAAAACCGAGGATCGCTTCGCAATTGGCCTGAGCCTGATCGACGCGGGTGTCGCCCATACTGCCCAGCTCCAGCGTCGTCGCCAGATTCGCCGCCGGAATCGCCGCGTTCGGGAACGCTTTGGCCAGACGCAGCCACGGCGTCGAGCACGACTCATCGAACGAGCTGCCGCCGGAGTCCTCGCAGAGCAATGCCACACCCGCCTTCAGCCGCGCCGCCAGCGATTGCCATTGCGGCCAGTGTTGCGGCAGCGCGTAGAGGTGAATCGCAGCGTCGAAGTCGCAATGCAGATCGAGGGTGATGTCGGCGTCGCAGGCGTGGCGCAGCAACAAGCGGTGCAAGGCTTCCAGTTGCGAGGCCGGCGCCGGCAATTCTTCGAAGACCTGAGCCATGGCCTGGCGGATCAGGGCGACGTTGGCCTCGGCATCCGCGCCCAGACGCTCGCCCACCAGCGCTGCGACCGGGGCGCTGAGTTCGACGAATGCGCGGTTGAAATTCTTGCCGCTGCCCAACTCGAAGCGGCCCATGTGATTGCCTTGCAAATGCTGATCCAGGCCGATCGGATTGGCCACCGGCACCAGTTCGATAACGCCCTGCAAACGGCCCTGCCGTTCCAGTTCGTTCAAGCGCAGCTTGAGTTCCCACGCGGTGCGCATGCTCGGCAGTTCATCGGCGTGCAGGCTGGCCTGGATATACACCTTGCGGCTGCCGGCGCCGTAGCGAAAAACGCTGAGGGAGCGCTCGCTGCCCAAGTGGCTCCAGGGCAGAACGTGGTCGATGCGTTGCATGGAAAACTCCTTAATAGCTGGGTTATGCAAATCCCTGTGGGAGCGAGCCTGCTCGCGAATGCGTCAGGTCAGACGATGACGATGTCGAATGTCAGACCGCTTTCGCGAGCAGGCTCGCTCCCACAGAGAATTTCCATCAATAAAAGAACATAAAAAAAGTGGCCACCGCGCAAACGGGGCCACTTTTTTTTCACGGCGTATTAATGGCCGTATACGTCAAAGTCGAAGTACTTGTCCTGGACTTTCTTGTACTCGCCATTGGCGCGGATTTCGGTGATGGCTTTGTTGAATTGCTCAGCCAGTGCGGTATCGCCCTTGCGCACGGCAATGCCAGCGCCGCCGCCGAAGTACTTGGCGTCTTCGTAGGTCGGACCGACGAATTCGAAGCCTTTGCCGGCGTCGGTTTTCAGGAAACCGTCGCTGAGGTTGACCGAGTCGGCCAGCATCGCGTCGATACGCCCGGACACCATGTCGAGGTTGGCTTCCTGCTGCGAGCCGTAGCGCACCAGTTCGATCCCGGCCGGAACCAGCACTTCGGTCGCGTAACGGTCGTGAGTACTGGCGCGCAGCACGCCGACTTTCTTGCCTTTGAGTTCGGTCAGCGGGTCTTTCACGCCCGAGCCTTCCTTCATCACGAAACGTGCCGGGGTGTGGTAGTACTTGATGGTGAAATCGACGTTTTTCTTGCGATCGTCAGTGATGGTCATCGACGACAGGATCGCGTCGATCTTCTTCACTTTCAGCGCCGGGATCAGGCCATCGAACTCTTGCTCGACCCACGTGCATTTAACCTTCATCTGCGCGCACAGTGCGTCACCGATGTCCACGTCAAAACCAGTGAGTTTGCCGTCAGGGGTTTTCATCGAGAATGGCGGGTACCCGGCTTCGATACCGATGCGGATCGGCTTGGCGTCTTCGGCCACGGCGGTCAGGGACAACATCGACAGTGCCAGGGCACCGAACATCACTAGCTTTTTCATTTATTACTCCCGTGCGGAGGCTTTTATTGGCAGCTTTCGAGTCAGCGTTCGGTCATGGCGTTCTAACGGCAAAAACCGACGTGGCCGGCAGTCTATGGCGGCGCGCACGGAGGCAATTGTTTTTAAGCGACAATTACTTACAGAACATCGGCGCACGCATTGACGAGGGTCAACGCGTGCGCCGTGGTGGTGCGAAGGCTGTAGGACACTGCCCTTTTCAGGTCAGAAATATGCGTTTTTTTGTTTGGGACTCTCTATGTCCCGACACGAGATGCGGAGGGCCCATGGCGGCGAGATCGAAGCGTCAGCAGGCGCAGCTGATCGCGGTGTTGGCTGCTGAAACCGCGTTCAATTCGAAACCCTCATCGAGCCATCCGGTGACACCGCCGATCATCTCCTTGACCGGATAGCCCAATGCCGCCAGCTTCACCGCCGCCTTGTTCGCGCCGTTGCAATGCGGCCCGGCGCAATAGACCACGAACAAAGTGTGTTTCGGGTAATCGGCCAAGCGCTCCGCCGTGAGCAAGCGGGTCGGGATATTGATCGCGCCGGGCACATGGCCGCGCTCGAACGCCAATGGGCCGCGCACATCCACCAGAACAAAATCGACCTCCCCGGCCTCTTGGCTACTGAACACGTCGGAACAATCGGTTTCGAAGGTCAGACGATTGCTGAAATGCATCAGGGCAATCGCCGAAGGGGCGGCGGGAATTTCGCGAACCAGGCTGGTCATGCTGTGTTGCTCCTTTGTCTGTGGGGGATGAACAGACTTTATCGAGACGGCGCTTGCCGCTACAGTGGCGCGCAAGACACCGACCGGGAGATTTCCGCCAAATGCCCACTCACCCCAATCTGGTTGCCATTCTGGCCTACGACGGCCTCTGCACATTCGAGTTCGGCATTGCCGTCGAGATCTTCGGCCTGGCCCGGCCAGAGTTCGATTTCCCTTGGTACGAACACGCGATAGCGGCAGTCGATCAAGGCCCGATGCGCGCCATGGGCGGGATTCAGGTGCTGGCCGATGGTGGCCTGGAACTGCTCGCCGCAGCGCGCACCATCGTCATTCCGGGCTGGCGCGACCGCAACGCCCCGGTACCGCCTGCGCTGATCGACGCGTTGCGTCAGGCCCATGACCGAGGCGCGCGGTTGGTGTCGATCTGCTCGGGCGTGTTCGTGCTCGCCGCCAGCGGCCTGCTCGACGGCCACCGCGCCACCACGCACTGGCGCTACACAGGTGAACTGGCGCAACGCTTCCCGGCGATCGAGGTCGATCCGGACGTGCTCTACGTCGACGCCGGTCAACTGATCACCTCCGCCGGCAGCGCCGCCGGCATCGACGCCTGCCTGCACCTGGTAACCCGCGACTTCGGCACGCAGGTCGCCAACGCCGTCGCGCGGCGATTGGTCATGTCGCCACAACGCACCGGCGGCCAGGCCCAATTCATCCCCACCCCGGTCAGCCCGACACCCCGCAGCGACCTGTCGCGCATCATGCAATGGGCCCGCGAACGCCTGCACGAACCACTGGAAGTCCGCGATCTGGCCAGTGAAGCGGCGATGAGCGAGCGCACCTTTCTACGGCGTTTCACCGAAGCCAGCGGGCAAACGCCCAAGGCCTGGCTGCAACATGAACGCCTGGCGCGAGCGCGGGAGCTGCTCGAGAGCACCCATCAACACACCGAGCAGATCGCCCAGCGCTGCGGCTATCGCTCGGTGGAGAGCTTTCGTGTGGCGTTCCGCAGCGTGGTGGGCGTACCGCCGTCGGTTTATCGGGAGCGGTTTGGGCGGTCGGGTAAGGCGATTTGTTGACCTGTCTGGTCATGGATTTGATCTTTTTGCAGTTGTAACAACTGCAACACTTTCAGACGCGTCCTACATCCATCACTCCTTCGTTGCTTTAGCGTCCACTTCGTTTTTAACAGCGGACAAGGACGCTCATGGCTCGCAAGAAAGACATCCCCCGGGTCCAGAACCCGCCAGAGGGAGACGGACACCACATCACCAGCCGCTACATGACTGCCAGCGAACTTGCTGCGCGCGAGGCCGCACAAGGCGCTTATGAAGACATTCTGGCTCGGCAGCAGGCCCACGAAGATCGACTTGGCCACCAGGTCATACATGAAGAGCAAAATATAAGCGGCTGTGTTTTCGTGAAAAGTTGCAAGCTGCCGAACGGCGTCATCAATGATGCCAATCCATCTGGATTTATACCGGTTGGGAAAATTTCGGATTATGGAACGCTGTCCTTGCTAGCGGGGCATGAACGCGACTCGGCCGGGAATATCGCACTCAAGACAATTGGCGCGACCAGTTTGCAAGCGTCGATCGGAGCTTTTGCTCTCGGCAGCTCTGGCAGTCTGAGCACCAGCACTGCCGCCGCAAGTACCACAAGCCTGGCCACCGGCGGTGTCGTCGCAGGCGGGTTGCTTGGGTTGGTTGCGCTGCTGTGGCCATCGAGTCTCGCCGATAGTGCTCTCTACACAGAAGAGCAACTACAGTCGCTCGAGACAGCTCGGACTCGGGTTCGATTGCATGTGGAACAGCAGCCCGATGGGACGTTGAAAGGATACGGATACAACACTCAAACGCGCAGCGACTGGGAAATGATTCCAGTCGTGCAGTTCGTCAAGCAAGGCGCCTCGCACGTCGCAGATTTTGGTAATGGGTCAACCCTACTCTGGACTCCCTCTGTAGACTCATCACGCGGATCGGCAATTCCGCCGTTGGAGGGTGCGCCGCAGGTTCCACACATCTGGATATACCCGCCGACCGAGCAGGCGGACAAAATCATCGTCAATCCGGTTTACCCGCCTGAATACCAGGACTTTATTCTGGTCTTTCCGGCGGACTCTGGAGTACAGCCTCTATACGTTGTGCTTTCAAGACCTACTCTTGGCGGTGACATCAAATATCACCGGCCTCCCGTAACTCTCCCAGCATTCCCGGATACCTATCCCGTCAAATCCAAAAGCAGTGTTCAAGGTGGTGGCGGCAAGCGCAGCAGATGGAAAGACAAGAAAGGTCGAATCTATGAATGGGATAGCAAAACAGGGGCTATAGAACTCTATAACAAGCAAGGCAAACATCTAGGTGAGTTTAATCACGAAACGGGCGAGCAAATCGATCCTGCCGATCCCGAGCGATGGACTCCAAAGTGAAGAGGAATAAAAATATGTATTTATGGATTAGTGGTTTTTTACCAGACGAAAGCGAGGACGATACGCTGAAATTCGAGCTGACGGTCCACTCGAAATCTGAGCGTCGGATATTGGCCGTAATGGGCTGGCCAGAACTCAGTCTAAGTCCCGACGGAGAATGGCTGCTGACTGCGGACCAAACTCAACGAATCAGCGAAATACTTGGAGAGCAATTGCCGAAGGAGCTGGACTTATTCATCGGCGTCAGGGGCTAGCGTCGACGATGAGCCTCATCTATCAAGATTCATCTATTTCCCGCGACGTGGCGATGAGACTTATTGCAAGTGGTGTCGCCGAAAATATGGCAGCAGGATTAGTATCCATCGGTATGAGCGAGGAAGACCCAATGTGGGCCCAGTCTTTCTGCCTCCAATATCTCTCCAGCGAAACCGAAGCGATCGCTGCCTCTGCCACCACCGCCCTGAGCCATATCGCTCGTCGACATGGAAGACTGAATACCGAAACCGTTTTGCCGGCGCTCGAAAACGTAAGGCGTCGGATGCCCTCGTTGCAGGGCGTCATTGAGGACACGATTGACGATATAGAGATGTTCACCTGAGCATCCGAAGTTGCAAGCGTCTGGATGAGGGTTGCTTCATCCAGACGCACGTCAGACCTCAATCCTCCCGCGTCAAAACCTCCAGCAACTCAATCTCAAACAGCAGATTCGAATTCGGCGGGATCTTGCCCATGGTCCGCTCGCCGTAGCCCAGATGCGCCGGTACCAGCAATTTGCGTTTGCCGCCGACCTGCATGCCCATCAGCCCCTGATCCCAGCCTTTGATCACGCGGCCAGTGCCGATCACGCACTGAAACGGTTTGCCCCGGCTCCAGGACGAGTCGAATTCAGTGCCGTCTTCCAGCCAGCCGGTGTATTGGGTGGTGATCAGCGCGCCTTTCACCGCGGCTTTGCCGTCGCCCGGTTGCAGGTCGATGATTTGCAGTTCGTCTGTCATGTCGTTGGCTCTTGAGATGTTCGCAGGCGGCGTTTTTCGCAGAATCCGGCGTCGATGGCAATCCATGGAACCGAAAACACGCCTTGCCGCTCACATGTGTATCGACATCGTATGACGACAAGGATGCTTAGATGACCGACTCTCGATTGCTGCGCAGTTTCATCCCGCCCTACATTCTCAACCGCATCATTGCCCACGGTTCCGAGCCGCAGCGCAACGCCGCGATGCAGACGCTCAATCATGTGCGCAGCCTGCTGCCCAACCCCGGCCGTCCTTCGCAGCCGCCGGCGCGGGCGATTCTGCCGGAGGCGAGCAAGCCTGGCCTGGCACGGCGCAGCGTGCATGATGCGCAGAACAAAATGCTCTTGCCGGGCATGCCGGTGCGTCTCGAGGGCCAGCCGGCATCGGGGGATCCGGCGGTCGACGAGGCTTACGATGCGCTGGGCGCCAGCTATGATTTCTTCTGGAAGGTGCTCGGTCGCGACTCGATCGACAATCAGGGATTCGCGCTGATCGGCAGCGTGCATTATGGCCAGGGCTACGAGAACGCATTCTGGAACGGCGCGCAGATGGTCTTCGGTGACGGGGATGGCGAAATCTTCCAGCGCTTCACCCGCTCGCTCGACGTCATCGGCCATGAATTGGCCCACGGCGTCACCGAAAGCGAAGCCGGGCTGATTTATGCCAACCAGTCCGGCGCGCTGAACGAGTCGCTCTCGGATGTATTCGGCGTGTTGACCAAGCAATACACCCTTGGCCAAACCGCCGAGCAGGCAGACTGGTTGATCGGCGCCGACCTGCTGATGCCACAGATCCAGGGCAAGGGCCTGCGCTCGATGTCGCACCCCGGCACGGCATACGACGACCCGATGCTGGGCAAGGATCCGCAACCGGATCACATGCGCAAGTTCGTCATCACCAGCGAAGACAATGGCGGCGTACACATCAACTCCGGCATTCCCAACCGCGCGTTTTACCTGGCAGCCCGAGCGTTTGGCGGCTTCGCCTGGGAAAAAGCCGGACGCATCTGGTACGACACACTGTGCGACGACCATTTGAAACAGGACGCAACGTTCGACGCGTTCGCAAAACTGACGATCAACCACGCCGGCGAGCGCTTCGGCGCCGAAGCAGCCGACGCAGTGCAGCAAGCCTGGGCACAGGTCGGTATCGAATAATCCGAGGAGACCGTATGAAAACGCTACCCGAGCTGGATAAAGATTCCGTTTTGCGCGTATCTCGCCAGGGTGGCGTTGCAGCGATTCACAGCCTGAGCCGCCCACGGGAAATCGAATTTGCCCAGTGCGACATCAATCAGCGTTCCAGGATCTGCTCGGTGCTTGAGGGTTGCCTGCCACTCGATAGCAGCGAATCGGGACGTGGGGATCAGCGCTTCTACCAGATTGAAGTGCGCTATCAGTCCGGGGAAATGGTGTTGAAGGTACCGGAGGACCGGGCGCCTGGGGAATTAGTGAGTCTGTGGGACAAGGGAGAGCTTGTGTAAACGCTCTCCCCCGCGATCAAGCTATTTCTCGACCGGCTGCATCTCGACAATCGTGCCGTTGGTGATCATCACCATCACGTACTTGTCATTGATCTGTACCCACTGCGCCTGGTCGATCGGCGCTTTCAGACCTTTGGCTTTCCAGTTCTTCAAAGCCTTGTCGTCGCGCTGGTACATTTCCGGCGCGCGGTCGTTGACCTTCAGCTGGCGATCGCTGGTGGGCGATTGCACGGCGGGTTCGCTGGAGGTTTGCGCCGCTTGAACAATGGGTGTGATTCCGGCAATGCCCGCAACAAGGGCCAGGCTGGCGATTAGGGTTTTGCTGTTCATCGGTGAACCTCTTTCAGATGAGTAGTACCTGAACTCCGACTGCGTGGCGCGGGAAACATTCCTTGTTTTTTGCCGGAGGTGGCCGTAAGAGGCCTTGTCCATCAGACCGCCATCGCTGGCAACTCGAATCGTCGCACCGCAGCTCCCACAGGGTTGGTGTTACACCACAGTTTTTGACCTGAGCTCCACTCCCACAAGTCTTGGCGGACGCTGATTCTCTGATCACCACCGATCCCCTGTGGGAGCGAGCCTGCTCGCGAATACGCCGGCACATCCGCCATCGTTGCCATCTGACGGAAAGCCTTCGCGAGCCGGCCCGCTCCCACAAATGCGCCAAGCACTGAAGCCATTGATCCGCCCCACGCATCAATCCATGCCAACAATGCAATTAACAGATTGTTACATCTGCGCCACCATCCACCTCA
The DNA here is from genome assembly GCF_004307515.1 of Pseudomonas sp. Sample_14. Lineage (NCBI taxonomy): Bacteria > Pseudomonadati > Pseudomonadota > Gammaproteobacteria > Pseudomonadales > Pseudomonadaceae > Pseudomonas > Pseudomonas sp. Sample_14. Next base: position 45,417 of record NZ_RCOC01000068.1, on the reverse strand, counting down.
ATAAAAACCGTGCGCCGCTTCTCCGTAGCGCATGTCATAAAAGCGGTGGAGTACTTTTCAATGACAGCCTCAATCCCTACCAACGGCTCGCGGGCCGGTGCCATCTTCCGGGTGACCTCGGGCAACTTCCTCGAACAGTTCGACTTCTTTCTGTTCGGCTTCTACGCCACGCAGATCGCGGCGGTGTTCTTCCCGGCGAGCAGCGAGTTCGCCTCCCTGATGATGACTTTCGCAGTATTCGGCGCAGGCTTCCTGATGCGTCCGCTCGGCGCCATTGTGCTCGGCGCCTACATCGATGACGTCGGCCGGCGCAAAGGTCTGATCGTCACCCTGTCGATCATGGCCAGCGGCACGATATTGATTGTGCTGGTGCCCGGATACGAAACCATAGGCCTGTTCGCCCCGGCGCTGGTACTGATCGGGCGGCTGCTGCAAGGCTTCTCCGCCGGCGCCGAACTCGGTGGCGTTTCGGTGTACCTGTCCGAGATCGCCACGCCGGGTCGCAAAGGCTTTTTCACTGCTTGGCAGTCGGCCAGTCAGCAAGTGGCGATCATCGTTGCTGCCGCGCTGGGCTACGGTCTGAACCAGTGGATGGAGCCGCAAGCCGTGGCAGCCTGGGGCTGGCGCATTCCGTTTTTCGTCGGCTGCATGATCGTCCCGTTCATCTTCTTCCTGCGTCGTAATCTGGCGGAAACCGAAGAGTTCGCCGCACGCAAACATCGCCCGAGCATGCGCGAAGTGTTCCGCACCCTTGGCCAGAACTGGGGCGTGGTGCTCGGCGGGATGTTGATGGTCGCGCTGACCACTACCGCGTTCTACCTGATCACCGTGTACGCGCCGACTTTCGGCAAAACCGTGCTGCACCTGAGCACTTCCGACGCGTTGCTGGTAACGCTGCTGGTGGGCGTGTCGAACTTCTTCTGGCTGCCGATTGGCGGCGCGTTGTCCGACCGTATCGGTCGTCGCCCAGTGCTCATAGGCATGGCCTTGCTGGCGCTGGCCACCACTTATCCGGCGCTGTCGTTCCTGGTGCAGGCGCCGAGCTTCACCAACATGCTGCTGTCGCTGCTGTGGCTGTCGTTCATCTATGGCTTGTACAACGGCGCGATGATTCCGGCGCTGACCGAAATCATGCCGGTTGAAGTGCGCGTCGCCGGTTTCTCCCTGGCCTACAGCCTGGCCACGGCGATCTTCGGCGGTTTCACCCCGGCGATGTCGACTTTCCTGATCCAGTACACCGGCGACAAAGCCGCGCCAGGTTACTGGATGAGCATCGGTGCCCTCTGCGCCCTGTGCGCCACGCTTTATCTGTACCGCCGTGCCGGTGGTCGTCTACAACCTGTCGCGGCCTGAGGAATAATCGCCATGAAAAAACTTTTTACTGTCACCGCCCTGCTCGCCGGTCTCGCCTTCAACTTCGCGGCCGAGGCCGAAGAACTCAGCGTGATGACCTCCGGTGGCTTCACCGCCGCCTACAAGATCCTCGGGCCGAAATTCGCCGCCGCCACCGGTAACACCCTGACCACCAGCCTCGGCCCGTCGATGGGCAAGGCGCCGGAAGCGATTCCCAATCGTCTGGCGCGCGGCGAGCACGCCGACGTGGTGATCATGGTCGGTTACGCCCTCGATGAGCTGATCAAACAAGGCAAAGTCGACCCGGCCTCCCGCGTTGAACTGGCGGATTCGCGGATCGGCATGGTGGTGCGTGAAGGCGCGGCGAAACCGGACATCAGCAGCGTCGACGGCCTGAAGAAAACCCTGCTTGATGCGCAGTCGGTGGCCTACTCCGACAGCGCCAGCGGCGTGTACATCGAGCAGCAGCTGTTCAAGAAACTCGGCATCGAAGATCAGTTGAAACCGAAAGCCAAGATGATCGCCAGGATCCCGGTCGGCTCGGTGGTCGCCACTGGCGACTATCAGTTGGGCTTCCAGCAGGTCAGCGAATTGCTGCCGGTGCCGGGCGTGAGCTTCGTCGCGAAGATTCCGGAATCGGTGCAGTCGGTGACGCGTTTTGCCGCTGGCATTCCGGTCAAGGCCGAGCATCCAGAAGAGGCCAAAGCCCTGCTCGCCTACCTCGCTGCACCGGCCGCTCAGGCTGACGTGCAGGCCACCGGGCTGGATTCGGTCAAGCGTTGATCATTGGCGGCTGGACGCGCATTTCCACGACCAGCCGCTCCAGTTCCAGTGCCGCCGGGGTCAACGTGCGATCCCGGCGCTTGATGATGCCGACACTGCGCATCACCTGCGGCTCAATCAGTGGCACCCGCGTCAGGATCGGATGATCCGGCCCGGGCATCGCCATCAATGGCACCGCCGCCACGCCCAGCCCCGCCTCCACCAAGCCGATCATCGTCGTCACATGCCGCGTCTCGCAGATGCTTTGACGCTGCGGCACTACCCCGCCCAAGGCCTGATCGAGCAGAAAGCGATTGCCCGAAGTCTTGTCCAGCGCAATGTAATCCTGCTGATAGAACTCGTCCCAGCTGACGCTGCTGCGCCCGGCCAGTGGATGATCGCGACGACAGGCGACAACGTAGCACTCCTGCACAAGCGGTTCGAACTCGACTTTGGCATCCTGCGTGCCGAGAAAACTCAAACCGAAATCCGCCTCGCCATTGACCACCGCACCCAACACATCGTGGGCGCTGGAATCGAGGACTTTGACCTTGATCCGTGGAAACTGCTGGTGATAGCGCGCGACCACGCGGGGCATGAAGTAGTACGCCGCCGACGGCACGCAGGCGACGGTGACATGGCCCAGTCGGGTCGAGGCGACTTCGCTGATGCCGAGCAAGGCAATGTCGAGATCATCCAGCAAGCGCTCGACGCTGGGCATGAAGCCGCGCCCGGCCTGGGTCAGGCTGACCTTGCGCGTGGTGCGCTCGAACAGTTTCACGCCGAGGGCGTCTTCGAGCTTTTCGATGCGCCGGCTGAGCGCCGGTTGCGACAGGCGCACGGTGTCGGCAGCCTTGCGAAAACTGCCCTGCTCGACCACCGCGCGAAAGGCTTGCAAGTCGTTGAGGTCGAAGTTGATGGCCATGGCGTTTCCGGAAATTGATGCGCAGGGGTTATAAATGTAACCAGTTGATGCAAATTATTACAGGCCTGATGAAAGCTGCCCTTGTGGGAGCGAGCCTGCTCGCGAACGCGGGGCATCAGTCAATGCATAGGTGACTGACCCAGCGCATTCGCGAGCAGGCTCGCTCCCACATTGGATCTCGAATGGTCTGGAAACCGCGTAAGCCTTATCCTTGTCACCCTCGCCGTACCCGTAGTCAGGAGTCGTTCCAATGCCCCATGAAGGCAATCTGTTGCAAGCCGCCGTCGTGTTTCTGTTCGCGGCCGTGCTCACCGTGCCTTTGGCCAAACGTCTGCAACTGGGCGCGGTGCTCGGTTATCTGTTTGCCGGGGTGATCATCGGCCCGTCGGTGCTGGGTCTGATCGGCAACCCGCAAAGCGTTGCGCATATTTCCGAGCTGGGCGTGGTGTTGCTGCTGTTCATCATCGGCCTGGAGCTGTCGCCGCGACGCTTGTGGGTGATGCGCAAATCGGTGTTCGGCGTCGGTCTGGCGCAGGTGCTGTTGACCGCATCGGTGATCGGCGTGCTGGCACTGTCGGTGTTCGGCCAGCCGCTGAACAGCGCCATTGTGCTGGGCCTCGGTCTGGCGCTCTCCTCCACGGCGTTCGGCCTGCAAAGCCTCGCCGAACGCAAGGAACTGACCAGCCCCCACGGGCGTCTCGCGTTTGCGATTCTGCTGTTCCAGGACATCGCCGCGATTCCGCTGATTGCCTTGGTGCCGATGCTCGCCGGCGTCGATCACCACACCAGCACCGCCGACGATATTCGTCACAGCTTGCAGGTGCTCGGCGGCATTGCCGTGGTGGTGATCGGCGGGCGGTATCTGCTGCGTCCGGTGTTCCGCGTGGTGGCGAAAACCGGGCTGCCGGAAGTGTCCACCGCCACCGCGTTGCTGGTGGTGATCGGTACCGCGTGGCTAATGGATCTGGTCGGTGTGTCGATGGCGCTGGGCGCGTTTCTCGCCGGTCTGCTGCTGGCGGACTCGGAATACCGGCATGAACTGGAAGCGCAGATCGAACCGTTCAAGGGCCTGCTGCTCGGGCTGTTTTTCATCAGCGTCGGCATGGGCGCCAATCTCAGCCTGTTGTTGAGCGCGCCGATCACCGTATTGGGCCTGACCCTGCTGCTGATCGGTCTGAAATTGCCGCTGCTGTTCGTCGTCGGACGTCTGGCAGGCGGACTCAACAAGATCAGCGCAATCCGCCTCGGCATCGTCCTCGCTGCCGGCGGTGAGTTCGCGTTTGTGGTGTTCAAGATCGGCCGTGATCAGGGCCTGTTCGAGCCACGGCTGTACGACTTGCTGGTGCTGACCATCACTCTGTCGATGGCGCTGACGCCGTTGCTGCTGTTGATCTGCGCACGGCTGGTCAGCCCGAAAGTGCAGCCGGTGGAAGTGCCGGAGAAATTCCGCGAAATCGACACCGAAGCGCCACGCGTAGTGATTGCCGGCATGGGCCGGATGGGCCAGATCGTGGCGCGGATTCTGCGTGCGCAGAACATCAAGTTCGTTGCGCTGGACACCTCGGTGGAAACCATCGAACTGTCACGCAGCTTCGGCGGTGTGCCGGTGTTCTATGGCGACCCGATGCGCCCGGAAATTTTGCACGCGGCGAAGGTTGGCGAGGCGGAGTATTTCGTCATTGCCACGGACGATCCGGAGACCAACATCAAGACTGCCGAAGTGGTGCACAAGCACTATCCGCACATGAAAATCATCGCCCGCGCGCGTAACCGCCAGCACGTGCATCGCCTGGTGGATGTCGGCGCGGAAGCGATTCGTGAGACCTATTATTCGAGCCTGGAAATGAGCCGCCGCACGCTGGTCGGCCTCGGTCTGACCCAGGCCCAGGCCGATGCGCGGATCAAGCGTTTCAAGCATCACGACGAACAGGTGCTGGAGGCGCAACACGCCGTCTACGACGACGCCGCCAAAGTCCTGCAGACCGCCCAGGAAGCCCGGGCGGAACTGGCCAAATTGTTTGAATCGGATCAGCTCGAAGAAGAAGCGCGCAGGTCCTGATCGTGCCTTGCGCAGATCCAACTGTGGGAGCGAGCCTGCTCGCGAAAGCGTCGTGTCAGTCACCCAATACTTCACTGACAGATTGCATTCGCGAGCAGGCTCGCTCCCACAGGGGATTGGGTCAGGCCCGTTCCAGCGCGGGCACTGGCTCGACGGCTGCAACCGCAAACCGATCCGCCAGAAACGGTGTGATATCCAGCGGCAGCGGCTCGTCATTCACCAGTTTATCCAGCAGCACACCGGTAATCGCCGACGTCAGAATGCCGGTGCGGAAGTGCCCGCAAGCATTCAGATAACCCTCGACCCCACGCATCGGCCCGAGGATCGGCAATTCATCCGGTGAGCCCGGACGCAGCCCCGCCCAGGTGCGCTTCAGATTGACGTCCGCCAGCTCCGGCAGACAGCGCACCGCGCCCTGCACCAGCCCGGCGATTTCCGGGTAGGTGGTGGTGACGTCGAAGCCTTTGTCTTCGGTGGTGCTGCCGATAAGGATTTCGCCGTTGTCCTTTTGCGCCACGTAGCAATCGCTGGTGGTCAGGCAGCCGTTAAGGATTTTCGGCATGCGTTCGGTCAGCAGGATCTGCCCTTTCACCGGTTTCACCGGAATACGAATTCCCGTGGCCCACTCACTCAGATCCGCCGCCCAGGCACCGGCGGCGTTGATCAGCGTCTTGCAGTGGAACACCCCCGCCTCCGCCGTCTGCACGCCGGTCACACGAGTGCCGTGATGCAACACGCCGGTGACGTTGGTGTTGACGAAGATGTCGACGCCGTTCTGCCGCGCGCCTTCCATGTAGGCATCGGCGAGGCGGAACGGACTGACCTGATGATCGCAGAGAAACTCCAGCGCCCCGCGTGCTTCATGGCTGACGCTCGGTTCCGCGGCGCGCAACGCCGCCTGATCGAGCCAGCGCACCTGATCGGCCAGATGCGGAATGCAGCCGACGATGTGCTCGGCGTAGAGCCGATCTTCGTCGTCATAGATCACGAATTTCAATCCGGTCTTTTCGAACTTGCAATCCATGCCGTGGTTGTCTTTCAGCTCGCGGTGCAGCGCCGGGTACAGCGCATTGGACTGCAAGGCAAAATCGAAAAACGACTGCGGCAGAATATGCGGCGTACTGGCGTCCACCGCTACCGCAGCGCCCTGGGTTTCGCGCTTGCGGTTGGCCGACATCATGCGAAAGAAAATCACCCCGCAACCGAGGCCGACCGACTCGCCGATCGCCCATAAACCACCCGCCGAAGCACGGGTCGCATTGCCGGGGCGCTTGGCGTCGATCAGTGCAACTTTCAGATCTTTGCGCTTGGACAATTGGTAGGCGCAGGAGGCGCCGATCACGCCGCCACCGGCAATGACCACGTCGTAGAACTTACTCATGGCAAGCGCCCTCCGTGCCGAGAGACTGGAACGCGGAAAACGGCACCGGATCGATTGGAAAGCGCGGGCGCAGCCAACCGACATCCTGACGTCCGGTGGCCTGGCGCAAGCGATCGCTGCAATAGCCGACGCACATCCGCCCCTGACAATCGCCCATGCTCACGCGGGTGCGCATTTTCAGGCTGGCGATGTCTTGCACACCCTGCTCCAGGGCCAGATCGATGTCGGCGCGGGTTGCGTGCTCGCAGCGGCAGATCACCGTGTCGGCTGCGGGCAAAGCAATCTGACCAACGCCGCGCTCGGTGTAGCGATCCACCGCCGCACGAAAGCGCACGATGGCTCTGAGCTTGCTCGCGTAACGATCGCGGCGCACCCGGGCCAGCTCGGCGTCGAGCACACCGCGTTGCAGCAGGATCGAAGTGGCGGCGATCTTGCCGGCGAGCATCGCCGCTTCGCCGCCGCGGATCCCGCCCATGTCGCCGGCCAGATGCACATGCGCGACGCTGCTTTGCTGCCAGACATTGGCGTTGGCACGCAGGTAGCCATCGGCGCTGAAGCCGTGATCAAGGCCCATCTGCTGGCTCAATTGCGTGCGCGGAATAAAACCGTAACCGACCGCCAGGGTCTGCGCTTCGAAACGCTCGACCCGCGACAGATCCGCCTCCCACGTCGACGAATACGGCGCGACGCTGACGCTTTTCAATTCGCCCTCGCCGTGGGCCTCAACCACGCCCCAGCCATAGTTCATCGGGATGCCGTGCAGCTTCAGATAAGCGAGCATGCTCAAACCGTCGAGAAACAGCTGCGGTTTGTTCAACAGCGCCAGACTCTCGCGGGCGATCTTGCCGAACGCACACGCCTCGTAGACGCCGGCGACGCGCACGCCAGACGCATGCAACTGAGTCGCGACCAAGGGCAGCAACGGCCCGGTGCCGGCGATGATCACCGGCCCTTGCGGCTTGACCACGCCACTCTTGATCTGCAACTGCAGGCCGCCGAGCAGGATCACTCCCGGCAACGTCCAGCCGGGAAACGGTACGCTGCGTTCATGGCAACCGGCGGCCAGCAACAGTTGCGGATAAGCGATCTCGTGCAGCTGTTCATCGCCATCGAGCACCACCAGAGCGCGAGTGCCTTCAGCGCCGACCACGCGATGGTTGAGACGCACGTCGATCAGCCCTGACTGCTGCTGAAATTCACGGTGCAGTTTGTCCAGTGCTTCCGAATAACGCGGCCCGAGATAATCCAGTTGCACGCCATCGCGCAACGGCCCGCGATAGACCACCCCACCAAGGCGCGAAGCCTCTTCGAGCAAGGTGCAGCGCACGCCGTGGCGCGCCAGTTCGATGGCCGCCGCCATTCCCGCCGGCCCGCCGCCGACAATCAACGGTTGCAGGCTCATACAACCTCCTGCCCGACGACGCGGTTGACTCGGGTTTCAATCAGCATGCCGTCGCGCACCACGGTCTGGCAGGCGCGGCGTTTGTGGCGACCGTTGATTTTCACCAGACAGCACTGGCACACGCCCATGCCGCAATAGGCGCCGCTGATTTGATCGTGATCGTTGCGTGCGATCTGGCGCACGCCGAGGGACTGGATGACGCTGAGAACGGTTTCGCCAATGGCGGCGCTGACCGCTTGGCCGTTGATGTGCACGGTCATGTCCGCCTGCACCAAGGGCTGGATATCGAAGGTTCTTTCTAGGCAGTTCATTACGGTGTTCGTCCGTGAAGATTCAGTTGAGGTTGTGTCAGCTCCTTGCTGCACTACGCCTCGTCGACGCTTTTATTGCTGTGTTTTCAACGTCGACGCGGATACTTCGTCAGCGCAACAAGGTGCGCGACAAGCACTGTAGCTCATACCTCAGCAAAGGCCTGGATCATTTACGGTAGGCGATATCGCCAGGGGAAATATTGATCCAGGCCAGTGAAAATGGCGGGATGGACAACGATCAATTGGAGAAGACGAACTGGCCTTTGATCTTCTTTGCGCCGATCAATGCAAGGTCCGGGAACAGCAGGTTTTTCAGCCAAGCGACGTAGAAGATCATCGCCAGCGTGATCGCCACGCCGATCACTGTACCGATCGGGTCATCCGCATATTCCTTGAACATGCGCGGCATCTGGCTGATCGAGAGCATCACGTACACCGTATAGGCATGGGCCGCGTTGCGATAGAAACCCCAGGCAAAAAGCAAAGGCACGCCACCGGCGAACAAACCAAGTCCGATGGCGAAACCGCTGCTGATGGTCAGCCCGAGGAGATAGCCGCCCACCAGACCGATCAGCGCCTGAACGTAAGTCAGTCCGAGAAGGATCTTGATCTTGCCGGCGTGGCGTTCGAGTAGATCCACATCGGGACGCGAGCCGATCAGATAGGCCAGCGCCTTGTCTTTCAGCGCACCACCGGAGAATGCCTTGAAAGTCTCGGTTTTCGAGCGGCCGGCATCGAGCATTTCGCTGACCTGGCGTTTGGTTTCCTTCTTGTCCAACGTATTCTTCCTTAATTGAAAAGTCGGGGGAGTGAAGCTAGGGCACATCGGGAACCGATTGTCGCTTTGTTGAGTTGCCGAAAGCAAAAAGCTCAGGCATGCCGGCCCTTGCGCAGTGGATAAACGCAATTTGTCGATCATGTTTAAATCACACGCGCTGTTACGGCATCGGACCTACAACGCCTTGCGTCGCTGCCTACGGGTGCATCAGAATCCGCCGGCTTACACGGCTATCGGTAGGGCTATATCGTTTCCCTGTCACTGCAAAACAGTGATCGGGTTTGGTAGCCCGTTTCTTGATAGTTGTATGGCGTCCCTTTAAGCGGCCCCTCCTTTGAGGGTCAGCTCTTCATGGTGACCATGCGTGGGGCTCATTCGTGAGCGCCGGGGTTAACTATCTTGACCGGTCTACCAACCTGCGCGTGGCCGCCACCCTTCGTTTGGTAGCGATAGTGACGGCTCTTCATTCCTTCAAGATAGAGAGTCATCCATGTTCAAAGTAACGCCAAACCCGCCAGAAGCCGATTCGATCCCGTACGACCCCGCTCTGGAGCCTCAGCGCATAAAAGACGCCGCCGCTCGCGCCATCAACTTTTATCTCGATCCGCAAACCCTCAAGACTACGATTCCCAATCGTCACCCGGGCCGGATCTTTCTCGTCGACCCAACGGTGGACGAGGAAACCTTGCTCCTCGAAGCCTGTGAATCGCTGGCTGCGGCGAACGACATGGCCCGCGAAATAAGCAACGTCATCGAGCCTGCACAGCGCCGTTCGCTGCTGATGTTGCAGCAAGTGATCATGCTGAGTGAGCTGGTCGTCAATCGCGTGCTCGACAGCCGACGCGTGTCGAACTAGCCGCAACCGAGGTATGAGGGGGCGTGCTCCCTCACTGCCAGCGTGCACGTCACCCCATGGCGCTCTCTCTCACACCAAGCTGCTCTCATCGGAGTTTCAGCTGATGTCACAGACACCATCCAATCCGCCGGCCAGGATCAACGCCACGCCGTACAGCCCCAATACTCTGTTCATGGTCAACCCGCAATCCGACACCGAATCGTTGCTGGTCAACGCGTGCGAATCCCTGGCGTCCGCCACGGTGATGCTCGGTGATTTTGCCGGGATGCTCGAAGGCTCACGGCGCAATACCCTGTTGGGCATTGCGCAAGTGGTCATGTTGGGAGAATTGGCCGTGAACAAAGCGCTGGATAATGTCGTGCCGACCGAGTAATTCGCCAAGCTTGCGTTTGCAGTTCCCAAACGCAAAAAAGCCGCTTTCACCCGAAGATGAAAGCGGCAGAGGCATCCTGCCTCAGAGGGATCAGTGCACGAACAGGGCGATCAGGATGATGATCGGGATCGGTACGCCGAGGAAAAACAGCAGTAATGAGCGCATGGTGACTCTCCTTTTTAACGGACCGGAGTGGTAGTGGTGTAGGTGTCGACTTCAACGTACTCGACTGCATCGCGACGACGACCGCCGAAGGTGGCTGCAAGGCTGGCGAAGAACGCACCGGCCAGCAGCGCGACGAACATCCACAGCGAGGTGTAGGCAGCGACTTTCGCGGCGGTGTCGGCAGCTTGCTGGGCTTTCAGTTTCGCGTCAGCGATGGCTTTCTGGGTGTTGGCGTAGATTTCGTCGACACGACGTTCAGCATCGGCCTGGCTCAGGTTGGTACGTTGCGACACCAGTTGTGCGAGGTAGGTGCGGTCTTCGGCGCTGAGCTGACCGTTGGCCAGGCTCTGAGCGAAGATGCGGGTCACGGTGCCGCGTGCGGCGTCATCGCTGACGGCAGCCGGACGGTCGTCACGGAACAGGCTGTCGACGAAGTAGCCGTACTGATCGCTGTCAGTATTGGTTGCGGCAGAACCGGCGGCCTGGCTCATGGCACCGGCAGCACCGCCGACGACGTTAGCCCCAGCCTGCACACCGCCGCTGACGACGCTGCTGACCGAACCGACCACCAGCACAGCGGTGACCAGTGTGGCGACGCACCAGGCGAGGAAGCCGTGGGCGGTGTCGCGAAAGTAGACTTCGTCACCGTGCATGTTCGCCCATTTCACCCGCAGACGACCGGCAATGTAGCCGCCCATGCCGGAAGCAATGATCTGCGTCACAGCCAGCCAGACAATCGTCGAAATGCCCAAGCCCTTGGCGCTCACGCCCTCTCCGGCCCACGGTGAAACCGCCGAAAAGCCCAGACCGAAACCGAGCAGCACGAGAATCATCGACAGCGCAGCGGCCGCCGCAGCACCGGCAAAGATCGCGCCCCAGGACACGCCTGAGACGCTGTTCGACTCTTCCACGGCAGGATAATAGCCATCAGGGGATCTATTCATTGTTGTACTGCTCCAGGCATGAAAAATGGTGTTACAACTCGTCAAGTGAGGAATTGCAGTGACCGTGCCAGTTACACAAAGTAAATAACCTGTTAATTTTCAAGAGGTTATAAAGTTTGAACTTCGCTGATCCGTGCAATTTGCAATAAACGGTCAGCGCCTGCGGGTTTTCTGCATTGATGACTGACTGGCAAATCCGATCAGTTCCGATTCACCGTCGCCACGAAGATGAAAGTTAATTTAAAGCGTCACGGTAAATTCTTGGCAAAATGCTGCCATTCCGTTTGAACCGATCAGCAGGCCTGCCTATGACTCGTATCTTGACCATCGAAGACGACGCCGTGACCGCGCGGGAAATCGTTGCCGAACTGAGCAGCCACGGGCTGGATGTCGACTGGGTCGACAATGGCCGCGAAGGCCTCGACCGCGCCGTCAGCGGCAACTACGACCTGATCACCCTCGACCGCATGCTGCCCGAGCTGGATGGTCTGGCCATCGTCACCACCCTGCGCACCATGGGCGTGGCGACGCCGATTCTGATGATCAGCGCCCTCTCCGATGTCGATGAGCGCGTGCGCGGTTTGCGTGCCGGTGGCGATGACTACCTGACCAAACCGTTCGCCACCGATGAAATGGCTGCGCGGGTCGAAGTGTTGCTGCGCCGGCAAAACAGCGTCGCCACCCAGGCCACGACATTGAACGTCGCCGACCTCGAACTCGACCTGATCAGCCATGAAGCCCGCCGCGCCGGACAGGTGCTGACGCTGCTGCCCACCGAATACAAACTGCTCGAGTTCCTGATGCGCAACAGCGGCCAGATTCTCTCGCGGATGATGATTTTCGAAGAGGTCTGGGGTTATCACTTCGACCCGGGCACCAACCTGATCGACGTGCATATCGGCCGTCTGCGCAAAAAGATCGACGCAGCCGGCAACGTTCCGCTGATCCGCACGGTACGGGGCTCCGGCTATGTCATTGCCGAACCCGTCTGACGGCTGGCGCTCGTCCAGCAGCCGCTTGCTGGCGCTGTACAGCTCGCTGTTCGTGGCCTGGAGCGCGATCCTCATGGGGGTCATGTACTACGAGGTATCCGGCTACCTCGACAAACTGGCCAAACATTCGTTGATGCAACGCCAGCATCTGTTCTCGCATTTTCGCGGCGAGCAACTCGAAGACGCGCTCGCGGCCAGCATGACCTTCGATATTCGTGGTATCGACGCCTATGGTCTGTTCAGCGCTGACGGCGTTTACCTGGGCGGCGCACTTCAGCAAATTCCCGAAGGACTGCCGCTCGACGGCAAGATCCACATGCTCGCCGAGTGCGCCGATTCCGACGATCCGACTCTGCCGAGCGACAGCTGCGATGCCGTGGCCACCCAGACTCGCGACGGTCGCTGGCTGGTGCTGCTGCGTGACAACGGTTCGCTGTTCGCGGTGACGCGGATCATTTTGCACGCGCTGTTCTGGGGCGTGTCGCTGACGATTATTCCCGGGGTCGCCGGTTGGCATCTGCTGCGGCGTCGACCGCTGCAGCGCATCCGCGCGATTCAGAACAGCGCCCAGGCCATCGTTGCCGGCGACCTGACGCACCGCTTGCCGCTGTCCAATCGCCGCGATGAGCTGGACATGCTCGCCGCCATCGTCAACGCCATGCTGGAGCGCATCGAGCGCTTGATGAACGAGGTCAAAGGCGTCTGCGACAACATTGCCCACGACTTGCGCACACCGCTGACTCGCCTGCGCGCGCAGTTGTATCGCATGCAGCAACAAGCCGGCGAAGGCTCGCAGGAAGCGGCGCAACTGGATCTGGTACTGGCTGAGGCGGACACGCTGATGGCGCGGTTTCGCGGACTGCTGCGGATTTCCGAACTGGAAGATCGCCAGCGCCGTTCAGGTTTCGTCGAACTTGATCCGGTGCGTTTGCTGGAGGAGTTGCACGAGTTCTATCTGCCGCTGGCCGAGGAAGGCGATCTGCGCTTTCAACTGAACATGCCGGAGACGCTGCCGCCGCTCAATGGCGACCGCGCGTTGCTGTTCGAAGCGTTGGCGAACCTGCTGAGCAACTCGATCAAATTCACCCCGCCCGGCGGCACGGTGATGTTGCGTGGGGTCAATGCCAATGGCAAGACGCGGATCGAGGTTCATGACTCAGGCCCGGGGATTCCCGAGGCGGAGCGTGAGGCGGTGTTCCAGCGGTTTTACCGCACCGAGGGTGGCCAGCCGCAAAGCGGTTTTGGTCTGGGACTGTCGATTGTTGCGGCGATTGTCAGCTTGCACGGCTTCAGTCTTGAAGTCGGCAGCAGCGATCTGGGCGGGGCGAAACTGGTGCTGGATTGTCGGCAGAGTTTGATCAGTCAGGCCTGACGTCTCGCGCCGATCGTTCCCACGCTCCGCGTGGGAATGCCTCAAGGGACGCTCCGCGTTCCGGCTTTCGAAATGGGACGCAGAGCGTCCCGGGCTGCATTCCCACGCAGAGCGTGGGAACGATCTGCGTCTCAGGTTGGGTAATTCGCCCGCAAGGCTTCGAGCCCGCCCTGGTAGATGCCGTTGAACAACGCCACCACCTCTTCATCGCTCACGCCGACCGCATTAAATCGCCCCGACCACGTCACCCGCGCGCCCTGCCCTTGGGCTTCAACCTTGATCGTCGCGAGATAATCGCTGGCCGGGAACGGTGCCTGTTCAATCGAATAGCTGTAGGTTCGGGCGGCGTTATCGAAGGTCTGCAGACGTTCGACGACCACGCCGCCGTCAGCGGTTTGCAGGGTGCGTACGCGCCCGCCTTCGCTCAGTTCACTGTTGGTAATCAACGGCAGCCAGTCCGGCAGCGTGTTGAAGCCGCCGATCAATTGCCAGACCTGATCGGCCGCGGCCGGGATGTCGATGGTTGCAGATGCTGTTGGCATAAAACCTCTCTTTCGGAAATTTCAGATAGTCAGGCTGTCGACCACACCGCCATCGACGCGCAACGCTGCGCCCGTGGTGGCCGAGGACAGCGGTGAAGCAATGTACGTGACCAGATGCGCCACTTCCGAAACATCCGCCACGCGCTGGATGATCGAAGTCGGACGGGCCCTGCGCACAAAGGCGTCGGCTTCGTCGCGCACGTCGCGCCCGGGTTCGGCGGCCGCGTCTCTGAGCATGTCTTGCAGGCCGTCGGTGAAAGTCGGCCCCGGCAGGATCGCATTGACCGTGACCCCGGTGCCAGCCAGACGTTTGGCCAGGCCGTGGGACACCGCGAGGTTGGCGCTTTTGGTCACGCCGTAATTGAGCATGTCAGCCGGCGTCGCCACCCCGGATTCCGATGACAGAAAGATCACCCGGCCCCAACCCTGCTCGACCATCGCCGGCACGTAATGCCGCGCCAGGCGCACGCCGGAAATCACGTTGACCTCATAGAAGCGCGTCCACTCGCTGTCGGGAGTCTCGAAAAAATCGACGTCGTTGAAGATGCCGAGGTTGTTGACCAGAATGTCCGCGCGCGGCTCGGCGGCGAAAAGCTTTTCCGCGCCCTCGGCCGTGCCCAGATCGGCGGTAACACCACGCAACTGCGCGCGGGGCACCGCTTGGCGAATGCTCGCCAGCGCCTGCTCGACCTTGGCCGTGTCACGACCGATGACCACCACCGTCGCCCCGGCTTCGGCCAACGACTGGCTGATGCCCAGACCGATGCCGCCGGTACTGCCGCTGACAATGGCCAGTTTTCCACTCAGATCGATCTTCATGCGTTTACCTCATTAGCAAGGAGTTCCACCGCGCTCGACTTTGGCGACGATTTCACAAGCATGGATCAGCGTAGTTGCGATATTGCCGGCATGGTTGAGCTGCCGACCGGTGACGGGGATGTGGTTTGATCGACGCTCCCCTGTGTCTGGCAGACCGTAGCCCCTCACCCTAGCCCTCTCCCGGGGGAGAGGGAACCTATCGAGTTGTGCTGAGTTTGCCCTCGACCTGAAAGACCATAGCGATTATGGATTCAGAGAAGACCTTTCACGTCGGCGTATTACCTGAATATCCCCCGGTCAGTCCCCTCTCCCTCCGGGAGAGGGCTAGGGTGAGGGGCATTTCGGAACAGATCAGATTTCCGTCAGACGAAGCAGACCATCGGCGCCGACCCTGACGCCGATCGCATCGTAACTGGCCAACGTCGCATGCGCCGTTTCGATCGGGTGCTGGTGCGTGGTGGTGATGATCATCAGTGCAGCGCCCGCCGCTTCCGCAGCCTGAATGCCAACCGTGGCGTCTTCAAAAATCAGACAGTCCGCCGGTTCAACGCCAAGCTTTTTCGCTGCCAAAAGATAACCGGAGGGATCAGGCTTGCCAGCCTTTACATCTTCCGCCGTGATCATCACCGCCGGCTCCGGAATCCCCGCAGCCGCCATCCGCCGCAACGCCAGATCGCGAGGCGCCGACGTCACCATCGCCCAACGATTTTTCGGCAGCGCGTTGAGAAAGGCTGCCGCCGCAGGGATCTCGACAATGCCTTCAACGTCATTGATTTCCGCTGCGGTGATGAACGCTGCTTGTTGCTCGGCATCCACGCCCGGCAGACTCAGCCGGGTGATCGTGTCGATCGCACGCGCGCCATGGATGGTCGGCAGGAACGTCGCGACATCAACGCCATGGCGCACCGCCCACGCTGACCAGATGCGCTCGGCGGCGGCGATGGAGTTGAGGACGGTGCCATCCATGTCGAACAGGAACGCGCCGAACGCGCGATCAAAAACCGATGCTTGTGCAGACAAGAGAGCAAATCCTCTGACAGTTGGCCAGGCAGCCTGGCCCGGCAATGTAGCACTTGTCAGTGCAACTGCGGCGCCTTGGATTTGAACGCACTTTCCACACAATCGAGCAACTGTCCGATCGCCCACGGCTTCTTGATGAACGCCACCGAGTGCTTGACCCCGGAGGTCTCGGGCGTTTCATAGCCGGACATGACCATCACCGGTTTCTCCGGCCAGCGGTCGCCGAACAGATTGGCCAGGTCCGCGCCGTTAAGCGTGCCGGGCATGGTGATGTCGGTCAGCAGCAGCGCAACGTCGGCTGCATGTTTTTCCAGATACAGTGAGGCGGCGTCGGCGCTGGTTTGCGGTTCGACCTTGAACCCTTCCTCCTGGAGAATTTCGCAGAGAAACTCCAGAATCAACGGATCGTCCTCGACAATCAGAATCAACCCGCCAGGAAGGTGCGCGCTCGACGTAGGTGTAGGGCACATGAACAGCACTCCCCCGAATTACATTTTTGATAAGCGGTTTTGAATCCGCTGCTTATCAGGTATGAGCAGCGCGCCTTGTAGAAATTCACTTTTGATACAGCAGATTTCGCCAAGGTGTTGTTTTTCGAAGCGCAGCGCCCGTCGAAAACCTTCATTTGTGGTTAAAATGCCGGCCCTTTGAACGGCCGAACCGTAATCCATGAATCCTGAAGCCCTCGCCACCCTCCACGCCAATTTGCTGCCTGCACTGGCGGCGGCACCCAGCGAAACCCGTCGTTTGTTTCACGGGCGCGGACGCTGCTGGCCGGGCCTGGAGCAGTTGACCGTGGACTGGTTGCAGGGCGTGGTGCTGGTGTCGCTGTTCAAGGAACCGGCGCCTGAGCAACTGCAGGATCTGCGGGATTCGCTGCTGCAACTCGCCGCCTCGGCCGAATGGCAGCAAGCCGGCGCGCACACTTTGCTGATCCAGCACCGTTATCTGCCGCAAAGCACGGCCGAATGGCTGATCGGTGAGGAAATCGAAGAAATGACCATCGTCGAGGGTGGCTTGCAGTACCGCGTCGACCTGGGACGCAAGCAGAACACCGGGCTGTTTCTCGACATGCGCTACGGCCGCAACTGGGTGCGCGAACAGGCGGCGGGCAAGCGGGTGTTGAACCTGTTCGCCTACACCTGCGGCTTTTCCGTGGCGGCAATCGAAGGCGGCGCCAGCCATGTGGTCAACCTTGATATGTCCCGCGCCGCGCTGAGCCGTGGACGCGACAATCACCGCCTGAACGGCCATGACCTGAGCAAGGTCAGCTTTCTCGGTCACGACCTGTTCAAATCCTGGGGCAAGGTGATCAACAGCGGCCCGTACGATCTGGTGATCATCGACCCGCCGTCGTTTCAGAAAGGCAGCTTTTTGCTGACCAAGGATTATCAACGGGTGTTGCGCCGCTTGCCGGAACTGTTGACCGCGCAAGGCACGGTGCTGGCGTGCATGAACGACCCGTCGTTCGGTTCCGACTTTCTCATTGATGGCGTGACCCAGGAAGCGCCGAGCCTGCGCTTCGAGCAACGGCTGGACAATCCGCCGGAGTTTCCCGATATCGATCCAGAGAGCGGCCTGAAAGCCCTGGTCTTCCAGCGCAGCCACTGACACAGCGTAAGTTCACCTGTGGGAGCGAGCCTGCTCGCGAAAGCGCAGTGTCAGATAACAATTTTGTTGACTGATACACCGCTTTCGCGAGCAGGCTCGCTCCCACACAAGTTCTGTGTTGATCAAAAAACCGTCGGCCGCAGCACCAGCGCAAACAACTCTCCATGCCCGGTGACATTGAGCTTGTGATAGAGATTGCGTCGATGCACCTTCACGGTCTCCGGCGAAATCCCCATCTGCTGGGCCATCGCCTTGCTGGAAAAGCCCTGCAGGATCAGGCGCGCCGTGTCGATCTCGCGCGCGGTCAGCCGGGCATCGAAACGGTCCAGCAACGTCGCCAGATCACCCACCACCGCTTCAGCCACCGGCCCTTGGGGCGGCAGCAACTGCATGTGGCGATGCATCGCCGCCAATACCCAGTCACGTACGCACAACAGGCGACCCTGCTCGGCCATGCCAAACGCGGTCGAGCGGCCCAGGGACAAGCTGAGTACCGCGCCTTCGACGTTGATCAGAAACTGCAATTCATCCTCGCCCACCACGGCACGAAAGTAGCTCTGGTAGTACTCGCTGTGCAGAAACTGATCCGGCGCAACGGACGCCAGGCTGTGCAGGCCGTCGCTGATCCCGCTGACGGCGGCTTGATAAAACGGATCGAGCAGGTACATGCCGGCGGTATAACCGGCCAGCTCCTGCTGGTCGTCCACGTAGCCCTTGCTGTCGAAGTCGATCAGCAAACGCGGCGGCTGGCCGGCCTGCATCAGGGCGACGAGGGCATTGTCCAGCGGCACCAGCAGGCGCAGGGTGTCGACCAGCGCGCGCCAGAAACTGTCCTGCCCGAGCTGGGTAAATACCCGCGCCAGCCCCTGATGCACCGGCAATTCCTGCAACAACGCGTCCACGCACTACCCCTTTCGAGTAACCCATGATGGGAATGGGGCTGGTGTGACCGGCCCGTTAGCCTGACCACTCCAGTTCATCACCGGCCTGCGACAGGCCAGGAGTGCCGCATCATGCGTCGTCACCGTGGATCTATCAACCCGGGCCTGCTGGCCTGTTTTTGTCTCTCCTCGGTTGCCATGGCGGCAGACGAGCCGAGCGTGCATGTCTACAACTGGTACGACTACATCGGGCCGAACACCCTGCATGATTTCCAGCGCGACAGCGGCATCCGGCCGGTGTACGACACCTTCGACAGCGCCGAAGTGCTCGAAGGCAAACTGATGACCAGCCGCAGCGGCTACGACGTTGTCGTGGCGAGCAACTTCAGCCTGCCGACCCTGATCAAAGCCGGCGCCCTCGCCCCGTTGCCTCGCGATCAACTGCCAGGCTGGCAAAACCTCGACCCCGATCTGCTGAAGAAACTCGCGGTCAACGATCCGGGCAATCAGTACGCCGTGCCTTACCTGTGGGGCACCAACGGCATTGGCTATAACGTCGACAAAGTCCGCGCGGCGCTGGGTGACAAAGCGCCGGTGGATTCCTGGGAGTTGCTGTTCAACGAGGCCAATCTGGCCAAACTGGGCGAGTGCGGCGTGGCGATGCTCGATTCGCCGTCGGAAATGCTGCCGGTCGCCCTGCATTACCTGGGCTTGCCGCCAAACAGCACCAATGCCGAAGACTACAAAAAAGCCGAAGCACTGCTGCTCAAGCTGCGCCCGCACATCGCCTACTTCAACTCCTCGAAGTTCATCAGCGATCTGTCCAACGGCAACATCTGCGTGGCGGTTGGCTGGTCCGGGGCGATGCTCGAAGCCAAGACCAACGCCGAGCAGGCCAATAACGGCGTAAAGATCGCCTACAGCCTGCCCAAGGAAGGCGCGCCGGTGTGGTTCGACACTCTGGTGCTGCTCAAGGACGCGCCCAATCGCGCCCAAGGCCTGGCGTTTATCGATTACCTGCTGCGACCGGAGGTGATCGCGCCGGTCAGTGATCACCTGTCGTACCCGAATGGCAATCGCGCCGCGACAGCGCTGGTGGCAGCAGCAACTCGCGACAACCCGGCGGTCTACCCGTCCCCTGCCGCCATGGCCACGCTCTACACCCTCGAACCCTTGCCCAAAGCCGCCGAACGCGTGCGTACACGGGTGTGGAGCAAGGTCAAGAACGGCCAATAACCCGCGCAAGAAATCTGCCTGCCTTATCCGAGCGGTAAGCCGCCCGAGCTTTTCAATGAAGAGACTGAATGTTATGAATCCGCGTGCCCGTGATCTCGATATCCTGATTGGCCAGATGCAACCCGGCCCGCTCAACGCCATCACCGATGTGCCGGGGGTGCGCGTCGGTCACAGCAATGTACGTGGTCGCAGCAGCAGCGGCCGTGACATCTGCACCGGCGTCACGCTGATCGAGCCGCGCCCCGGCTCGACCAGCCAGCAACCGTGCTTTGCCGGCGTGCATGTACTCAATGGCAACGGTGATGCGACCGGCCTGGAATGGATTCGCGAGGCCGGTCTGCTGACCAGTCCGATTGCCTTTACCAACACCCACAGCCTCGGTGTGGTGCGGGATGCGCTGATTGTGCTGGACCGTGAGCAACAGCCGGATGACGGGCGGCTTTACTGGAATATGCCGGTGGTGCTGGAGACCTTCGATGGACTGCTCAATGACATCAACGGCTTTCACGTCAAGCCCGAGCATGTCGCCGAGGCACTGAACGGCGCCGTGGATGGGCCGGTAGTCGAAGGTGCGGTGGGCGGTGGCAGCGGCATGATCTGCCATGAGTTCAAGGGTGGCATCGGCACCGCATCGCGACGTCTGAGTGCTGCCCAGGGAGGTTGGACCGTCGGCGCGATCGTGCAGGCCAACCACGGCATTCGCAGTGAATTACGCGTCGATGGTTACCCGGTCGGGCGCTATATGGAACAGAAGGATTCACCGTTCCTGCGGGCAGCGCTGCCGCACCCGGGCATGGGCTCGATCGTCGTTTGCCTGGCGACTGATGCGCCGCTGCTGCCCCATCAATGCACGCGCCTGGCACAGCGTGCCAGCCTGGGCCTGGCGCGTACCGGCGGCGGTAACGAAGACCACAGCGGCGACATCTTCATTGCTTTCGCCACCGGCAATGATCATGTCCCGCCTGCCGCTTATGAGGCTAAACGCGCAGCCACCTGCGACGGTTTGCGCATGGTCAACAACGACCACATCAGCGAGCTGTTTCTGGCCGCGACCGAAGCCGTGGAAGAAGCGATCATCAATGCCCTGCTCGCCAGCGACAGCAGCGAGGGCAACGGTCATTCGGTGCCGGGCCTGGATGGGCAGACGCTTCTGGCGGCGCTGAAAAAATCCGGTTGGCCGGGATCGCGCCCGGCATGAACCGGCATTGTGCAAGGACGACTGCCGGTACTTGAGTCGTCCATTGCACGCTCCTAGGATGAAGCTACGCGGTGACTGGATTGATCCGGCGCTGCGTAGGCGTGGGTGTTCTGAACCCCAATCAAGCCCACGCTTTGCTTCACACGCCTCTTGAGCCTCACGGGCTCTACTTCCTCCCCATCAAAGAGCTTTGAGGCTCTTTTTTGTCTGCGTATTTCAGTCCTAGGCGAGACCTTCGGCACGAATCGAACGCCATGCCGCTTGCGCGAGCATTTCGCGATAGGCGCTCGGGCTGCCTTTGACTCGCCCTGCCAGCCAGGCTCGGCAGTAGCTGTCCGCTTGGCCAATGATCAGCGATGGCAGCAGCTCGGCAGGCAAATCCTGCAGTTCGGCGGCGCGACCCGATTGCGTCAGCCATTGGCGCAGACGCAGGTTGCGCGTCTTGTTGCGCTCGGCCAGCTCGTCCTTGAACGGGCCTTTGGTCACGGCGAACCGCGCGTGGTACTGGAATCGCGCCCACTGCGGCTGTTGCTCGACCCAGTCGACATAGCTGAAGACCAGCGCCTGCACGCCTTCTTCAGTGGTACTGGCCGCGTCCAGATACGCATCACGCAAACGCGCCTGATCCTCCAGCGCGGTGAAAAACAGCGCCGCGACCAGCCCTTCCTTGTTGCCGAAATGGTGATAGATCGCGCCGACGCTGGTGTCGCACTCGGCACGGATCATTTCGATGGTGGTGGCTTCGATCCCCTGTTCATTGAACAGGCTCAGGGCCTTGCGAAAGATATCGCGTTTGAGTTCGGCGCGACGGCCGGGGTAGCTGCGTTCCAGTAGATCGGCGGTGTCCATGCTGCTCGGGTCCAAAAACGGAGGTTGATAAAGGCGTCACGTGCCCGTGAACAAATCGCGCCTAGGTTGACAGATTTACCGTGAACAGAATACCGTTCCGTTACAGAACATTATTCTGTAACGGAACATCATTCTGCAAACTACCCAGCGAGGCTTCCCATGAGTCAATCTCTCAGTGTGTTCAACAGCGTCGGCCCGGATGCATTCAGCAAAATGGCCTGCCAGTTCGCCCCGTACTTCAGCAGCATCAATCCGCTGATTTCCGAGTTGCGCCCGAATGCCGCCACCGTGCAAGTGCCGTTTCGCAAGGAAATCACCAACCACCTCGGCACGGTGCACGCGATCGCCATGTGCAACGCGGCAGAACTGGCCGGCGGAATGATGACCGACGTGTCGATCCCGGCCGGCGCGCGCTGGATTCCCAAAGGCATGACCGTGGAATATCTGGCCAAGGCGAAAACCGACGTCACCGCCGTGGCCAGCGCTGAAGGTGTGGATTGGCAAAGTGATGGCGACAAGGTAGTCAACGTCGACATTCACGATTGCGAGGGTAAAAAAGTCTTCACCGCGCGTATCACCATGAACGTCAAGCTCGGTTAGCAGGTACAAAAAAGCCCTTGCCGCGGGATGCGCAGCAAGGGCTTTTGATTGGCCGACGATCAGTGCAGGGTCAGGCGCTGACGGACAAATTCTTCTACGTGGCGGCTGGTCTGGTCCAGATGGCGGTCGCGTTGTTTTTCCGCATCGAGCATCGCGCGCTTGCCGTTCTTCTGCAGCAGATAGGTGTGAATCTGCTGCACTTCCAGCGAGCGATAGATCGGCGTGGTGTCGATGAACCCGCGCAGGCCGTTGCTGCGGTAATGCCGCGTGCTCATCAGCACCTGCGTTTCGCGCTGGCCGATCACTTCAAAACCCAGTGCCTCGAAATACGGTACCTTGCCAATGCTGCAGGCCAGTTCCGCATGCGGGTAGCGCCCGACCATGTCCGCGAGCATCGCCCGCGCCACACCCTGACGCCGATGACCTTCACGCACCGCCATGTACGCGACGCTGCACGCCTCCCAATCGCCCTGCACCGGCAGACAGATGAGAAATCCGATGACTTGCTCTGGATCCTCATCGTCAGTGGCCACCAGCAATTCCACCTCGGTGCCCTTCTGGCCGTTCAACGCCTCGAGGTACAGGTGCACCTCGTAACCCACCGCGTACTGATAAACGTTGTACAGCAGATTGCTCGGGCCGAGGCCGACAGCACTGATGTCGGTCAGGTAATCGACGACCATTTGCAGGATCTGGCTGTTGACGTTTTCCGGGCATGGGGAGGTGTAGTGGGTGATGCGTGGCATGGGCAAACTCCGGCGATAAAAAACGTTGCCGATGATCAGAGCCGTCGACGAACCGCGACATCATACCGTGCCGCGATAGACCACCGTTTAAAGATCCGCTGTCGAAGGCCGATGTAACGAACACCTTCATTTCACTACCAAGGACCGGGCCATGTATTACCCGCGCGAAGCCGCAAAAGATCATCTTTACAACCGCGTCGTCATGCTCACTGTCGCCTGCTGCGTGGTCTTGCTCCTCGCCGGGATGGCGCGCCATCAAGGCATTCTGTATGCGCTGCTGAATTTCAATGGCGCGCAAACCAACGGCACTGTCACGCAGCTGGAAGAGATCCTGATGAACAAGAATGGCAAAATCATTCACTATCGTTATGCCGACGAGCTGGGCCAGCTCCATGAAGGTGATTTTGTCGACGAACGCTACGCCGAACACACCCAGTACGAAGTCAATGGCCCGATTGCGCTATTGGTCTCGCCCTGGATGCCGGAAAAAAGCGCCATCGCCAGCCAGCTGCAAAGCTATCGCGCAGGTTTTTACATCATGACCGGCGGCGTGACGCTCGCCCTGCTGTTCCTGCTGATTTCCGGCCGGACGTTCTGGCAGATTCAGGCGATGAAGGAACAGGACCGATATTACTGAACGGTCACTGTTGTGGCGCCACCACTCTGAATTTGATGTTGATGTCTCTGGACACCACGCTGTCGGCCCACTCCCCTGCGCCGAGGCCGAACTCCTCTCGATTGAGCACCAACTCACCGTCGAAGATGCCGATGGCGTTGTCCGGTTTCAACTCCACCGGCACCTCGACCTCGCGAGTGATGCCCTTGAGCGTGAGCTGACCGGCGACTTGGTAACGATGCTCGTTAACTTGAGTAAAACGGCTGGACTTGAACACCGCGAGCGGGAATTTCCCGGTGTCGAACCACGCCGGTTTCACCAGTTCGGTATTGGCGTCTTCACTGCCAGCATCGATGCTGGCGAGATCGATATGCAGCGTGGTCTGGGCTTTGCCGAGGTCGTCGGTATCGAAGTCCAGCGTCGCCTCGAATCTGCCGAAGGTGCCGTACATTCGCGAGCCCATCTGGTTGTAGGTGAAACTGATCTGGCTGGCGCTGGTGTTGACCCGGTTGTATTCAGCGGCCTGCGCACCGACCATGACGCACGATGTAAACGCGGCAACCAGCAGCAATCGCAACGTCATGGAATTCTCCGGGCGGCGTGTCGTCGAGGGCCTTGGTTGACTTAAGCAAACAACCCGTTGTTATGCCAGCGCCTATATCAACCGCTCTATCTTCTGATGCTTCCACACCAATTTGTAATACAGGGTCTGCAAAATCAGCATTCCCAGATAGGCAACCGGAAACGCCATCCACACACCCTGCAAACCGAACTGCCCGTCGAGCCAGTAAGCCGCTGGCAGCTGCACGCCGACCACACAGATAATCGAGATGACCACCGGCACCAGTACCGTGCCGCTGGCCCGCATGATCCCGCCGATGATGGCCTGGAAACCGAATACCAACAGGCTCCAGAGCATGATATGCAGCAGGTGCTCGGCCATCGCCCGGGTCGAGTCCTCGGTGAGGAACAGGCCCAGCAACCAGTGCGATAACAGATAACCCAGCACAATCAGGCCACCGGTCAGGCACACATTGATCAACAGCCCGGTGCGCAGGATCGGACCCATGCGTTGCAGATGCCCGGCGCCGATTGCCTGGGCACCAAGGATCGATGCGGTGATTGCAATCGACAGCGCCGGAAACTGCACATAGTTGACGATCTGCGTTACTGCGCCATATGCCGCTGTCGCTTGCGAGCCGTGCTGATTGACCAGTGCCAGGATCACCAGCTCCGATAACGACAGGACGATCATCTGTACCCCGGTGGGCAGGCCGATGCGCAGGACCTTGCCGAGAATGGCCCGATCCAATCGCAGCGCGGCGAAGAACTCTCGATCCGGCGCTAGCGGATGGCCCTTGCGAATCAGCCGCCAGGCCAGCCACGCCATTGCCGACAGATTCCCCGCCAGCCCGGCATACGCCGCGCTCTGAATGCCCAATGGCGGCAAACCCAGCCAGCCGCGAATCAACGCCGGCGTCAGCGCCAGCCCCACGGCGGTGGAGACGATCAGCGCGAGCAGTGGCGACAGCGTATCGCTGACCCCACGCAGCAATTGGGTGAACAGCACGAATACCAATAGCGATGGCAGAATCCACAACATGACGCGGGCATAGTCCACCGCGTCATCGAGTACATCCGCCGGCGTGCCCAACCCCGTCAGTGCCTGTCGCGCAAACACCGTGCCCAGCACCGCCGCGACCAAACCGATCAACACACCCAGCAGCAACGTCGCTCCGGCAATCGCTTTGACCATATGCGTTTCGCGCGCGCCCCACGCCTGACCGATCAACACGCCCGCGCCAGCGCCGAGGCCGATGACCAGGGCGATGAAAAAGAACACGACAGGAAACATGCCGGATACGGCCGCAAGCGCTTGGGTGCCGAGCATCTGACCGATGTAGATGCTGTTGACCGTCCCGGACATCGATTGCAGGAAGTTCGACAGCACCATCGGCGCGAGAAACAGCAGATAGGTTTGCCAGAGCGGTTTGGCGAAGGTGGCGCTATGCATTGAATGGAGGTCCATCTCGACGGCGGCAGGCCTGATTGACGATAGCTTCGGTGAGTTGCGTGCAGCGTGCAATCAACATTTCCAGACGGT
The DNA here is from genome assembly GCF_004307515.1 of Pseudomonas sp. Sample_14. Classification (NCBI taxonomy): domain Bacteria; kingdom Pseudomonadati; phylum Pseudomonadota; class Gammaproteobacteria; order Pseudomonadales; family Pseudomonadaceae; genus Pseudomonas; species Pseudomonas sp. Sample_14. The sequence goes on along the minus strand of NZ_RCOC01000068.1, from coordinate 19,522 downwards.
GTTGATTGTCTGTTTTGCATTTGTGTAAATGCCGTGCATCGCTTTGTGTCAGTGTTGCGGCTGTGGTAAATCAGCGACTCTGTCGACACGTACTATTGAGGCTCGGTTCATGCGTAACGTTGCAAATTTTCTGCTTGGTTCCCTCCTCGCTCTGTCGGCCGCCTACGCTCAGGCAGCCGCACCCGTAGCGGCGCCTGCTTCGTTGAAACCGCTACTGGCCACTTTGAATGAACGCCTGAGCATCGGTGATCTGGTTGCGTTGTCCAAATGGGACAGCGGCAAGCCTATTCAGGACAGCCCGCGTGAGGCGCAGGTCATCGCCAATGCCCGAACTCTGGCCACCGAATACAAACTCGATCCGGACGACGTCGCGCAACTTATCGCCGCACAGATGGAAGCGAACAAACTGGTGCAATACGGTCTGCTCGCGCAATGGCAAGCGGCAGGTGCTGCACCGGACACACCGCGTCCGGATCTGGGCAAACAGATCCGCCCGCGCCTGGATGAACAGCAAAAGCGCTTGTTGCAGCAGTACGCCGCCTTCGCGCCCTATCGCCAGGATCCGAATTGCCCAGCATGGCTGGCCGATGTCCGCAACGGTCTGGCCGCCGATTTGCTGCACGACCTGGCGCTGATTCGTGCCAGCGGCGAGTTGTGCATCCGGGCGAAAGCGCTCTGAATCAACGCTCCTGGCAAACATCATCGGCGTCGATGTTCACCATCACGTCAATGAAGTTCTCATAAAAACTGCGCGGCGTAACATCGGCTCCAGACAAACAAACAACTTTCTGGAGCACACGATCATGAAACGCCAAACCCTTCTCGGCATCGCTTTCTCGGTTTTCGCAGTTAACGCTTTTGCAGTAACGCCTGCTCACACCCTGGTCGCTGAAGGCGGCTCGGACAAGCTGATCGAAAGCCGTCTGGCTGAAGGTGGTTCGGACCGTCTGCTCGAACGCCGTGTTGCCGAAGGTGGTTCAGATCGTCTGCTCGAACGCCGCGTTGCTGAAGGCGGTTCGGATCGTCTGATCGAACGCCGCGTTGCCGAAGGTGGTTCGGATCGTCTGCTCGAACGCCGTGTTGCCGAAGGTGGTTCGGATCGTCTGCTCGAACGTCGCGTTGCCGAAGGCGGTTCGGATCGTCTGATCGAACGCCGTGTTGCCGAAGGTGGTTCGGATCGTCTGATCGAACGCCGCGTTGCTGAAGGTGGTTCGGATCGTCTGCTCGAACGCCGCGTCGCTGAAGGTGGCTCTGATCGTCTGATCGAGCGCCGCGTCGCTGAAGGTGGCTCTGATCGTCTGATCGAGCGCCGCGTTGCATGAATCTACTGCATGACCGCAACACCCATGAAAAAGCCCGGCCTGATCAGCCGGGCTTTTTTGCATTCAGCCGTCGCTTATTGCGCGGTTTTCAGCTTGACCACGTCACCGGAGATGGTGGTGGTGTAGCCGGTCAGAACCCAGGCCCAGAACCAGTTTTCCTGAACCTGCGTGTTGATCATTGCATCGCCGCCCTTGGCTTGGATGGCCGCGTTTTGCGCGCGCACAAATCGGCTGTTCTGGCGGATCGGGATAATGCCAAACAGCAGCAGGCCGGTGGCCGATGCTTCGCTGTGGCCAACCACGGTGTATTGGTTGCTGTCGTAATGGGCGGTTTTCATCGGGGCGCCGGTGCAACCTGCCAGAACCACACCGAACAGTGCGGCGGCGACTACTTTGCTGAGGTATTTCACAGTAAAACTCCATGGGGAAACGCCCGGGATCCGTCTCTCGGGCGGCGCGCATTCTAACCAAAATGATGGCTCATTGGCATCAATCTTCTTTGTATTTACTTGAACCCGTTCGCTGGCCCGCCGTCGGCGATGTCGCATACCATGGCGCCACTTCAATAAAGACAGACACCCGCCTCCATGTTCAAAGCCAGTCTGCATAGCCATCTCACCCTGTGGTTCGGCGGTTTGTCCCTGCTGACGTTATTGAGCGTCGGCTTTTATGTCGGTCACATCGCCACCGAACAAATGAAACAGGCCAGCGGCAACGCGTTGCTGAACACGGCGCGCGCGGCGGCGACGCTATTGGGCGAACAACTGCGCGAACGGCAGCTAGAGGTTTACCTGCTCAGTCGCGCGCCGCATCTGGAGCGCGGAGATCTGGACAACCCAGCCATCCTCAAGTCGATGCAGTTGCGCACCCAGGCGCGCGCCGAATATGCGTGGATGGGCGTCACCGACGCCGAGGGCAACGTGCGCCAGGCGGTCAATGATCTGCTGGTTGGCCAATCCGTACAGAAACGCCCGTGGTTCCAGATCGGCCTGCGCCGGCAATACACCGGCGATCCCCACGAAGCAGTGTTGCTGGCCAAGTTGTTGCCGGGTCTGCCCAATGGCGAGCCGCTGCGCTTCATCGATTTCGCCGCGCCAATCGACAATGCCGAAGGGCAGGTGATTGGCGTGCTGGGCGCACATGCGCACTGGAGTTGGGTGACGCGCATCGTCGAGTCGGCGGCGTTTTCCCACAAGAACTCGGCGCCGGATATCCAGGCGCTGATCGTCGACCACGATGGCAAGGTGCTCTACCCCGAAGCGCTGATGGGCCAACAGCTGGCGATCGGCGATTCGATATTGCCGGGCTGGACGGCGGCCAACGGTTACCTGACCAGCATGGTCACAGTGCCGACGCCATCGGGCACGGCGCTGTCATGGTCGATCGCCATTCGCCAGCCATTGGAGACTGCGCTGCAACCGGCGCGGATGCTGCAATACGAATTGCTGATCCTCGGCGTTTTCGCTGCAATCGTTTTCGGTCTGGTGGCTTATTACTTGGCGCTGTACCTGAGCCGGCCGATCGAACAACTGGCACGCTCGGCCAAACAAGTGCAAAACAACCAGGCCGGCGCACAGTTCCAGCTCCAGCATCCGGTGCTGGAAATCGCCCAGCTCGGCCAGTCCATCGACGCAATGACGCAGTCACTGCTCGGCAAGGAGCGCGAACTGCAAGAAGCCAACGCCTCGCTTGAAGCCACCGTGGCGCAACGCACCGCCGCACTCACCGAGGCCAACGCCGAGCTGCTGAGCCTGGCCACTCACGACGGCCTGACCGGCGTTTACAACCGCCGCCGTTTTGACGAAAAAATCACTGAGTATTCGCTGCTGTCCCGACGCACCGGACGCCCGTTTGCCCTGCTGCTGATCGATGCCGACCACTTCAAACGCATCAATGACAGCCACGGCCACGCGGTCGGTGACGAGGTCCTGCAACAACTGGCGACCTTGATCCAGAACAGCGTACGCAGCACCGATTTCGTCGCCCGCTACGGCGGCGAAGAGTTCGCCGTACTGCTGCCGGAAGTCGCGCAACCCGACACCCCGGAAGTCGTCGCCGAAAAGATTCGCACGGCAGTCGCCGAAGCGCAGTTTCCGGGCGTCGGCAACGTCACGGTGAGTATTGGCCTTGGCCTGGCAGATCCGGCAGACAACAACCACACGGCCCTGATCAAACGCGCCGATCAGCAGCTGTATCAGGCGAAAGCTGCGGGGCGCAATCAGGTTGCGTTTCATACCCACTGACACCGGCGTAAATCAACCAGAGACAGGCCGGCTCACCGACCCCATCGCTGGCAAGCCAGCTCCCACAGGGATGGGGTAAAAGCGGAAATTTGGGCCGGCTGGAGAACCGCTTTCGCCAGCAGGCTCGCTCCCACAGAAAAGCAAAAAAAGGTGACTCGCCGTAAGGGCGAAACCCTAAGCAGCCGTTACCGCAGCAATGGATATGTACCCCGTCAAAACTAAAAAAACGCCTTGGAACAGCGCGTTCCCGTAATTATTCAGCGCTGAATTTCTGCAGATAAGCCAACAGATTCTCCAGCTTCTGCTCATCACTCAGCCCCCAGAAAATCATCCGCGTCCCCGGCACCACCCCTTTCGGATCCTCGAGATAAGCCTTCAACGTCGCCCGATCCCAGGTAATCCCCGAGTTCTTCATCGCATCGGAATAAACATAATTGGCCGAAGTCCCCGCAGCCCGGCCAATGATGCCGTTCAACTGCGGACCAAACCCCGAACGAGCCGACTCGCCAACCTGATGGCAACCGCCGCACAGACGCGGGAAGATTTCCGCCCCGGCCTCAGGATCGCCCTTAGCCTGTGCACTGGCGCTGAAGATCAAGGCGAGAAACAGTGTCGTGGTGAATTTCATTGAACAGTCCAAACCTCGCTTTGCATGGCGTGGGCGCAGTTTACAGATAAGCGCCGACAACCGTTCTGACGGTGATCAACGCCTGACGCAACACCTGCATCTCCACCGAGCCGAGCGCCAGACGAATCGCATGGGGCGTATGGGCCGACAGCGAAAACGGCTCGGCGCTGGTGACCGAAATCTGCTGCTGCATCAACTCGACCACGATCTGATCGGCACGCACATCTTCGGGCAACGGCAACCAGAGAAAATACGAGGCCGGATGAGCAATGTAGCGCAGCCCTTTGAGTACCTCGGCGGCCAAGGCCTGTCGCGCCGTAGCATCACGACGTTTCTGCGCCTCAAGCACGGTGACGGTGCCATCGTCGAGCCAGCCGCACGCGATGGCGGTCATCACCCCGGGCGTGTTCCACGTCGTCGCGCGAATGACTCGCTCCAGTGCGGGCACTTGAGGCAGCGGCGCGGCAATGAAGCCGACCCGCAATCCGGTGGCGATGTTTTTCGACAGGCCCGATACGTAAAACGTCCGTTCCGGTGCCAGTTCAATCAACGGACATGGCGGGTTTTCGACCAGAAACGCGTAGGCAGCGTCTTCAATGATTGTCAGATCGTGCCGCCGGGCAATCGCCACCAATTGCTCGCGCTGTTCCAGTGGCATGACCCAGCCCAGCGGATTGTGCAGCGTCGGCATGCTGTATACGGCGCGCACCGCACGCTGGCGACAGAGTCTGTCCAGTGCCGGCAAATCCGGGCCGTGCTCCGTCATCGGGATCGCCAGCACTTCCAGATGCAGCGCGTCGGCCAGCACCTTGAATCCCGAATAGGTCAGCGCATCGGCGGCGATCACATCGCCGGGTTTGAGCAGGGCCATCAGCGTCACCGCCAAACCTTGCTGAGCGCCATTGACGACCAGCACTTGGTCGGCTTCAACCGCCACGCCGCGTGTCGACAAATGTCGCGCCACCGAGGCGCGTTCGTGGGCACGTCCGGCGTGGGGTTGATAACGCAGCAGTGCTTCCAGATCACCGGACAACGCCAGTTGGCGCAACGCCGTGCGCAACAGTTCAGCCTGACCTGGCAACGAGGGATAGTTGAAATTCAGGTCGATCATGCCGACCGCCACGTCTTTCTGATCGATGCCCTGCCCCGGCGCCAGCGACGTTTCCCGAACAAACGTGCCGCGCCCGGCTTCGCCACTGACCAGGCCCATCGCTTCAAGCTCCGCATAAACCCGTGAAGCGGTAACCAGCGCCAGACCTTCCTGGCTCGCCAGCTGCCGATGCGTTGGCAGTCGCGTGCCCGGCGCCAATCGTCCGCCACGAATGTCTGCCGCATAGCGATCAACCAGGGTCTTGTAACGGGAACGCGGCATGTCGGCTGTATCCATGACAATTTTTTGATTGTGCTGATTCTCCGCCCTAGGATCACGGCGACACAAGCCACTTTTTGAGCGCGACCGACATGCACACAACATCGACTGCGGCCCACCCGGCACTGGAAAAAACCAGTGGCTGGATCAACGGTTTTATCGGCGTGCTGATTTTCAGCGGTTCGCTGCCGGCCACACGTTTGGCGGTGCTGGAATTCGAACCGGTGTTTCTGACCGTGGTGCGAGCAGCGATCGCCGGCGCACTGGCCGTCGGACTTCTGCTGTTGTTCAAACAGCGGCGACCGGCGCATCATCAGTGGCTGTCGCTGTTGATTGTGGCGCTGGGCGTGGTGTTGGGTTTCCCGCTGCTGACCGCGTTGGCATTGCAGCACGTAACGTCAGCGCATTCGATCGTGTTTGTAGGATTGCTGCCGCTGGCCACGGCGATGTTTGGTGTCTTGCGTGGCGGTGAGCGGCCACGTCCAGTGTTCTGGATCTTTTCGGTGCTGGGCAGCGCGTTGGTGGTGGGCTTTGCCCTGTCCCAAGGCTTGAGCGCCTCGCCCACCGGCGATCTGCTGATGCTCGCGGCGATCCTGGCCTGCGGCCTCGGTTACGCCGAAGGCGCGAAACTGTCACGCAGCCTCGGCGGCTGGCAGGTGATCTGCTGGGCGCTGGTGTTGTCGTTACCGCTGATGGCAGTGCTGAGCCTGTGGCTGGCGCCCGCCTCGTTCGCCGACATCAGCATTTCGGCGTGGATGTGCCTGGCTTACGTGTCGCTGTTCAGCATGCTGATCGGCTTCGTGTTCTGGTATCGCGGTCTGGCCCAGGGCGGAATCGCAGCGGTCGGGCAGTTGCAGTTGCTGCAGCCTTTTTTTGGTCTGGCACTGGCGGCGACGTTGCTGCATGAGCAGGTCAGTGTCGGCATGCTCGGCGTCACGCTGGGGGTGATTCTTTGCGTGGCCGGAGCGAAGAAATTCGCCAGGTAATGTTCAGTGTTCGGCTTTCCATTGCCGAGGACTGAGCCCGGTCTTGCGCCGAAACGCCCGGGCCAGCGCCGACGGACTTTCGTATCCAACCTCCTCGGCAATCAATGCAATCGGGCGGCCTTCGCGCAGGCGTTTCTGCGCAAGACTGACGCGCCAGCTCAACAGGTAATCGGCCGGCGTCTGCCCGACCACGCGGCGAAACTGCTCGGCAAAACCGGCGCGGGACTGGTTCGCCGCCGCCGCGAGATCAGCGACACTCCAAGGCTTGTGCGGCTGCTCGTGGATCAGGTTCAAGGCGCGAGACACGCGCGGATCCGCCAGCCCGGCCATCATGCCCGGTTGCTGATCGCGACTGCCGATGAGATGGCGCAGCAGCAGAATCACCAGCAATTCAAACAGACGATCCATCACCGCCACGCGCCCGCAATGCCCTTCAAAAGCTTCGTTGAACAGCCAGTCAAGGGTGCTGCGCAATTCCGGGATATCGGTGAGTTTCAACACCAGATAGTCCGGTAACGCGGCGGCCAAGGCATTGCCCGAGCCACCGTCGAAGGTCAGCGAGGCGCACACCACTTGGCTGGCCATGGCCTCGTCGGCAAACATCCGGTGAGTGAAAGGCCGGGGAAAGAAAATCAGCGACGGTTCTTCCAGGCGAATTTCCCGCTCGTTGCCCGGTTTGAGCAGCAACGCCCCGGCTTGCAGAACATGCACATGGCCGACCGGTTCGCCTTCGTGAACGCTCACGCCGCAAAACGCGCCGCTATGGAAGGTGCCGGCGTTCACACCGAAATGACTGAGTAATGTGGAAAGGCGATCCATGGCTGACTCCCGAAGGCATATCTGGACGATCTGCCGCATATCCTCGACGATTTGCCGCCAAGGCGCCATTGGTAGCCCCTAAGATCTCTCCATCGCCGCTGCACTTCGCTGCGGAATTTCGGAGAATCACCATGAGCCGCATCCCTGCAATCAGCCTCGACACAGCCACCGATGCCACCCGTCCTGCACTGGAAGGCGTGAAGAAAAAAATCGGCTTCCTGCCCAACGTCTTCACCACCCTCGCCCAAGCGCCGGTTGCATTCGACACTTACCTGCAAGCTTCGGCGATCCTCGGCAAGACTTCGCTCAGCGCCCAGGAAAAAGAAGCCGTATACCTCGCCACTTCGCAGGTTAACGGTTGCGACTATTGCCTGTCCGCACATACCGTGTTTGCCGGCAAGGCCGGGCTGTCGGCGGAGGACATCATCGCGGCACGTCACGGCGAACTGAATGCCTACGCCGCCCTCGCCCGCCAACTGACCGAAACCCGTGGCCACTTGAGCGATGGACAGTTGGCCGCCGCTCGCGCTGCCGGTATTGATGACAGCAAGATCATCGAAGTGATTGCCCTGGTGGCCGTGCAAACATTGACCAACTACCTGAACAACACGGCGCTGACCGACATTGACTTCCCGGCCGTCGAGGCCTGAGCAGTCGCTCACGAACTGAAGAAAAATCCGCTGGCGAAAAGATGCTCTTTTCGCCAGCGCTGTTTTTTGCTGCCATGATGTAGGTCAGAATAATTCGCAGCGCAAACAGTGTCTGGTGCGCTGAAACCAAACACCCTGCGCGCAGGTCTTTGTTCTCAGACAAATGCCCCGGAAAGACACGAACCCCATGACAGACTGGTTGCAAGACAACGGCGAGATGGCCGGGCAGATCCGCCGTCACGACTGGGCGAATTCGCCCCTCGGCCCGTTGGAAAACTGGCCCGATGTACTCAAGACCACTGTCTCGCTCAGTCTCGCCTCGCATTTCCCTCAGGCGATCGTCTGGGGCCCGCAACTCATCACACTCTATAACGACGCCTTCGTACCGATTCTCGGCGACAAGCCGCACGCGTTGGGACGCCCTTTCAGCGACATCTGGAAGGAAGCCTGGCACGAGATCAGCCCGATTGCTGAGGCCGCGTACGCCGGCCAGGCTACTTACATCGAAAACTTCGCTCTGCAGATCGAACGCGGCAAAGGCCCGGAGCAGGCGTTCTTCACTTTTTGCTATAGCCCGATTCGTGATTCCCACGGCAATGTCGTCGGCATGATCGACACCGTCACCGAGACCACCCAGACCGTTTATCTCAACCGACGCCTGGCCGTCCTCGATGCCATCGGCGAAGCGGTGACCAATGCCACGGATGCGCAAGCAATCCTGGCGGCAAGCACGCGGCTGATGGTCGAGCAACTGCGTCTGTCCAATTGCGCCTACGCCGACATGGATGCCGACGAAGATGGTTTCACCATTCGCGGCGACTATGCAGCGCCGGGTTCGCCGAGCATCGTCGGCCACTACCGTTTGCGCGATTTCGGCGAGAAAGCCGTACGCCTTCTGCGCGCGGGTCAACCGCTGGTGATCCACGACAACCGCAGCGAATTGCCGCCGGAAGAATCAGCGACCTTTCAGGGCATAGGCATCACCGCCACCATTTGCGTGCCGCTGATCAAGCAAGGCCGTCTTACCGCGTTAATGGCCATTCACGACAAAGTGCCGCGTGTCTGGTCGAGCTTCGAACAGGCGCTGCTCAGCGAAGTCACCGAACGTTGCTGGGCGCACATCGAGCGAGTGCGCGCCGACGCCAACGTGCGCGAGGGCCTGCTTGCATTGGCTGAACTCAATGCCACGCTGGAGCAACGGGTCGAAGAGCGCAGCCTGCGTCTGGCCCAGGCCGAGTCGGCGTTGCGCCAGTCGCAGAAGCTCGAAGCCATCGGCCAATTGACCGGCGGCGTCGCCCATGACTTCAACAATTTGCTGACGATCATTCGTTCGTCGGTGGATTTTCTGCGCCAGCCCAACCTGCCGGAAGAACGCCGCCAACGCTACATGCGCGCGGTGTCCGACACCGTTGAGCGCGCCTCCAAGCTGACCAGCCAGTTGCTCGCCTTCGCCCGCCGTCAGCCGCTCAATCCGCAGGTAGTCGACGCCGGCGAACGTTTGGCCAACATCGGCGAAATGCTCGAATCGGTCACCGGCGCGCAGATTCACGTGTGCGTCGAGCGCCCGGATCACCCCTGCTACATCCGTGTCGATCTCAGTCAGTTCGAAACAGCATTGATCAACATCGCCCTGAACGCTCGCGACGCCATGAATGGTCAGGGTGAACTGAAATTGCGCCTGGAGTGCCATAAAGCGCTGCCGCCGATTCGCGGCCACGCTGGGTCCAGCAGCCATTTCGTGTCGATTGCCCTGGCCGACACCGGTGCCGGCATCGACGCACACACCCTCGAACACATCTTCGAGCCGTTCTTTACCACCAAGGCTGTCGGCAAAGGCACGGGGCTGGGGCTGTCGCAGGTGTTCGGCTTCGCCAAGCAATCGGGCGGCAACGTCGATGTTTCCAGCGTCCTTGGTCAAGGCACCGAGTTCACCTTGTATTTGCCGCAAGTGCCGGCGATCGAGGCAGAAATGGACGAGGCAGAGGACGATGGCGAGGTGCAGCCGGCCTGCGAAAAACGCCGGGTGCTGGTGGTAGAAGACAATCTCGACGTCGGCCGTTTCGCCAACCAGATCCTCCAGGATCTGGGCTATGAAACCGCATGGGCGACCAACGCTGAAGAAGCCCTGCAGTTGGCCGGTAGCGATGCCAGCGCGTTCGATGCGGTGTTTTCCGACGTAGTCATGCCGGGCATCACCGGCGTCGCGTTGGCCAAGGAACTGCGCCAGCGCCGCCCCGATCTGCCGGTGATTCTGACCTCCGGCTACAGCGAAGAACTGGCGCGCAGCGGGTACGAAGGTTTTGAATTTCTCGCCAAGCCCTACTCCGCCGAACAAGTCTCGCGGATTCTCGGCAAGACCTGGCTCAAGGACGCAAAACCAGCGGCGTCAGTCGTGATCGACGCCGGCGCGCTTGAGTAATTTCTTGCAGCGTTCCGACAGATGAAACACTTGTAGATGCTTGCCAGCCTTGGCGTAGCGTTCACGCAGGGTTTTCAATGCGGCGATCGCCGAATAATCGACAAAGCTCAGGTGCCGGCAGTCGAGAGTGACTTTGGCCGGGTCGTTGGCCGGATCGAACTGGTTGAGAAACGGCGTGGTCGAGGCGAAAAACAGCGTGCCGTGCAGGCGATAGAGCTTGCTGCCATCGGCTTCAAGATGTTCATCGGCATACAGTTCGCGGGCCTGCTGCCAGGCGAAGTTGAGCGCGGCGATGACGATCCCGCATAGCACGGCCGTGGCCAGATCGGTGAACACGGTGATGGTGGTCACCGCGATGATCACCAGCACATCGTGCAGCGGCACCTTGTTGATCACCCGCAACGACGCCCAGGCGAAGGTCTGCTGCGACACCACGAACATCACCCCCACCAGCGCGGCGAGCGGAATACGCTCGATCAGCGGTGACAGAAACAGAATGAACAACAGAATCAGCACACCGGCAACCACGCCGGACAAGCGCCCGCGCCCGCCGGAGCTGAGATTGATCACGGTCTGCCCGATCATCGCGCAACCGCCCATGCCACCGAACGCCCCGGACACCATGTTCGCCGCGCCGAGCGCTACGCACTCGCGATCCGGATAGCCACGGGTTTCGGTGATCTCGTCGGTCAGGTTCAGCGTCAGCAGGGTTTCCAGCAGGCCGACCATCGCCATCAGGATCGCGTACGGGGCGATGATGCGCAGGGTTTCGAAATTCCATGGGATGTCCGGCAAAGCGAAGGTCGGCAGACCGCCGGCAATGTGCGCCATGTCACCGAGGGTGCGGGTCGGCAGCCCGAACAGGTAGACCAGCAGGCCGACACCAAGGATCGCCACCAGGGCCGGCGGTACCGCTTTGGTCAGGCGCGGCAGGATGTAAACGATGGCCATGGTCAGTAGCACTAGCCCGGTCATCAGATACAGCGGCGTACCGCTGAGCCAGTGCTCGCCGCTTTTGAAGTGCTCCAGTTGCGCCAGCGCAATGATGATCGCCAGGCCGTTGACGAAACCGAGCATCACCGGATGCGGCACCATGCGCACCAGTTTGCCCAAGCGCAACAGCCCGAACGCCATCATGATCAGACCGCCGAGCAGCACCGTTGCCAGCAGATATTGCACGCCGTGTTGCACCACCAGCGCGACGATCACCACCGCCATCGAACCCGCCGCACCGGAAACCATGCCCGGTCGACCGCCAAACAACGCCGTCAGCGTGCAAATGATGAACGCGCCGTACAGGCCCATCAGCGGATTGAGATGCGCGACCAGCGCGAAAGCAATGCATTCGGGCAACAGGGCGAACGAGGTGGTGAGTCCGGCGAGGACATCGGCGCGCAGACGAATCGGTTTCATGGCTTACCTGACTGAGCGGCCGCTGGGCACGGCTGCTGTTTTCGCGAAAAAAGAGGGAGGCGAATGTTACGGAATTGTTCAGCCTCGGGCCAGTGAAACGCTGACATGGGGTGGCGCGGGCCTTATCCTTGCAGGCTTGTCCATCGAATCGAGTCGCAGCATGTCAGCGTTTTTGTCCGCCCGTGATGTGTGTCAGCGCCTGCGCGAAGCTGCGCTGGGCGTGCTTGGGTTCGAAGTCTGCCAGGTAATGTCCGAGACCGGGCTGATTGCCGTTGATATCGAGGGCTGGCATCTGCGGTTGGACTTCGCCGAGGGACACTTGCATCACTGTGAATACGCGCGCAACTGCGCCGGGGATGAAGCGACGCTGGACACTTGGCAGCGTTATGGTACCGACCCGGTGAGTCTGCTCAGCACGTGGGAATTGGCGCAGATCGAACGGTTAGTGCGTGAGGCGGATGGAGTTGTGGCTCAGGGCATCATTTCCAGAACCAGAGACGACTGACTTTCGTGCATGCGGTCATACCAGCCCTGCAGCACATCGGGCAGCCGCTTCTTCCACTTCGCCACGTTGGTGTAGTACCGCAGATGTTCATGGCTCTGGTCATCGTAGCTTTTGAAGATCAGCCAGACCTGCGCATCGGCCGCGCTCATCAGGATCCCGATGCCGCCGAGACCGCGCATCCACATTTCTACAACCTGAGCATCGGGCACATCTTTTGAGTTTTCGCCGACCTGCAAGGAACCGGAGGTCTCTACCAGTTTTTGGTAGTCGGTCTTGAGCAGCGAACGCAGTGCCTGATCTTCTGCGGGTGTGCGAGCCAGACCCAGGCTGAGCAGATCGTAATCCAGCTTCAGCGGTTGTTCGGAGGCGACATACCGACCGGCGTAATACACGCCCATGCCTCCGCCGCAGTCGGAGTCCGCACCGGTTTGCGTGACGTTCAGTACGCCATTGATGGGCGTGAAGGCGAGTTTGCAGGCGTCCTCGGCGTACACGGCTGTTCCATCCTTGAGTATGGCAACGCCAGTCAAGTCTCCGGAATTGGCGCCCTCGCCTGCCGAGATATCGATGGCGATATGCGAGGCATTACGACGTTGGGTGACAAGGGTCGCCGAGGTCGAGGTGCCGCGCGAAATTAGTTGCCAGGTGGCATCCCAACTGAAGGGCTGAACCGCGTGTTCGAGCTCAGTGAGGCGCATCAGGTATTCGCGCCGCAGACACGCGCTCAGGGCACCGCAGGCGTTGCGGTTTTTCAGCCACTGACGCTGGTCGGTTTTCAGCATTTTGGGATCGGCAACTTTGCCCAGCGTGGTCCGCCATTGCTCGGCGAGTTTGTCGTCGAGGGTTGAGAGGTAGGGATCAGTGCAGATGGCTTTTTCGGTTTTGCCGGAGGCGTCGGTGCAATCGAAACTGCTGGCATGGGCGGTGCAGGCGAGGACGAGAGATGTCAGCGCCACGGCGTGACGCAGGTAGATAGCGAACATCGAGAGATTCCATTCTTCGGGCGGCGGGGATTATGCCAGTGCTGCTGCCGTAAATCGCCGCTGTCGTAGAGCCTGCTCACCCCTGTGGGAGCGAGCCTGCTCGCGAAGGCGGTATATCAGTCGGTTTGATGTTGGCTGTCACAGCGCTTTCGCGAGCAGGCTCGCTCCCACAGGGGTTTTGTGTGAGTTCAGAAGGTGATTTGGGCTGCCGGTTTGACGTCGATTCGTGCCACGGAACTGGTCAGGGCGGCGAAGTCCTTGTTGTGTTCGGCAATGATGTCCTCGGCGCTCATGTTGCCGTTATCGACCGTCGAATGCGCATCCCGCGCGACGACGATGTCGTAGCCCAGTGAATGCGCGCTGCGCACCGTGGCGTTGACGCAGTAATCGGTTTGCAGGCCGCAGATGATCAGGCGTTCGAAGTCCTCGCTGGGCAGCAGCTTGCCGAGATCGGTCTGGTAGAAAGAGTCCCCGGTGGTTTTGTCTACGCGCAGGTCTTTCGTAGAAGTCAGAAGGTTTTTCGCCAGTTGCCAACCCTCAGCACCGCGAACAAATGAGCCGTCCTTTTCTTCGTGCTGAATCAAAACCACCGGAACGCCAGCCGTACGGGCGCGTTGGCTCAGATCATTGATCGTGGCGATCACGCGGTCGATTTCAAAGCACTGATATTCACCAGCACACAGCGCCTGCTGGACGTCGATGATCAGTAATGCGGTGGTCATGTCGAGCCTTCCTTGATCAATCCTTGAGAATGGGGCGGACCTAAGCCCGCCCCTTTTTACTCCGCTCAGTAACCCAAAGACAAGCCGGTATTACGCCGTGGATCATTGGCGCCGTAGAAGCGATTCTTGCCAACCGGTTTGCCTCCCAGTGACGGCGCGCCGACCAGAATCGCGGCAATGTGGTTGGCATCCTGCGGGCCGGCAAACTTGTGGCCCCAGCTTTCCAGGATTTTTTTCGTATCCGGGCTGGCGGCGAAGTCTTCGAGGTTGGTTTCCTCCGGCATCCACTGCTGATGGAAGCGCGGCGCGTCGACCGCTTCCTGCAAGCCCATGCCGTAATCGATGACGTTGAGCATGGTCAGCAAGGTCGCGGTGATGATCCGGCTACCGCCCGGCGTGCCGACCACCATCACCACTTTGCCATCCTTGGTGACGATGGTCGGACTCATTGACGACAGCGGCGCCTTGCCCGGTGCGATGGCATTGGCCTCCCCCTGGACCAGCCCGTACATGTTCGGCACGCCGACCTTGGAGGTGAAGTCGTCCATTTCATCGTTGAGAATCACCCCGGTCTTGCTCGCCATCACGCCTGCGCCGAACCAGTCGTTGAGGGTGTAGGTGACCGAGACCGCATTGCCCCACTTGTCGACGATCGAATAGTGCGTGGTGTTGCTGCCCTCGTGGGGCGCTACACCGGGCTTGAGCTCAGCCGACACACCGGCCTTCTGCGGCTGGATGGCGTTGCGCAGTTTGGTCGCGTAATTCTTGTCCAGCAGATGCTCGATCGGATTCTTCACGAAATCCGGATCGCCGAGGTAGCTGTTGCGATCGACGTACGCATGGCGCATCGCTTCGATCTGGTAGTGCATGCCCTGAGCGGAATGGAAGCCCAGGTCCTTCATCGGATAACCTTCGAGAATGTTCATGATCTGGCAGATCACCAACCCGCCGGAGCTTGGCGGTGGCGCCGAGACTACGTGATAGCCGCGATAATCGCATTCCACCGGGGCCAGTTCGCGAGTCTTGTATTTGTCCAGGTCGGCCTGGGTGATGATGCCTTTGTTGGCCTGGCTGGAAGTGACAATGGCATCGGCGACCCAACCTTTGTAGAAGCCGTCGGCGCCCTTGTCGGAAATCGTCCGCAGGGTTTTCGCCAGATCCTTTTGCACCAGTTTCTGCCCGACCTGCATCGGCTCGCCGTTGCTGAGGAAGATCGAGCCGGAATCGCGCATGTCCTTCTTGAACACATCCGTCGCGTATTCGAGCAGCTCGACATCGCCCTGCTGCAACTCGAAACCGTCTTCGGCCAGTTTGATCGCTGGGGCAATCATCTCCTTGCGCTGTTTGGTGCCGTATTTGCTCAGCGCCAGCTCCATGCCGGACACCGTACCCGGTACGCCGACCGCCAGGTGCCCGCGCGTGCTCAGTTCCGGAATGACGTTACCGTCCTTGTCCAGATACATGTTGGCGGTCGCTGCCAGCGGCGCTTTTTCGCGGAAATCGAGAAAGGTCTTGCGCCCGTCCGCCAGTTGAATAGTCATGAACCCGCCGCCGCCAAGGTTGCCCGCAGCCGGATAGACCACCGCCAGCGCATAGCCCACGGCCACTGCCGCATCCACGGCATTGCCGCCGTTTTTCAAAACGTCGACGCCGACATGGGTCGCCAGATGTTGCGCGGTGACCACCATGCCGTTTTCCGCCGCCACCGGAGCCACTGATGCCGCGTGAGCCATGAGACAGCTGAGCGCCAGAGAGGTCGCAATGAGCGATCTGGCCAAAGGTTCGTACTTCATGAGTCGATCTCTTTTTGTTTTTGGGGACTGCGCAAAACGCAGGGCAACACTTCAGGAGCAACAAGCAGTATGGCCGGCTTTGCGTATTGCGCCTCCCTGTTCAGCCAGTATGCTGAGCCATCGCAGCCGTTGGCAGCTCCTGCCCGAATCAAGCGAAGAGGTTATTCATCGCTGCGTACTGCAACAGCATGATGGTCTTGGCATCGCAGATCTCGCCGCGTTGAAACGCTGCCAGTGCCTCATCGAAGCCCCACTCGAGCACTTCCAGTTCTTCGGTTTCCTCTTCAAGGCCACCACCGTCGCTGACTTTGGACGCCGCGTCGTATTCAGCGATAAAGAAGTGCAGTTTCTCCGTCACCGAACCGGGACTCATGTACGCCTCGAATACTTTTTTCACGTCGTGCACGCGGTAACCGGTTTCCTCCTCGGCTTCGTCACGAATGCGCTGCTCGGGCGCGGCACCTTCCAGCAACCCGGCGGCCACCTCGATCAACAATCCATCGTGGCCGTTGACGAACACCGGCAAACGAAACTGGCGGGTCAGCACCACCGTGCGCTTTTCGCGGTTGAACAGCAGAATCGCCGCGCCGTTGCCCCGGTCGTATACCTCGCGGGTCTGGCGCTGCCATTCGCCGTTGTTGCGGTGGTAATCGAAAGTGATTTTCTTCAACAGATACCAGTCGTGGGACAACACCTGAGTGTCGACGATGTTGACCCGTTCGGCTGTGTTGGACATCGCGTCTGATCCTGTCTTCATGGGGGGACTGCCATGGTCGATCAATTGCGCCGATAAAAAAAGCCCGGCAGCGCTACCGGGCTCGTTCAGCCTGCGCGGTTACTGAAAGTCGACGTCGAAGGCCTGGTAGAAGGCGTTGCCGGTATTGGCGACGATCCACATCAGCACAATGACGTGATGACCCTGCTTGTTCGCAGGCAGCTTCACTTGATGATCGACCTTGGCCTTCAATTCGCCGGCATGGCTGTAATACGGCACTTGCGGGTAGAAGTCTTCGAAGAACGGCTGGGTTTCCAGCTGCGCACGGCTGATGCGTTGCTGTGGATCCCAGCCGTCTTTGGTGATCAGCCAGCGATAACCACGGGTGGTGTGCGGCGCGGTGTACGCCCAGCTGACCTCGAGAATCTGCCCCGGATCGACATTCAGCAGCGGCCAGTTGAATGAACGGCCGAGCTTCTTGCTCATCTCGTCGTCGGTGTAATTGACGCAATCGCGGGCATCGGTCTTGCCGCCGCTGAGAATGTAGCCATCGGCCGGCGGCGCGACGCTGTCCGAGTCGGTCTCGAAAGGTTGCGGGAAAGGTCCGGCGTCCATGGCCGGAAAGTTCTTGCCACCTTCCATTTCATTGACTTGCCAAGCGCCGAGCAGGCCGAGGTCGATGGCCACTGCGCCGCGACTCGCTGGCGAGATGACACGACCGTGTTTGAGTTGGGTTTGTGGGATTGCCTGATTCATCTTGCTCACTCCGTTGATTTGAGAACTCTCCTTCCCGAGGAGAGGCCTTCAAGCTAACGGAGGTGAATTTTTTGTCCATCGGCGCTTTTGTCACAGTCCCAGTGTGCAAGACGTAAAAAGCCCGGAAACACTGGATGCATAACCAGCGCTCGACGACGCATCGCACTCAACGTGTAGCTGAACACCTACACGCCGAGTCGCCTTTGGTCATTCAGACAGTTGCGCCTGATACTCCTTTTCGTACTGCCCGGCGAGTTGGCTTTTCTGTTTATCGTCGAGCAGCTTGCCGGCCATCTGGAAGAATTTGTGCTCTTCTTCCTCGAGGTGGTGATGAACCTTGTCGGAAAGCTTTTTGGCCGTGGCCAGCCAGGCCGGACTGGACATTTCGGTCTCGTCGAGCTCTTCCATCATCTCGTCCATTTCGTGGTGTTCGGCGATGGCGTGGCGGCTCAGGTCCACGCCTTCATCGATTTCCATCAACGGAATATAGAAATGCCGCTCTTCAGCGGTTTCATGGGCTTGCAGTTCTGCTTTGAGCTGCTTGTAGGCCTCGACCCGCTCAGGGCTGTCGCCGCTGGTCGCGATCAAAGCCTTGGCGTAAGTGCGCTGGCGCTCGTGGCTTTCGCGCAGGGCTTCAAAAATATTCACGGGATTTCCTCATCAATCGCGCTCAGGGAAAGACGCGATAAAAGCCTAGACCGCAACGCTGGTTTGACGGTTCCGCTTGTTCGATCGAAGGGCTTGGAGGCGTTTGCCCGGACGGGTTAGGCTGGGCGTTCAATTACACAAGGAAGTCATGCATGAATTTGCGTATCGAGTTGACGCAGAGCCCTACCGAGGAACAGCGTCAGGCCATTCTGCAGCCGCTGATCGAATACAACGATGCTCAAACCGGCGGTTCGAAATCCGAGCCGTTCGCCTTGATGGTCAAAGACGAAAATGGCGAAATACTGGGCGGTTTGTACGGGCGAATGATTTTTCGCTGGATGTTCATCGAGCTGCTGTCCGTGCCGGAACAGGGTCGCGGAAAGGGTATCGGCTCGAAATTGATGGCTCAGGCGGAAGCCTTGGCCAGGGAAAAGAATTGCTACGGCCTCTGGCTCGACACGTTCGATTTTCAGGCGCCGGAGTTCTACAGGAAGCTGGGGTTCAGCCAGTTTGGGGAAATCGTTGACTACCCACCGGGGCACAAGCGGCACTACTTTCAGAAGCGCCTGATCGATTGAGTCATGCCGTATTCGCGAGCAGGCTCGCTCCCACAGTGCAATGCATTACAACTTGTGGGAGCGAGCCTGCTCGCGAAAGCGTCAACCGCTTCACCCCATAATCACAGGCAGGTCGCCATCGCCGCCATCCGCCGCATCGCGACAAAATCACTCTTCTGCGCGTAATAGTTCAAGGTCGTACCTGACGCTTCGGTGATCACATCGACAAACGACTCTGCCGAACGCGTATAAACCGTAGTGCCGCCGGACTTGCGCGGTTCCAGATAGGCCGCCGCGTCGACGCCAAACACCGCTTCGTCCTGCCAGGCGAATTGCACGCACCGGGCGACGTCTTTCTCCGGCTTGTCCGAGGTCAGGACCTTGTCCGGGCTCTTGCTGCGAGCATCGTTC
Source organism: Pseudomonas sp. Sample_14 (assembly GCF_004307515.1). Taxonomy (NCBI): domain Bacteria; kingdom Pseudomonadati; phylum Pseudomonadota; class Gammaproteobacteria; order Pseudomonadales; family Pseudomonadaceae; genus Pseudomonas; species Pseudomonas sp. Sample_14. Next base: position 583 of record NZ_RCOC01000068.1, on the reverse strand, counting down.
ATCACCGAACCGGCGCACCCGGCCAACAGGGCCGCCGCCAGCACTACCATCAGCATTCGCATTGCATTTGCTCATCGAGAAAAAAGCGGACTGTAGCACTGCGACGCGGCAAATCGTTCTGCTTTACTGTTTTTATGCGCGACATGCGCAAGCAGGTGCGGCACCCTATGGTCATCAGTCACACAAGGAAATTACATGGCGCCTAGCGACCAGCGACATGAACAGGCTTTGAAACTGTTTCTCGATGCGCGACCCGAACTACGTGAAACCCTCGACCATCTCAACCCGCTGCTGGCTCAGGCCAAGGGCGAAACCCAGGCGCAGTATCGCGAAGAACGCTTGCATGAGGCGTTTGAGGAAGAAGCGGAGAGACAGAGGTTGTTCGCCTGGGAGCTGACGTTGCAGTTGACCGCTGCTTCGCCCGAGGAATATCAGGCGCAACGGCTGGAAGTGCATCGGGAAGTGGCGGAAATGGCGGGGATGGGCTGGATCGAGTATTGCGAGCTTTACGGCATCACCCCGTAATCGATGTAGATACCGTCTTGAGCCTCACCGGGCAAGCGCAAGTTTCGGGTCATATGGC
>NZ_RCOC01000056.1:0-60854 GCF_004307515.1 Pseudomonas sp. Sample_14 | reverse complement strand
GCCATGCGCGCCGACGATCTGGTGAAAAACCGCGAAGCGATAAAACGCGCGCTCGATTTCTATCTCTGCCCCGAACCCGCAAAACCGCACCCGCCCAGCGCGCTGTTCATGGTGGTGCCCAATGTCGATACCGAAAGCTTGTTGGCGCATGCCTGTGAGTCGCTGGCGTCAGCGAGTGCGATGGCGAGTAATTTCGCTGGCGAGTTGAGCGGGTTTCAGCGCAGCACGGCGTTGGCGATTCAGCAGATTGTCATGCTGGCCGAGCTAGCCGTGAATCGAGCGCTGGATCGGGTTGATCCGCAGACCTGACCTGCGACGGCGTTATCGTTCTTCGCGAGCAGGCTCGCTCCCACCGAAAGCACGCGGTCGACTGTGGGAGCGAGCCTGCTCGCGAAGGGGCCTTCAAGGGCTCCACCAGACTAATTCTTGCTCTCGATCTTCCCGCCCGCATCCGGATCGTAAAAATCCGGGATCTCGTACTGGTATTTCTTCAGCCAGCGCTGCATCGCCAGTTCGCGTTCGGTGGCTGTTGCACTCTGGGGTTTGGGTGAGGCGGCTTTGTTGCGGCTTTGCAGGACCAGCCAGCCTTCGGTTTCCTGCTGCTGCGCTGAAGCCGGGCCGGTGTCGATGGCGTGGGCGCCGAGGGGTAGGGTGAGCAGGGTCAGGTAGCACAGGCCTTTGCGGATGGTCATGGCTGTCTCCTATTCGAGCGTCGGCGGTAGGGGGTCGATGAAGGCGGCGACGCGGTCGCCGGGTGTGGCTTTGGCGTTGGTCGGGGCTTTGAGTTTTTCTGCGCGTTGCTGCGCTTCGGTGAATTGTTCCGGGGTCAGTTTCGAGCGGCTGACGACCTCTGCGGCTTGGGGCCAGTCGTTCTGGTAGAGCAGCAGGGTGACCATGTTCAGCGTCGCCAACTGATTGTTCTGGCTCAGCTCGATGGCGGTGAGGAATTCGAATTTCGCTTCGTTGAGGCGCAGTTGGTTGAGGTAGACCACGCCGAGGTCATTGCGGATTTTTTCGTCAGTGGGCGCCAGGCGTGCGGCGCGTTGCAGGTGGGCCTGGGCCTGGCCGTTGTCGCCACGGGCGGCGTAGACCTGGCCCAGGCCATGTTCGGCCTGGGCGGTGAGGCAGCCGCCGAGCAGGCTGCGGTAGAGCGGCTCGGCTTCGCTGCGACCGAGCAGGCGATAGACCTTGGCTTTGCGCAGGCGCACTTCGCTGAGGTTGTCCGGCAGGCTTTGCAGGTTGGCGAGGCTGGCGTGGAGCTTGCCGTCGCTGGCCAGATCATCGGCGAGGTTCAGCGACAGTTCCTGCTCCGACGTGAGTTTGCTGCAGCTGGACGGCGACAGCAGCGAGGTCCACGGCGCCTGGCCATCCGTGGCGCAGCCGCTGAGCAGCAACAGACTTGCCATGACTATCAGTACTTTCATCAAACGCTCTCCATGAGCCAAGGTCAGTTTGCGAACGCGCGAGCAATGGCGGTGAAGCCCGGGCCGGCCAGTACGATCAGCAGGGCCGGAAACAGAAACAGCATCATCACCACCGACATCTTCGCCGACATTTTCGAGATGTATTCCTGCAGCCGGGTCAGGCGTCGGTCATCGAGCAATTGCTTGAGCGCCAACAGCGATTTCATCGCGCCGCCGCCCTGGTGGATCAGTTGCTGGAGGATCACGCAGGTGTCGGTGAATTCGTCCACCGCGAGCATCACTGCGGTCTTGTTCAGCTCCTGCCCCAGCTCCAGACCGGAGTCGACGCGGCTGAGGATCAGGCGCAGTTCGCTGGTCAGTTCCGGCAGCAGTTTCTGCGCTTCGACGCTGAGCACGCGCAGCGCTTGTTCCACGGCCATGCCGGATTCGAAGAGGATGCGCAGCAGCGGAATGAATGTGGAAATTTCCACGGCGATGGTTTTCTGCCGGCGGGCGGCGGCGTAGGCGAGCAGGCGTTTGGGCAGTAGATAGCCGCCGCCTGCGGCGAACATCGGCGCCATCCAGCGGTGGCTGGTCTGCGGGAAAAACACTTCCTGCAAGAAGATCGCCAGCCCCACAGCGAGCAGCGGCGTGCCGATCTGGCAGGCGGCGAAGAGCGCGCGTTCGTTGGCGCGGCGCCAGCCGAGGCGGCCGAGCAGGGTCTGGGTTTCGCTGTCGATGCTCACTGAGCCCCGGCCGAAACGGCTGTTGCCCAGTGCGCGCAGCCAATGGCCGAAACGGTTTTCCCGGACCAATTGGCCATGCAAGCGCTGATGCACCTGTCGCACGCGGCGGCGCTCGGTGTGCAGGTGATTGCCCAGCAATAACAGCGAACCGAGGAGCAACAGCAACGCCGCGAGCCAGACCATTTCAAACGCTCCGCAACATGCGCCACAGCGCCATACTGCCCAGCACCTGCAACGCGGCGGCGCTGAGCAGCATGGTCTGGCCGCTTTCGTCGTGCCACATGCCGAGCATGTAGCCGGGGTTGGTCAGCATGAAGTAACTGACCAGAATCAACGGCAGCAAACCGAGCACCCAAGCGGTCATGCGCGTTTCCCCCGTCAACGCGCGCAACTGCCGCGCGCCCTGGTCGCGCTCGCGGATCAGTTTGATCAGGTTCTCCAACAGCTCACTGGCATTGCCGCCGTAGCGGTGATTGACCTTCAGGCCGAGGGCGAACATGCGCAATTCGTCCTGCTCGTAGAGCTCGGCAAAATCGCTGACCGCATCGGGCAGGTTCACCCCCAGTTGCACGTTGCGCTGCACCCGGCCCATGGCCGCTTTCAAGGGATCTTCACTGGCCTCGATGCCGCCCAGCACCGCATCGCTCAGCGTGCGCCCGGACTTTAGGCTGCGCACGGTATGGTCGAGCAGTTGCGGCAGTTGTTCGATCATGCGGCGGATCCGCCGTCGGTAGCGAATGGCGATGTACAGCCGCAACGCCACGGGCGGGACGATCATCATGATCAGCAGACCAACCCAGCTCCCGAGCAGAAATCCCAGGCCCATGGCCGCCGCCCACAGGCTCAGCCACAGGCCGAAGCGCTCGCTCGGCTGACCGAGGCCGGCACGCAAAAACATGCGCTCCAATCCCACCCATTTCGTCTGTTCCACGGCCAATTGCGGTTGCCCCGCAGCGAGTCGATTGAGGACTTTTTCCGTCGCGGTCTTGCGCAGGCCTTGCAGGAACAGATAGATCGACAGCCCGAGCAGCATCAGGCAAATGGCGATAAGAATGATCGGTCCCAGCATCTGCGTGCTCCTCGCCGTCAGCCCAGGTGAGCGTCTTGGCGCAGCTTGTCGCCGGCCGGGTTGACCGCTTCGCGCACAAAGCCGAACCCCGTGCGGCGGTCGAGGCGGAACAGGGTGTTGGTGACGTAGACGTCCTCGCGGATGCCGACTACTTCCACCACTTCGCTGACGCAGCGCCGGCCATCGGGCATGCGCGTCAGTTGAATGATCACGTCGAGGGCGGCGCAGATCATCTGGCGCAAGGTGCGTTCGGCGATCGAGCGCCCGGTCAGGCCGACCAGCGTCTCCAGGCGCAGCAACGCGTCCTGGGCATTGTTGGCATGCACGGTGCTCATCGAACCGTCGTGGCCGGTGTTCATCGCGGTGAGCACGTCGACCACTTCGACGCCTCGGATCTCGCCAAGAATGATCCGGTCGGGACGCATGCGCAGGGCGTTGCGAATCAGGTCGCTGGCCTTGACCTCGCCATGCCCCTCGGCATTCGGCGGACGGGTTTCCAGACGCACCACATGCGGATGGCCGAGTTGCAGTTCGGCGACGTCTTCGATGGTCACCAGCCGCTCGTGCGGGTTGATCAACTGGCTGAGGATGTTCAAGAGCGTGGTCTTGCCGGTGCCGGTGCCGCCACTGATCAGGATGTTGCAGCGCCTGCCCACGGCGTTCTGCAGAAACTCGAAAATCGCCAGATCGATGGTCTGCATCGCCATCAGGTCGGTGCTCTTGAGCATGTCCTTGCGGAACTTGCGGATCGACAGGCACGGGCCGTCGAGGGCGATCGGCGGGATGATCGCGTTGACCCGGCTACCATCGGGCAGGCGCGCATCGACCATCGGCGAGGACTCATCGAGGCGGCGCCCGAGCGGCGCAAGGATGCGCTGCATGACCCGCTCGACGTGATGCGCATCGATAAAACGCAGATCGCTCTGATGCAAAACGCCGTCGCGCTCGATGAACACCCGGTGCGGGCCGTTGACCAGAATTTCCGTCACCGACGGGTCACGCAGCAGGACTTCCAGTGGGCCGAAACCGGTGAGCTCGTCGACGATTTCCTCGCCGAGGCGCTCCATTTCGTAGCGCGAGATCGCCAGATGCAAACGCGCGATGTATTCGGCGACCTTGTCGGTGACGAACTGCGCCAGTTGCTGGCGCGAACCTTCCAGCAGGTTTTTCCCCGACTCCTCAATGGCGTCGATGATGTAGCGGTGCAGGACCAGTTTCAGGCCTTCGTGATCGCTGTTACCGATCGCTCCGCGTGGCGTCGCGCCAAAGAGTTTTTCTGCGCTCATGAGTGACCTCGCAGACGATCAAACCAGGTGACTTTCGGTTTGCTCAGGCCTTCGGAACGCTTGGCCAGACGTTCGCCGAGGGCGCGCAGGCTCTGGGTGAGTTTCTCTCGCGGCGCCAGTTCGAACAGACTCACGCCCTGGTTTTTCGCGTTCAGGCGCACATCGGGACTGAACGCCAGCACGGCGATGACTTCCAGATTGAAGGTCTTGCCCAGGGTATCGGCATCCGGCGCAACGTTGCTCAGGTAGCGATCGATCAGCAAGCGCCCGTGCTCGAGTTTCATGCCTTTCTCGCGCCACTGGTTGAGCACGGCGAGGTTGCGTCGGCAGTTGAGTACGTTCTGGTCGGTGTACCACAGCAGTTTGTCGCAATGGCTGACGAAGGTGCGCAATGCCTCACTGTCGGCCTGCCCGGTGAGGTTCACGACAATGTGCTGAAAGTGCTGGCGCAGGGCGCTGAGGAGCATGTACAGCTCGGCGGCACTGGTGGTTTCCAGCGGCTCGTCAGTGTTGGCGTAGGCAAGAATGCGCAGGCCGTGGTCGGCGCTGGTGAAAGCGCTGTCGATCAGCGTAGCGTCGAGCCGGCGCAGATGGCGCAGGGCGTCGCCGAAGTGAAACGAGCTCTCCAGCCCCAACAGCGCGAGGCTGTCGCCACGGGGCAGGCCAAGGTCGAGCAGCAAGGTTTGCTGGCCGCTCTTCTGCACCACCATGGCCATGTGATTGGCGAGCAAGGCACCGTCGGAACTGCTCTGCACGCCGTACATCACGGTAAGCCCGCCCAGCTGCGTGTTGGGAGTGACGGCGGGCAGGCGTTTGCCCAGGCGCCGCACCAGCCCGGCGACTTCGCTTGAACGTGAGCCATAGGCGACGAAATCCCGCGCGCCGGCGCGCATCGCATTGAGCACCAGTTGATTGTCCATGCCGTCGCCGAGGGCGACGATTGCCAGCATCGGCTTGGCTTCCAGCGCACCTTCGATCAGCGCACTTTGCGCCACGACATGCTCGCGATCGAGACCGACGAAGACCAGATTGGCGAACGTCACATCGACCAGTGCGAGCAGTTCGTCGAGGCTGCCGGCACCGGCGCTGACCACCTGGCCCAGTGGCGCGAGTGCGCTTTGCAGCCATTCCAGATCGGTGCTGTTGCGGGTGATGGCGAGGAAGGTCTGACTGAGATTCTGGCTCATTGCGATAACCCGCTGCGCTTGTCGAAGTTACCGTTCTCGAGGAAGAACATGCGATAGAAATTCGGGTCGTAATTGCGCAGCTTCTCTCCCGGCAACGACGGCAAACGCGCGTCCGCCGCCAATGGCTGGACCAGGTGCGGGGTGACGATCATCAGCAGTTCGCGCTCTTCGCGTTTGATTTGCGAACCCTTGAAAAACGCGCCGAGGATGGGAATGTCGCCCAGGCCTGGAAACTTGTTCACTTGCGAGCTGTTGGTGGTGCTGATCAAACCGCTGATGACGAAACTTTCGCCATCACCCAGCGACACGCTGGTGTCGGTGCGGCGGATGGTCAGCGCCGGAACGGTGGTGCCGGCGATGTTCACCGCGTTGGCGAAATCCAGTTCGCTGACCTCCGGGGCGACTTTCAAGGCGATGCGGTCGCGGCCGATGATGGTTGGCGTCAGGGTCAGGCGGATGCCGAATTCCTTGTACTCGATCGACACGCTGTCGCTGCCGGAACTGGGCACCGGAATCGGGATTTCCCCGCCGGCCAGGAAGCTCGCACTCTGCCCGTTCAACGCCACCAGACTCGGCCGCGCCAGGGTGTAGGCGAAGCCGCTGGTTTCCAGGGCGTTGATGATCGCCATGGTCTTGCCGCCGACCCAGGAGAAATTGAACAGCGAGTTATCCACTGGCAGGCGCGGCTGCGGCACGCCGTCGATCGGTGGCAGCGTGCCGGGCGAACCGAACAGGAAATTGCCGCGCGTGCCGATCAGCGACGCCGTGGCTTCCTTGAGTTTGGTGCGGCTGACTTCGACGAAGCGGATGTCGGTCTGCACTTGCGATGGCAGGGTCGGATCGTCCGACGGCACGCTGTTGGTCAGCGCCGTGGTCGCCGCGCCCTGGACAAAGACCATGGCTTGTTGCGGCTGCGCCGAGCAGGCCGTCCAGACCATCAGGCTGGTCGCGCCGGGGCCGACGCCCGTGAGCAAAAAGGACGAACCGCCATTGGCATGCACGTCGGCAATTTTTGGGTCGCCCACTGCCAGCCGAGTGATTGCCACCGGTGACTGCATGTCCTGCTGGAAGCCTTCACCGATTTCGATCACCGAGGGCAGGCGCGGCAGTGCCGAGCAGTTGCCCACCGCCGCGAAGGCGCTGTCCATCGTCAATCCCAACAACAGCAAGGCCCGGAGCGCCGGTTTCAATGTCGGTCTGAGTCGACTCTGCATGCACGTGAATCCTTGCGCAGTCATGGGGTTTGTTGGCTGATCTGGTTGCCGCGAATGATTTCCACCGCAGGCCTGGGCGCCGCGCTGGCACTGGCGGTGGCAGGTGTTTTTTGGGCGCTGCCCAGGGCGAGTTGAGTGAACTGGAAGAGCTGGCTGTTGGCGCGATCCAGATGCGCGGGCGATTGCGCTTCGCCGGCCCAGTATTTGGCCAGCCGCTGTTCTTCGCTGCTGCGCACCGCGAGGCGCAAGGTGCCGACTTGAGTGGCGAGCATCAGGCGGCTGAGCAGTTGTTCCGGCACCGCCAGCACCGCAGTCCGCGCGGCGATGCGGCGCTGGTCCTGTTTGAGTTTTTCTTCGGCGCTGAGGCTCGGCGATGCCGGTTGGCCGTCGTTGGTCAGGCCGTACTGATCACCGATCCCGAGCACGCGCAGGGCCGGAACGGCGATCTGCGCCGACTGCTGCAGATTGCTCGCGTCCTCGCGCAGATACAGCAGCACATCAACGTAATCGCCCGGCAGCAACTGCCCGGCGGCACCGATCACTTCATCGACGGCCACGGTCAGTGCGCGCTCGTCGCGGCGAATCATCCGCGCCAGCGCACCGCCAGCCTGGAAGCTTTCGTCATTGAGCCAGGTGCCGGCGCTGAGGTGGCGCCAAGGTGTGCGGCCGACTGCTTGTTCAATGCTGGTCAGGCTGCCGGCCGGCGCGCTGCGCAGTTTTTCCACGGTCACATCGGCGGCGGTCAACGGCGTGAACGGCGCTACATCGTGGAGCAGCACTACTACCGGTTGGCGGGTCTGGTCTTCGGCAATCGCGACAGTCTGTTCAATGCTGACCGCTGGGGCGACGGGCGCCTCGGCGACCGGGGCCGGCTGACGACTGAGCACCAGCCCCCAGTAACCGACAAAAACCGCGCCGAGCAACAGCAACGCGGCTAGGCCCATGGTGACGCGACTGTTCATGACGGCTCTCCCTTTCCTGCTGCACAACCGATTGCATTTGCTTGCGAAAGGCGGACTGCTTCGGCAGCTATGAACATGCAACTATTTCGCTATTTCCAAGCTAGCTGATCCAAGCAAAAGCGCCATTAATGACAGGCGAAATAACCGTACCAAAGTATGACTCTGGCCAGTTAACAGCCGGAAACGGCGGAAAAACGATGGGATTAATGCTTTGTGATTAATGCGTTCTTACAGTTGTTGGGCGGGGGTTTGTTGACAATGCTCAGGTGGCACGGTGGAACCTTGCCGCGGTGGTGATGTCGGCGCCAGAGGCGCGAAGGAGTGGACCTATGTTTCGTATGACTTTTGATTATGTGATCGCCAAGGCTCGCGCGTTTGCCCGCAGTGAAGAGGGTGCTTCGGCGATCGAGTATGCGATTGTGGTGGCGATGGTGGCGGTGGTGGTTGTGGCGTTCATTACGCCGATTGGAGATCGGATCCTGGCGATATTCAACAGCATTTTGAATGCACTTCCGGCGGCACCGGCTCCTTAAGCACCCTTCTATTTTTATGAACTCTGCACCTGGCTGATATCGCACTACACTGGATTTACCTTTCAGTATTCAGGTATTGCCTATGAACGCGTCTTCGTCGTCCCGCCAACAACTGCTTCTGGTTGATGATGAAGAAGACGCGTTGCTGGAGTTGGCGGAGTTGCTGGAGGGGGAGGGGTTTGTCTGTCACACCGCGACGTCGGTGAAGCTCGCGCTGCATCATCTGACCCGGCATCCGGATATTGCTCTGGTGATTACTGATCTGCGTATGCCGGAGGAGTCCGGCATGTCGTTGATCAGGCGGTTGCGTGAGCATACGTCGCGGGCGCATTTGCCGGTGATTGTGATGTCGGGGCATGCGGATATGGAGGATGTCAGCGATATGTTGCGGTTGCAGGTGCTGGATCTGTTTCGCAAGCCGATTTATCACGTTAGGTTGTTGGAGACTCTCGATAATTTGTTTCCCAAGCCTCGGGTTGGGGCTGGGTGAACTCGGCGGCCTTTGGGCCGACCGTGTTCTTGGGGGGTGGGGGAATACCCGTTGCTGCGGGTGTTGCGGCTGGCGGTTTCGCCCTTACGGCGACTTACTTTTTTACAAGCGCCTAAAAAAGTAAGCAAAAAACGCTTGCTCCTACGTTCGGCCCTCGCAGGCTCGGGTTCCTTCGCTCCGGGATCGATCCGGGCGCAGCGGCTACGGTTTGCTTCGCTGCACCTCCTTCCGCTGTGTCTGGCTGCGCCAGACGGTCGCTGCGCTCCCACGCCCGGATCAATCCCTCCACTCAGCCTTCCGACGTCGCCGGTGGATCAAAAGCACTCGAGCTAACGCTCATTGTTGAATGGGGCGGCTTCGCCGCGGGCAGCTGCGCTGCTTTGCTTTTGCTTTTGTGGGAGCGAGCCTGCTCGCGAAGGCGGCCCGACAGCCGACCTGGTCTTGAGGTAACACTCGATCCAACTGTAGGAGCCGCCGAAGGCTGCGATCTTTTGATCTGGCTCTTGATCTGGCTTTTGCTTTGCTTCGGCTTTTGATCTTTTGCCCCTTCGGCAGGCTTCGTTACGGGATCGATCCGGGTGTGGGAGCGCAGCGACCGTACGACGCAGTCGTACACAGCGGAAGGAGGTGCAGCGAAGCAAACCGTAGCCGCTGCGCCCGGATCGGTCCCGTAACGAAGGTACCCCGAGCTTTAGCGAGCGGGCCGTACGCCGGGGCAAAGCCTTTTGGGTTACCTTTTTGGCGTCTGAAAAAGGTGACTCGCTGTAAGAGCGAAACCGCCAGCGGCAACACCCGCAGCAACGGATATACACCCAAAACCTCAAGAGCCCGGTCGGCCCAAAGGCCGCCAAGGCCGCCAAAAAACAAAACCCCCAACAAACCAGAAGTCTGTCGGGGGTTTTGTTTGCCACGAGATTCCAGGCGTCTCGCAACGCCTGAAATCAGCTCAGCTTATTGGCAAGCTTCGCAATCCGGCTCGTCAATCGCGCAGGCCTTTGGCACTGGCGCCGGACCTGCCGGAGCGGCCAGAACCGAATCGTCGCCGTGGTTGCCGCCGCTGGAAACAGCGTTCAGCTTACCGGTGTTGATGGTCGACTTCTCGGTGCTGGTCGCGGCCAGGGCACGGAGGTAGTAGGTGGTTTTCAGACCACGGTACCAGGCCATGCGGTAGGTCACGTCGAGCTTCTTGCCCGATGCGCCGGCGATGTACAGGTTCAGCGACTGGGCCTGGTCGATCCACTTCTGACGACGGCTGGCGGCGTCAACGATCCACTTGGTGTCCACTTCGAACGCGGTCGCGTAGAGCTCTTTGAGTTCTTGCGGGATGCGCTCGATCTGCTGCACCGAACCGTCGTAGTACTTCAGGTCGTTGATCATGACCGAGTCCCACAGACCGCGAGCCTTCAGGTCGCGAACCAGGTACGGGTTGATCACGGTGAATTCGCCCGACAGGTTCGATTTCACGTACAGGTTCTGGTAGGTCGGTTCGATCGACTGCGAAACGCCAGTGATGTTGGCGATGGTCGCGGTCGGTGCGATGGCCATGATGTTCGAGTTACGGATGCCTTTCTGCACACGGGCGCGAACCGGTGCCCAGTCGAGGGTTTCCTTCAGGTCGACGTCGATGTACTTCTCGCCACGCTGTTCGATCAGGATCTGTTGCGAATCCAGCGGCAGGATGCCCTTGGACCACAGCGAACCGTTGAACGTCTCGTAGGCGCCGCGCTCGTCGGCCAGGTCGCAGGAAGCCTGGATCGCGTAGTAGCTGACCGCTTCCATCGACTTGTCGGCGAACTCGACGGCAGCGTCGGAGCCGTAGGCGATGTGCTGCAGGTAAAGAGCGTCCTGGAAGCCCATGATGCCCAGACCGACCGGACGGTGGCGGAAGTTGGAGTTCTTCGCTTGCGGCACCGAGTAGTAGTTGATGTCGATCACGTTATCGAGCATGCGCACGGCGGTGTTCACGGTGCGTTGCAGCTTGGCGGTATCGAGCTTGCCGTCGACGATGTGGTTCGGCAGGTTGATCGAGCCCAGGTTGCAAACGGCGATTTCGTCCTTGTTGGTGTTCAAGGTGATCTCGGTGCACAGGTTCGAGCTGTGGACCACGCCGACGTGCTGCTGCGGGCTGCGCAGGTTGCACGGGTCTTTGAAAGTCAGCCATGGGTGGCCGGTTTCGAAGAGCATGGACAGCATCTTGCGCCACAGGTCTTTGGCCTGGATGGTCTTGAACAGCTTGACCTTGCCCGGGTACTCGGTCAGCGCTTCGTAGTACTCGTAGCGCTCTTCGAAGGCTTTACCGGTCAGGTCGTGCAGGTCCGGTACTTCGGATGGCGAGAACAGGGTCCACTTGCCGTCATCGAAGACGCGCTTCATGAACAGGTCAGGGATCCAGTTGGCGGTGTTCATGTCGTGGGTACGACGACGATCGTCACCGGTGTTCTTGCGCAGCTCGATGAACTCTTCGATGTCCATGTGCCAGGTTTCCAGGTAGGCACACACAGCGCCTTTGCGCTTGCCACCCTGGTTCACGGCCACAGCGGTGTCGTTCACCACTTTGAGGAACGGCACAACGCCTTGCGACTTGCCGTTGGTGCCCTTGATGTAAGAACCCAGCGCACGAACAGGCGTCCAGTCGTTGCCCAGGCCGCCAGCAAATTTCGACAGCATGGCGTTGTCGTGGATCGCGTGATAGATGCCCGACAGGTCATCCGGCACGGTAGTCAGGTAGCAGCTCGACAGCTGTGGACGCAGGGTACCGGCGTTGAACAGGGTCGGGGTCGAAGCCATGTAGTCGAACGAGGACAGCAGGTTGTAGAACTCGATCGCACGGTCTTCTTTCTGCTTCTCTTCGATCGCCAGGCCCATGGCCACGCGCATGAAGAAGATCTGCGGCAGTTCGAAACGCACGCCATCCTTGTGGATGAAGTAGCGGTCGTACAGGGTCTGCAGGCCCAGGTAGGTGAATTGCTGATCGCGCTCGTGGTTGATCGCCTTGCCCAGTTTTTCCAGGTCGAAGGTAGCCAGCACAGGGTTCAGCAGTTCGAACTCGATACCTTTGGCGATGTACGCCGGCAGGGCCTTGGCGTACAGGTCGGCCATTTCGTGATGGGTGGCGCTTTCGGCGACTTCGAGGAAGTTCAGGCCTTCGGCACGCAGGGTGTCCATCAGCAGGCGGGCGGTAACGAACGAGTAGTTCGGCTCGCGCTCAACCAGGGTACGGGCGGTCATCACCAGCGCGGTGTTGACGTCGGTCAGGGCCACGCCGTCGTACAGGTTTTTCAGGGTTTCGCGCTGGATCAGGTCGCCGTCGACTTCTTCCAGGCCTTCGCAGGCTTCGGTAACGATGGTGTTCAGGCGGCCCATATCCAGCGGCGCGAGGCTGCCGTCGGCGCGGGTGATGCGGATCGACGGGTGCGCGTTGACTGCTGCTTCGGCAGGAGCGTGAGCTGCGCGCTCTTTCGAACGGCCGTCACGGTAGATCACGTAGTCGCGTGCAACTTTCTGCTCACCGGCACGCATCAGGGCCAGTTCGACCTGGTCCTGGATTTCTTCGATGTGGATGGTGCCGCCCGATGGCATGCGACGCTTGAAGGTCGCGGTGACCTGTTCGGTCAGGCGCGCAACGGTGTCGTGGATTCGCGACGAGGCGGCAGCGGTGCCGCCTTCAACTGCGAGGAACGCTTTGGTGATAGCGACGGTGATCTTGTCATCGGTGTAAGGAACGACAGTGCCATTACGCTTGATCACGCGCAGCTGGCCAGGCGCGGTGGCTGCCAGATCCGAAGTCGAATCGGCGGCCTGCGGCAAGGTGCCCTGCGGGTTCTCGCGAGTTGTGTCGGTTTGCATGGGGGGTGGTCTCCACATTCTCTATGTTTGTTTGGCACCGTCATGGTGCTCACCGTTCTGTACCGAAGCACTGCAACCGACGGGCGTCGGCATTACAAACTTCGGAACAGTAGGAAAAAGGCTGCAACGCCGCATCCTTGCCGAAGTTTTGGTTACGAGCCGAAGCTCGCCACCGGATTCCTTCGCGGGTGGCAGTCATGACTGCAACACCCATACCGTTTTGTCCGTTTCGGACCAAATAAAACGGTGCCATCCGCCAGTGCGGTTTGGGCTTGAAAAAACTCGCTTGTTCTACCGGAAACTGGCCATAAAGCACTTGAGTTTCAGGTCTGAAATGTGGTTGGGCGTTTTAGGTGAAAACCCTATATGTAGGGTCTCTGTTTTCGCCGTGCTACAAGATAATGCGTTTCAGGGGGGGATTGCAACGTACTACCTGTGGATAAGCCTGTGCGTAATTTGTGTAAGAAACAGCGAAAACGCGTGTAGGCCGCGAACCTGCTGAGCCAGACCGTTTGTCACTGTTTTTTTGCCTGGAAAAACGCTTCAGCGGTTTTTTAAGGGCGCGAACCCTATCACAGAATTCCGCCTTGTCCGAACGCATTTACCGACTTGTTTTCCGGGTGACCGGCGTTTATACAATCGCTGGGTGCATGGGCATTTTTATCCTCCTGAAACATGACAGATGATCGGGAGGTATACGCAGGATTGTGGGAGCGAGCCTGCTCGCGAATCGGTTGACCACTGAGCATTCAGGTTGGAGCAACAGACGCTTTCGCGAGCAGGCTCGCTCCCACAGGTTTTGTCCGTGTCAGGCGATTGTCTTTCTTCTTTTAATAAAAACAGCAAGCAGAGGTCACCGGTGGAGCAACAAACCTGGCAGGTATTGATCGTCGAGGATGACCAGCGACTGGCCGAGCTCACCCGCGATTACCTGCAAGCCAATGGCCTGCGCGTGGAGATCGAAGGCAACGGTGCGCTGGCGGCGGCGCGGATCATCAAGGAGCAGCCGGATCTGGTGATCCTCGATCTGATGCTGCCCGGCGAGGACGGCCTGAGCATCTGCCGCAAGGTGCGCAGCCAGTATGACGGGCCGATCCTGATGCTCACCGCGCGCACCGATGACGCTGATCAGATCCACGGCCTCGACCTCGGTGCCGACGACTACGTATGCAAACCGGTGCGTCCGCGCTTGTTGCTGGCGCGGATCCAGGCGTTGCTGCGCCGCAGTGACACACCGGAACCGGTCGCGGAAAAATCCCGACGTTTGCAATTCGGTCCACTGGTGGTCGACAACGCGTTACGTGAAGCCTGGCTGAGCGACAACGGCATCGAGCTGACCAGCGCCGAGTTCGACCTGCTGTGGCTGCTGGTGTCCAACGCCGGGCGGATACTTTCCCGGGAAGAAATCTTCACTGCCCTGCGCGGCATCGGCTACGACGGCCAGGACCGCTCGATCGACGTGCGCATCTCGCGTATCCGCCCGAAAATCGGCGACGACCCCGACCATCCGCGCCTGATCAAGACCATCCGCAGCAAAGGCTACCTGTTCGTTCCGGAAGCCTGCGCAGACCTGGCGCTGTGAATTCGATCTTCCTGCGCATCTACGGCGGCATGTGCGCCGCGCTGATTCTGGTGGCGGTGCTCGGCGTGCTGGCGCTGAACCTGCTCAATCAGGTGCGCAGCGAGCAATACCGCGAGCGCCTGGCCCACGGCACCTTCTCGCTGATGGCCGACAACCTGCAACCGATGAATCAGACCGAACGCCATCGCGCGTTGCTGGTGTGGGAGCGGCTGCTTGGTATACCGCTGACACTGAAGAAATTCGCCGAAACCGACCTTGATCTGGCCCAGCGCACCCGTGTGCTGCGCGGTCAGGCGCTGGTCGAGCAGACCGGGCCTCACGCGGCCAAGGTCTATCGGCTGATCAGCGAAAAAGAGCAAATGATGCTGGTGGGCGAGGTGCAGCAGATCAGCGAGCAACTGGCCCGGGCGACCATTTACCTGCTGGCCGATGAACTGGTGCGGGTACCGGTCGGCGAACAGCCCAAGCGTCTGGCGCAGATAAAACAGGAAAAGGGCTTTGGCTTCGATCTGCGTCTGGTCACGGTAAATGACGCCGACATGGACGAAGACCAGAGCCGCCGCGTGGCCGAGGGCGATACGGTGATGGCGCTGGGCAAGGGCGGCGATTCGATCCGCGTCTTCGCCGGTATGGTCGGCACGCCGTGGGTGCTGGAAATCGGCCCGCTGTATCAGATGAATCCGTACCCGCCGGAATGGCTGGTATTGATTGCCGCGCTCGGTCTGACCCTGATCGGTCTTATCGTTTATCTGTTGGTGCGTCAGCTCGAGCGACGTTTGCGCGGCCTCGAAGCAGCGGCCACGCGCATCGCCAAGGGCAGCCTGGAAACCCGTGTGCCGGCGCGCGGTGCCGACTCGGTCGGGCGGCTGGCATCGGCGTTCAACGGCATGGCCGAGCACTTGCAACAGTTGCTGGCGATCCAGCGTGAACTGGTGCGCGCGGTTTCTCATGAACTGCGTACTCCAGTGGCGCGGCTGCGTTTCGGGCTGGAAATGATCGGCACGGCGACCACTCCGCAAGCGCTGGAAAAATACCGCGAAGGCATGGATCACGACATCGAAGACCTCGATAAACTGGTCGACGAGATGCTCACTTACGCACGGCTGGAGCAGGGCTCGCCGGCGCTGACCTTCCAGCGCATCGATCTGGATGCGCTGGTCAATCAGGTGATCGAAGAATTGGCGCCGCTGCGCGCCGAGGTCACGGTGCAGCGCGGTTTGTGTCTGTCATCGGCCGACAACGACGGCGCGTGGGTAGAGGCCGAGCCGCGCTATTTGCATCGGGCGCTGCAGAATCTGGTGGGCAACGCGATGCGCCATGCGCATTCACAAGTGACGGTAAGTTATCAGGTCGGCCAGTTGCGTTGCCGGATCGACGTCGAGGACGACGGACCGGGCGTGCCGGAAGTGGCGTGGGAGCGGATCTTCACGCCGTTTCTGCGCTTGGACGATAGCCGCACGCGGGCCTCGGGCGGGCATGGTCTGGGCTTGTCGATTGTGCGGCGGATCATTCACTGGCACGACGGGCGCGCGATCATTGGCAAGAGCAAGAGTCTGGGTGGGGCCTGTTTCAGTCTGAGCTGGCCGAGGAATCAGGAGCGCCGCTGAGATTCGGGATACCGCCTTCGCGAGCAGGCTCGCTCCCACATTTGAAATGCAATCCCCTGTGGGAGCGAGCCTGCTCGCGAAGGCGCCACAACAGGCAATGCAAAACTTCAGGCAGGAATGCTGACCAGACTCAACAACTGCCCATCCTGCACTGCAAACTGCGCCTCCAGCTCCGATCCGTTGCGCCATTCGCTCGACAAATCAGTCAGCAACCGCAGCCTGACCTGACCCGCCGCAGTCCATTCCAGCACTTCGGCATGCTCGAAATAAAAGCGCTGCTGCACGATCGGGTACAGCGCTTTGAATAAACTCTCTTTCACCGAAAACGTCAGGGTCACCCGCAGCGCCAGTTGCTCCTGAGAACCCGCCGCCATGCGCTGCAGTTCCGCTGGCGTGAGAATTTCCCCGGCCAGGCGTTCAGCGCGCTCGTGGCTCAACAGGTTTTCCAGATCCATGCCCAAGCCGCGCCAGTGCTGTTTGTTGGCGACAATCGCCGCCGCGCGGCCAGTGCTGTGGGTGATTGAGCCGCAGATGTGCGCCGGCCACACCGGCGCGCGGTCTTCGCCAATCGGCGGGACGATATTCAGGCCTTCGAGTTGTTGCAGCGCGGCCCGCGCGCAGATGCGTCCAGCGAGAAACTCGGCCTGGCGCTTGGCCACCGAGCGCTGAATGCTCGGCGGCGCCAGCACAGCGCTGCGCTGGAAGTCATCGCCAAGCAGGCGTGCCGGGTCGAAGTGGGTACTGAGCAGCACGGTATCGGCCAGGACCGTCGGCAACGGCCAATGGCTGTCGAGCGCAGTGCAGCAGGCGGGCAGGGTGGGGGTGGTATGCATGGCGGGCATTTTGCCGGTTAGTCGGGGCGAGGTCGAGATCGGCGGTGAAGCCTTCGCGAGCAGGCTCGCTCCCACAAGGGATCTTCTGGGCGACAGATATCCGGTGTGGGAGCGAGCCTGCTCGCGAAAGCCGCGCCTCGGTCGTTACTGACTCAACCGAAAATCTTCTTGAAGAACGCCTGCATATCCGCCCACGACTTCTCGTCCGCCGCCTTGTTGTAACCAATGTCCGGCCCGCCATGCTCGCCATGGCTCAGGCGATCGGCATCCGGATTGCTGAAACCATGCTTGGCGCCATCCAGACTGACGAACTGGTAGTCCGCCCCGGCCTTGTCCATCTCCGACTTGAACGCGGTGACGTGGTCCTGAGTGACCATGCTGTCCAGCGCACCGTGCTCGACGAGGATTTTCGCCTTCACACTGCCCGGAGTCGCCGGGGTCTTGGTTGCCAGCGCGCCATGGAAACTCACCACGCCGGCCAGCGGCACACCCTGACGCGCCGCATTCAGCACCACGGCGCCACCGAAGCAATAGCCGATGGCGGCGATCCTGTTCGGGTCGGTCTGCTTTTGCTTCTTCAACAGATCGAGCCCGGCGGCGAAGCGCTTGCTCGCCGCATCGGCGTCCTTGGTCGCTGCCTGCATGAAGGCCATGGCGTCTTTCGGGTGCTCGGTGTTCTTGCCTTCGCCGTACATATCGATGGCCAGCGCGCTGTAGCCAAGTCCGGCAAGATCCCGCGCGCGGCGCTTGGCGTAATCGTTCAGCCCCCACCATTCGTGGACCACGACAACGCCGGGGCGTGGGCCTTTGATCGCGTCGTCGTAGGCGTAGTAGCCGATCAGTTGGCTGCCGTCGGCGCTTTGGTAGGGGATTTCTTCAGTCTTGATCGCAGCCTGGGTGAAGCTGCTGACTGCCAGCAAAGTGAGGGCGAGGAACAGGCGCATGGTCGGGTCTCCTTATTGAAAGTGGTCAGAACAGCCTAGTCGATCCGGTTCAGGTCAGGTTCAGAGACGGTTCAGGGGCCGTACAGGGGCGGCTCAGTAACCTTGCGCCATACCCAAACAGCACTGTGAAAGAGGAAATACCCATGACTCGTTTAAACAAATTGCTGCTGGCTTTTACCCTGTTAGGCTCCAGCATCGCGGCCAACGCCGACGACACCAGCAACTTCGCCGGCCTGACGTTCGGCCAGACCAGCGACAAGATCGACAAGTCCCACGCGCTCAACAACAATCTCGGCAACCCCAACGTCACCGGGGCCATCGACGGCAACAACACCTACGGCATGCGCCTCGGTCAGCAAAACAGCCAGGGCCGCTACTACGCCACCTACGACAACGTTTCCGGCTCGCACAATGGCGTTAAACTGCGCCAGGAAAATCTGCTCGGCAGCTATGACCTGTTCTATCCGGTGGGCGGCAGCACCAAGTTGTTCGGTGGCGCCACGGCCGGTCTGACCAAGCTGACGCAGGATTCGCCAGGTTTCAGCCGTGACAGCGATATCGGTTACGCCATCGGTGGCCAGGTCGGTGTGTTGCAGCAAGTTTCGCAGAACACCTCGGTGGAACTCGGTTACCGTTACCTGCGCAGCAACGCCAGCACCGAAATGAAAGAGAGCGGCGGCAGCAAACAGGGCTCGCTGGACTTGACCAGCAGCGCGCAGACCTACCTGTCGGCCAACTACTATTTCTAAGCGGTTGTCGCAGTTTGACGTGTGGGAGCGAGCCTGCTCGAAAGGGGTGTATCAGCCGACACTTGCTTGGCTGATCCACCGGATTCGCGAGCAGGCTCGCTCCCACAGGTAGTTGCCTGGAGAGTTCAAGTGATAGGGAGAAAGGCATGAAACTGTTGGTCGTCGAAGACGAGGCGCTGTTGCGTCATCACCTGCAAACCCGCCTGACGGAAAGCGGTCATGTGGTCGAGTCCGTGGCCAATGCCGAGGAGGCGCTGTACCAGACCGGTCAGTACAACTTCGATCTGGCGGTGATCGATCTCGGCCTGCCGGGCATGGGCGGGCTCGACCTGATCCGCCAGTTGCGCTCGGGCGGCAAGACCTTCCCGATCCTGATCCTCACCGCGCGCGGCAACTGGCAGGACAAGGTTGAAGGACTCGCCGCCGGTGCCGACGATTACGTGGTCAAGCCGTTCCAGTTCGAAGAACTCGACGCACGCCTGAACGCATTGCTGCGCCGCTCCAGCGGTTTCACCCAGTCGACCATCGTTGCCGGGCCGTTGCTGCTCGACCTCAATCGCAAACAGGCCAGCCTCGATGAGCAACCGCTGGCGCTGACTGCTTACGAATACCGCATCCTCGAATACCTCATGCGCCATCACCAGCAAGTGGTGCCCAAGGATCGCTTGATGGAGCAGCTGTATCCGGATGACGACGAGCGCGATCCGAATGTCATCGAAGTGCTGGTCGGCCGTCTGCGCCGCAAACTCGAAGGCCCGGCCGGGTTCAAACCGATCGACACCGTGCGCGGCCTCGGTTACCTGTTCAATGAGCGCTGCACTTGATCCGTTCCCTTCGCGTTCGCTTGATGCTCGCCGCCACCACGCTGGCGGTGCTGTTCATGCTCGCATTGTTGCCGGCGATGCAGGGCGCCTTCAGCCTTGCCTTGCAGGACTCGATCGAACAACGCCTGGCCTCCGACGTCACCACATTGATCTCCGCCGCGCGGGTGGAAAACGGTCGGCTGGTGATGCCGTCGCAATTGCCCGACGAGCGTTTCAACCTTACCGATTTCCGCTTGCTCGGCTATATCTACGACCGCGACGGCAAACTGGTGTGGCGCTCGAAAGCCACCCAGGAAGAACAGATCAACTACAAACCGCGTTACGACGGCCTCGGCAACGAGTTCGCGCGGATTCGTGAAGCCAGCGGTCAGGAGTTCTTCGTCTACGACGTCGAAGTCAAACTGCTCGGCGGCAAAAGCGCAGCGTTCAGCATCGTCGCACTGCAACCGGTGCGTGAATACGAAACCACCCTCGAAGGCCTGCGCGAAAATCTCTATCTGGGCTTCGGCGCGGCATTGCTGGTGTTGCTGGCGCTGCTCTGGATCGGCCTGACCTGGGGCCTCAAGGCCTTACGCCGCTTGAGCCAGGAACTCGACGAAATCGAAGGCGGTACCCGCGAAAGCCTGACGGAAAAACACCCGCGTGAACTGCTGCGCCTGACCGGCTCGCTCAACCGCTTGCTGCTCAGCGAACGCCAGCAACGCAGCCGCTACCGCGACTCCCTCGACGACCTCGCCCACAGCCTGAAAACCCCGTTGGCGGTGCTGCAAGGCGTCAGCGAAGACATGGCCCAGCGTCCCGCAGACCGCGACCAGGCCTGGGTCCTGCAAAGCCAGATCGAACGCATGAGCCAGCAGATCAGCTACCAACTGCAACGGGCCAGCCTGCGCAAAAGCGGCCTGGTGCGTCATCAGGTGCGCCTGCAACCGGTGCTCAAAAGCCTCTGCGATACGCTGGACAAGGTCTACCGCGACAAACATGTGCGCGTGACCTTTGATCTGCCGGAGCATTGCTACGTGCCGATCGAGCAGGGCGCCCTGCTGGAAATGCTCGGCAACCTGCTGGAAAACGCCTATCGCCTGTGCCTCGGCGAAGTGCGGGTCAGCGTGCGCGAGTCCTTGGCCGGGATCGAATTGTGCGTCGAGGATGATGGCCCGGGCGTGCCACTCGATCAGCGTGCGCGGATTCTTGAGCGCGGCGAACGCCTGGATGCCCAGCATCCCGGGCAGGGCATCGGGCTGGCGGTGGTCAAGGACATCATCGAAAGCTACAACGCGCGTTTGGCTTTGGGTGATTCACCGATGGGCGGGGCGGCGTTCAGGATTCATTTTCCTGCGGTGTGAATGAAGCGGCCCTCACCCTAACCCTCTCCCAGTGGGAGAGGGAACTGACCTAAGTGTCTTGAGAAATTTATCGACCTGAGCAACTTGCAGTGGATATGGATTCACTGAATAACTGTCAGGCCGGTCCAGATCTTCAGCATCCCCAATCAATCCCCTCTCCCTCTGGGAGAGGGTTAGGGTGAGGGGCTTTTGATCTTTCACAATTCCTGCGCCCGATAAGCCCCCGGTGTCAGCCCCGTCCATTTCTTGAACGCCCGATGAAACGCCGAAGGCTCAGAGAACCCGAGCTGCTCGGCAATCTGTTGCAAAGACAGATCCGCCCGGCCCAGATGGTAGATGGCGATATCCCGCCGCAGCTGATCCTTGAGCTCCTGAAAACTGGTGCCTTCCTCGCGCAAGTGCCGGCGCAAGGTCTGCGGGCTGATATGCAGATGCGCCGCAACCGCTTCCAGATCCGGCCAACTCGCAGCGTCGCGGCTGAGCAAGCGGCGCAGGCGGCTGCTCAGGCTGTCGCCGTCGTCGGGGCGTGAGAGCAGGTCGGCGGGGGAGCGTTCGAGAAAATGCTTGAGCGTGCGTTCGTCCTGCAACAGCGGCATGGCCAGGTAGCGACTGTGAAACAGCAGGCTGCTTTGCTCGGCATCAAAGGTCAGCGGGCAGGGGAACAGCAGATCGTATTCGCCGCCGTGCTCGGGGCGCGGATAGCTGAAAGTCGCCTGCTCGAGGCGAATGCGCTGGCCGATCAGCCAACTGCCGAGGCGGTGCCAGATCACCAACAAACTCTCGCTGAGAAAATGATCCGGGTCCCACCACTGCGCGTCGTCCAGGCTCAAACGCACCCATTCGTCTTCGCGACGCAGGGTCAGGCGTGGGGCGTCGGGGAACAGGCTGTAGAACAACAAACCACGTTGCAGAGCCTTCTCCAGGTTGCGGCAGTGAATCGAGGCGTGGCACATCATGGCGAAGCTGCCGGGCTTGCTCGGCGCGCTGCCGAAACCCAGGTATTCGTCGTCCAGCGCCAGCCACAAACCCTGAATCAGCCGGGTGAACTGCTCCGGGGCAATGCGCGCGCGGGGCTCGTCGAGCAATTCCGCGCTGATCCCCAGTTGCTGCAACAGGCCTGAATAATCCAGGCCGCGCCGGCGCGCACCGCCAAGGGCGGCACGGGCGAAATGGCTGGCGATGGTGCGTTCGCGCATAAGCGGCAATCCTTGTTCAGGCACCGATCGTAACGGCGGGCCGGCAACGCAACAAGGCGGATTTCCGCCAAATTGCAGGACACTGAACGCTCAGTTGGCGGAAATCCGCCATGCCTCAAGTCACTGATTGGTGACAGGAAAATCCCGCAGCCCCTGATATCAAAAGGCTTGCTGCCATTCGCACCAATCTGGCACGACGTTTGCGATAAAAGCCACAGAAGCGTGCATTTCTCCGACCGGGAAAAATGCCGTTCCAACAACAAATCCCTCCAGTGCAGGAGGGTTCGCAATTAAGGTTCAGCGCTCGACAGATGGATGTTGCCGCTGGACGCTTGAGGAAACCTGCAATGACGACTCGTCAGCCACTGTACAAATCCCTGTATTTCCAGGTGATCGTTGCCATCGCCATCGGCATCCTGCTTGGTCACTTCTATCCGCAGACCGGTGTGGCCCTCAAGCCACTGGGTGACGGCTTCATCAAGCTGATCAAAATGGTCATCGCCCCGATCATCTTCTGTACTGTTGTCAGCGGCATCGCCGGCATGCAGAACATGAAGTCGGTAGGCAAGACCGGCGGCTACGCGCTGCTGTACTTCGAAATCGTTTCCACCATTGCCCTGCTGATCGGTCTGGTCGTGGTCAACGTTGTGCAACCGGGCGCCGGCATGCACATCGACGTCACCACCCTCGACGCCTCGAAAATCGCCACCTACGTGACGGCCAGTAAAGACCAGAGCATTGTCGGTTTCCTCCTCAATGTGATCCCGAACACCATCGTTGGCGCGTTCGCCACCGGTGACATCCTGCAAGTGCTGATGTTCTCGGTGATCTTCGGCTACGCCCTGCACCGCCTCGGCTCGTACGGTCGTCCGCTGCTGGACATGATCGATCGCTTCGCTCACGTGATGTTCAACATCATCAACATGATCATGAAACTGGCGCCACTGGGTGCGTTCGGTGCCATGGCGTTCACCATCGGTGCCTACGGTGTCGGCTCGCTGGTGCAACTGGGCCAGTTGATGATCTGCTTCTACATCACCTGCGTTCTGTTCGTCGTGCTGGTGCTGGGTGCGATCTGCCGGGCTCACGGTTTCAGCGTGTTCAAGCTGGTGCGCTACATCCGTGAAGAACTGTTGATCGTACTGGGCACGTCCTCGTCGGAATCGGCACTGCCACGCATGCTGATCAAGATGGAGCGTCTGGGCGCGAAGAAATCCGTCGTGGGTCTGGTGATCCCGACCGGTTACTCGTTCAACCTCGACGGTACTTCGATCTACCTGACCATGGCGGCCGTGTTCATCGCCCAGGCGACTGACACGCACATGGACATCACCCACCAGATCACTCTGCTGCTGGTGCTGCTGCTGTCCTCCAAAGGCGCGGCGGGTGTGACCGGTTCGGGCTTCATCGTCCTGGCCGCAACGCTGTCGGCGGTAGGTCACCTGCCGGTTGCCGGTCTGGCGCTGATCCTCGGTATCGACCGCTTCATGTCCGAAGCCCGCGCCCTGACCAACCTGGTCGGTAACGCTGTAGCGACCATCGTCGTCGCCAAGTGGGTCAAGGAGCTGGACACCGATCAACTGCAGACCGAGCTGGCCTCCGGCGGTCGCGGTATCTCCGACGAGCGTGAAGAAGACGACCTGGGTGTGGCTGAAGGCCCAACCCCGAGTAATGTGAAGTAAATACAAGAACTGCGCATCAGTACGATGTGAGGTTGTAAAAAATCCCTTGTGGTGAGGGATTTACCCCCGATGGACTGCACAGCGGGCCTCTTCTTCCAATTCCAGAGAAGGGGCCGCTTCGCGACCCATCGGGGATAAATCCCCTCGCCACAGGGGTTTTTTCTTGCCCGGAATTTGAGCGCAACGGTCACACCTGCTGACATTTGCGGTGATTGCCGCATCGACGATGGCTGCCTAGGCTGAGTACATCGCCCAAGGAGTTCGCCCATGTCTGCACCGCTGGCCTCACTGAAGATTCTCGATTTCTCGACCTTGCTGCCGGGGCCGTTCGCCTCGTTGCTGCTGGCGGACATGGGCGCCGAGGTGCTGCGCATCGAATCGCCAACCCGTATGGATCTGCTGCGGGTGCTGCCGCCGCATGATGGCGGTGTCTCGGCCAGTCACGCTTATCTGAACCGCAACAAGCGCAGTCTGGCGCTTGATCTGAAACAGCCCGAAGCGCTGCAGATCATCAAGCAACTGCTGGGCGAGTACGACATCGTCCTTGAGCAGTTTCGCCCCGGGGTGATGGAGCGTCTGGGCCTGGGTTACGAAGCGTTGAAAGCGATCAATCCAAAGCTGATTTATGTGTCGATCAGCGGTTACGGCCAGACCGGGCCGTACAAGGAACGCGCCGGGCATGACATCAACTATCTCGCGCTGGCCGGGCTTGCCAGCTATACCGGGCGCGCCGACAGCGGGCCGTTGCCGCTTGGCATGCAGGTGGCGGACGTGGCGGGCGGCTCGCTACACGGCGTGATCGGCTTGCTGGCAGCGGTGATTGCCCGTCAGCAAACCGGGCAGGGCACCCATCTGGATGTGAGCATGACCGACTGCGCGTTCAGCCTGAACGCCATGGCCGGCGCTGGCTATCTGGCCTGCGGCGTGGAACCGGGCCGGGAAGACCAGATGCTTAATGGCGGCAGCTTTTACGATTATTACCGTACCCGGGATGGGCGCTGGATGTCGGTGGGCAGTCTGGAGCCGGCCTTCATGCAGCAATTGTGCACGGCGCTGGGCCGGCCGGAACTGGCGGCGCACGGGTTGTCGCCCAGGCCTGAGCAACAACAGGCCTTGAAAGAGGCGTTGCGGATCGAATTCGAGCGGCATGATTTTGCAGAACTGTGTGAGTTGTTCGCCGGGGTCGATGCCTGTGTCGAGCCGGTATTGAGTCTGGGCGAGGCGCTGCGCCATCCGCAAATGCAGGCGCGGAAGCTGGTGACGCAGGTGCCGCGCGGAGATGGCACGACGCAGGCGCAGATGGCCTGTCCGTTGAAATTTTCTGAGGCGTTGCCGGCGCCAAGGCATGTTGGCGCCGGGTTGGGGCAGCATACGGATGAGGTGTTGGGGGAGCTGGGCTTGAGTGCTGGGCGGATCGCCGAGTTGCGTTCGGCCAAGGTGATTCTGTAGCGCCCATGCCGCCGCCTTCGCGAGCAGGCTCGCTCCCACATTGAAATGCATTCCCCTGTGGGAGCGAGCCTGCTCGCGAAGGGGCCAGTCAGGGCACCGCAGAAAGCAACTATTCCACCCGCATCTCACCACTGAACACCAGCGTACTGCGGCAGCGCCGGCACAGATACCGCCGCCCTTGCCGCACCAGACCATGGCGCTGGGCGGTAAACGGGAAATCACTGTCGGGGCACGGGCATTTGTAGATATAGCGGGTCACGCTGCGCCGCTTGATTTCATAGGTGTGGCAGCGATCCGGCGGCAATTCGTAGACGCCGCGCATGATCAGTTGCCACTCCTCGCCATGGGGCTGGATGCGGTCGCCGAACAGTTGATGAGCGATCAGGTGAGCGACTTCGTGTGCCACGGTCTGCTTGAGGAAGTGCTCGGTGTTTTCCCGGTACAGCTGCGGGTTGAAGCGCAGCAGGTTCTCGTGCAGATGCGCGACACCGGCTTTCTGCCCGCGCAGCTTGAGGCTGACGACGGGGCGTTTGAAGGAGCGTTTGAAAAAGGATTCAGCGAGTTGGTAACAATCTTCGACGCGGGTATTGAGTTGCTCGGGCATGCTTGATGGATCTCCAGAGACGCCGAGTATGCCGCAACCCCGGCGACTTGCGAATCGCCGACCTGCCGAATGGTCGTCGCCCAACGAGAAGGCCGCCTTGCGGCGGCCTGTATTGGCAGATGTTGTTTTTCTCAGGGAGGAAACAGGTCAGTTGGTATAGACCGGGCCGACACCCAGGCCCCAGACAATCACGGTGAACGCCATGATCGCCACCAGCACCACCAGCCCAACCGCGAGCACCGAGCTGGAAAACAGGAAACCTTCATCCGAAGGGATGTTCATGAACGTCGGCAAGCCGACATACAACAGATAGACCGTGTAGCAGATGGCCGCCGTACCGACGATCATCCCCAGCCACATGTGCGGATACAGCGCCGCCAGACCGCCGACAAACAACGGTGTCGCGGTGTATGTGGCAAAGGCCACGCAACGGGCCAGGCTTGGATTGGCGTCATAGGTTCGTGCCATCCAGTGCACGAAGGCGCCCATCACCGCGACCCCGCCGAGCATCGCCAGGTACGACATGATGGTCATCCACAGAGCGCTTTCAAACGTGAGCATCACCGGCGCGCGATTGCCGATCACCCAACCGACCTGGGTCGTGCCGATGAACGCCGAGACAGCGGGGATCGCTGCCAGGATCAGCGTATGCGTCAGGTACATGTGGCTGATGCTTTCCTCTTGGTCGCCACGGATCTCCTTCCATTCCTGATCGGGGTGGGTAAACAGTCCCACTACGTGATGGATCATGCCATTCACTCCTCTTGTCATTGCCATCGCCCCCCAACGGAGCGCCTACGGGCCAAGATGGCCGAGCAAATACAGGTCTTCAGATGTGTGCGACCTTATGTCGCAGTATAGAAAGGACTCCAACGCACCGGTATGCCGGGCTTAGAGCAAATCGCGCTGTAAACGGGATGGATAATCGCCTCGGGGTCTTGCGGGGACGGCATTTTTGGGGTTGAAACACTTTTGTGGCGAGGGGATTTATCCCCGTTCGGCTGCACAACAGTCGCCAAGCCATTCACCGAGCAGTGTCAGGCGATACGAGTTCTCGGGTTTCAGGGCTGCTTCGCAACCCAGCGGGGATAAATCCCCTCGCCACAGATGCTTCGCGCTACTGGGGTTTTTGCGTAAAATGCCGGCCTTTCGTCACACCTCACGGATTTCGCGTCATGGGCACTCTTACGGTCAACCAGAACAAACTGCAAAAGCGCCTGCGCCGCCTGGCCGGCGAAGCGGTCGCCGATTTCAATATGATCGAAGACGGCGACAAGGTCATGGTCTGCCTGTCCGGGGGCAAGGACAGCTACACCATGCTTGACGTGCTGATGCACCTGCAGAAGGTTGCACCGATCAAGTTCGACATCGTCGCGGTGAACATGGACCAGAAACAGCCGGGCTTTCCCGAGCACGTGCTGCCGGCCTACCTGAAAGAACTGGGCATCGAGTACCACATCGTCGAGAAAGACACTTACTCGGTGGTCAAGGAACTGGTGCCGGAAGGCAAGACCACCTGTTCGCTGTGCTCGCGCCTGCGTCGCGGCACGCTGTACACCTTTGCTGACGAAATCGGCGCGACGAAAATGGCCCTCGGTCATCACCGCGACGACATCGTCGAAACGTTCTTCCTCAACATGTTCTTCAACGGCACTCTGAAAGCGATGCCGCCGAAGCTGCGCGCCGACGATGGCCGCAACGTGGTGATTCGTCCGCTGGCTTACTGCAACGAGAAGGACATTCAGGCCTACTCGGACCTCAAGCAATTCCCGATCATCCCGTGCAACCTTTGCGGCTCGCAGGAAAACCTGCAGCGCCAGGTGGTCAAGGAAATGCTCCAGGACTGGGATCGCAAGACCCCGGGCCGCACCGAATCGATTTTCCGCAGCCTGCAGAACGTGGTGCCGTCGCAACTGGCCGACCGCAACCTGTTCGATTTCACCAGCCTGAAGATCGACGAAACCGCGGCTTCGCGTTTCGTCAATGTCGTCAATCTGTAAACACAACCTGTAGAAGCTAGCCCTGTGGCGAGGGGATTCATCCCCGCTGGGGCGCGAAGCGGCCCCAAAATCTCGGGGTCTGCTGCGCAGCCCAGCGGGGATGAATCCCCTCGCCACAGGGGCGTGCTTCTCCAGGTGTTATTCATTTCCAAACCTCAGGAGAGGGCATGCGCGATTACAAGTGGCTGCACGAATACTGTCTGAACCGTTTCGGTTCGGCGGCTGAACTGGAAGCCCATCTGCCCGTTCCCAAGACCCCCGCACAACTGCGCAAGATCCGCGACGACCGCTACCTCTCGACCATGGCCCTGCGGGTTTTTCGCGCCGGGCTCAAGCACAGCCTGGTCGACGCCAAGTGGCCGGCGTTCGAAGAAGTGTTCTTCAAGTTCGATCCGGAAAAAGTCGTGCTGATGAGCGCCGAACACCTTGAGCGGCTGATGCAGGACGCGCGGATCATCCGCCACCTCGGCAAGCTGAAAAGCGTGCCGCGCAATGCGCAGTTCATTCTCGATGTGGAAAAGGACAAGGGCAGCTTCGGCGCGCTGATCGCCGACTGGCCGGTGACCGATATCGTCGGCCTGTGGACCTACCTGAAAAAGCACGGCCACCAACTCGGCGGGCTGTCGGCGCCACGCTTTTTGCGCATGGTCGGCAAGGACACGTTCGTGCCGAGCTACGACGTGGTCGCAGCGTTGAATGCACAGAAGATCGTCGACAAAGTGCCGACCAGCCAGCGTGATCTGGCAACGGTGCAAAACGCCTTCAACCAATGGCACGAACAGAGCGGCGGACGGCCGATGAGCCAGATTTCGATGATGCTCGCCTATACCGTCAACCATTGAGTCCATCCGATCGTTCCCATGCTCCGCGTGGGAACGCCGCCCGGGACGCTCCGCGTCCCTGAGACGCAGAGCGTCTCTGGATGCATTCCCACGCAGAGCGTGGGAACGATCGGTGTAGCAACTGATGGCGATCGGTCAGGCGACGCTGATCTCGCCTTCACCCGCCAATTTGCGATTCAACTGATAGCGCCAGCGCACATACAACAGCGCCGAGCAGAACACCGCCAGGCTCGCGGCCATTTCCAGCAGGCCGAACAGCTGCCGGTTGGGGTCGTACGCCGCCAGTGCGCCTTTGATGAAATACAGGTTCACCACAAAACACATCCACGAATGGCCACGGGCGCTGCCCATGATCATCGCCGGGGCGAGGACCAGCCACGGGATCAGCTCGACCAGCAGAATCACCCACGGCCGCGCGCCATGCAGGTCGGCGAACACCAGGTAATAAGCCGCCAGCAAGCCGGCGAGGGCGAAAAAGCTCAGCAGGCTGAGCACGCGCATCGCCTTGACCCGTGGCTCAAGCCACTCTATCGAGGGCAGGACTTTCGGCTTCTTCGCCATCAGCCCACCAGTTTCTGCGCGGTTTTCGCCAGGCGCAGACCGAGTGCGCGACACAGCGCCACTTCGTGCTGATCGAGACCGTTCTTGCCGTCGGCACCGGCGTGATGGCTGGCCCCGTAAGGCGTGCCGCCACCTTCGGTTTCGAGCAGGGCCGATTCGCTGTAGGGCAGGCCGGTGATCAACATGCCGTGATGCAACAGCGGCAACATCATCGACAGCAGCGTGGTTTCCTGACCGCCGTGCAGGCTGGCGGTGGAGGTGAACACGCCGGCCGGTTTGCCGACCAGCGCGCCGGTCAGCCAGAGGTTGCTGGTGCCGTCGAGGAAGTACTTGAGCGGCGCGGCCATGTTGCCGAAACGCGTCGGACTGCCCAAGGCGAGGCCGGCGCAGTTCTTGAGATCATCGAGGCTGGCGTAGAGCGCGCCCTCAGCGGGAATCTCCGCCGCCACCGCTTCGCACTCGGTGGAAATCGCCGGCACTGTGCGCAGACGCGCTTCCATTCCGGCCTGCTCGATGCCACGGGCGATCTGCCGGGCCATCTCGTTGGTCGAACCGTTGCGGCTGTAATAGAGAACCAGAATGTACGGCGTGCTCATGGCAACAACTCCAGCACGTTTTCCGGTGGGCGACCGATGACGGCCTTGTCGCCGACTTCCAGAATCGGCCGCTCCATGAGTTTCGGGTGCGCGGCGATGGCGTCGATCAGCTGCTGCTCGCTGAGGCTGGCGTCGGCCAGGTTCAGGGTTTTGTATTCCTCTTCACCGCTGCGCAGCAGCTGCCGCGCGCTGATCCCGAGCTTGCCGAGCAGGGCCTTGATCTGCGTGGCGCTGAGCGGCGTTTCCAGGTAGCGCACGACAGTCGGAGTCAAGCCGCGGGCTTCGAGCAGTTCCAGCGCGCCGCGGGATTTCGAGCAGCGCGGATTGTGATAAAGCGTCAGATCGGTCATGGCGGGTCGCTTCTGGCGTAAAGTGGCGGCTATTCTAACTGTGCGGCGCGCAATCCAGAACCGTCAGAGGCGATGGGTCGCAGGCGCTTTCGAATTTTCACAAGGAACACGACATGACACGGCGATTGGCAGCGGCATTGACGATTCTCGGGGCGTTGATGCTGGGGGGCTGCGGCAATGACTACGGCATCGATCAGAACGGCCAGAAGGTAGCGTCCGAACGTCTGGACAAGCAGTGGGTGGTGCTCAATTACTGGGCTGAATGGTGCGGCCCGTGCCGCACGGAAATTCCTGAGCTGAATCATTTGGCTGATGAGCTCAAGAGCAAGAATGTCGGGGTGTTCGGGGTCAACTTCGACAATGTGCAGGGCGCGGAATTGAAAGAGGCGAGTGAAAAGCTCGGCATCAAGTTCACCGTGCTGGCGCAGGATCCGGCCGAGCTGTTCGACCTGCCGCGCAGTGAGGCGCTGCCGGTGACCTTCATCATTGATGACAAGGGCAAGGTGCGTGAACAGTTGCTCGGTGAGCAGACGGCCGCGGGGGTAATGGCGAAGCTGGAGGCGTTGCGGAACAAGTAACCTGTGGCGAGGGGATTTATCCCCGTTGGGCTGCGTAGCAGCCCTGAGTTTGCAGTTCGCCTGGAACTGCGCAGGGGGCCGCTTCGCGACCCAACGGGGATGAATCCCCTCGCCACAGGTCACCCCAGTGGGCAACAGAAGGGGCTCAGCCCTCTTCCAGCCACCAGCGCAACGGTTTGCCTTCAGCCGGCCAAAAGCGAACCTGCTCGATGGGCGAAATGTCCCAGCGCTCGACTTTTTCCAGCGCCTGCAAGAAGCGTTGTTCCTGCTCCATCAACGCCGGGGCGCAGAGCTTGCGGGTCTTGCCGATCTTGCCGAAGCTCAGCTTGTCGCCGTCCTGCGTGTACGGCGCGAACCAATGGTTGCAGCCGCCGTTGCCGTAGGCGCGGCCGTCATCGCCAAGGGTCACGGTCAGATGGCTGTAATCCATCAGTGGCCGCTCGCCGATCCATTCCAGAATGTAGCTGCGGTTGTGCTGCAGTTGCACCGGCTCTGCGGCGCAACCAGCCAGGCCGACACCGATCAGTGCGGTCAGGGCGAGGCGTTTCATCACGCAGGCTCCTGGCATTTCGGGCACAGGTGCTTGTCGCCGACGGCTTTCCAGCCCAGCTCGGCGATGCGCGCGGTGGCGGCGGGTTTCTCAGCGGACTTGCCGAGTTTGGCATCCACGGCGAATTCGAAGCTCAGCTCTTTCGCGCAGCTGTCGCAGTTGACCTGCCAGGTGTGAATGGCCAGTTCGCCGAACACCGGGCCTGTGGTCATCGCGGTCCATTGGCCTGGCGGATTGATCAGGTGGCGCACCGTGTCGACGGTCAGGCGCATGGACAAATCCTTGCTGCCTTTGAGCGTGACCAACAGGGCATCGCCGATACGGATCGAGCCACCGTTGCCGGTCACTTGATAGCGGCCTGGAACCAGGGCGCGGCATTCGGTGAGGGTGTGTTGCGGGTTCATCAGGGTGTAGCGGAAATCGTGTTCGACCATGGGTCCTCCAAATATGCGCGACATGCTAGCACGGGCTCGATTGCAGAATGATGCACGCGTGCGACCTTCGATCCGGTTCAAATGCGCCGACAGTCATGGCAAACTGCCGGCCCCCGAATCTGAAGGAACGGAACATGGCGCTGATCGAATGTTATGAATGCAAGCGGAGCATCAGTTCCGAAGCGCTGGTGTGCATTCACTGCGGCGCGCCGATGGCCGAGCACGCCGCCATGCAGGCGCAATCGACGGCGGCACCGGTGCAAGCCTCGACGATTTCCTTCGGCAGCCTGCCACGCAACAACGCAGTGCCCGAGGCGGTTGCGCCGCCAGTGTCCGAGCCTTTACCCAAAGTGATGCCGGCAGCAGCAGGGCGTCGCCGTCGTCAGCAGGCCGCAGAACAGGCCCGCGAGGAGCAGCAACCGCTCAATCCCGATGGCAGTCGCCCGGTGGAAGGCTGGCTGAAAATCATGGTGTTTCTGCTACCGGCGTTTTTCGTCTGGTTCCTGCTGCGCAACGGCCATTCCAGCAAGCAGCGCCTGCTCGGCTTCGGCTGGCTGGGCTTGCTGATCCTGGCGTCTTCGCTGTCCAAGTAAAACCGTTCAACCCTCGACCTGGTTCTGCGGCGCACCTGCCGCCCAGGTCGCGATGTTGTGCAGGGTGGTCGCGGCAATCGCGCCCAGCGCCTCGCGGGTCAGAAACGCCTGATGCGCGGTGATGATCACGTTGGGAAACGTCAGCAGACGCGCCAGCACATCGTCCTGCAGCGGCAGGTCGGAGCGATCCTCGAAAAACAGCTGCGCCTCTTCCTCATAAACATCCAGCCCCAGATAACCGAGTTGGCCGTCCTTCAGCGCGTCGATCAGCGCTGGCGTGTCCACCAGCCCGCCACGCCCGGTGTTGATCAGCATCGCCCCCGCCTGCATGTGCGCCAGTGAGTCGCGATTGATCAGGTGCTTGCTCTGTTCGTTGAGCGGGCAATGCAGGCTGATGATCCGCGACTGCGCGAGCAATTCCGGCAGGCTCAGATAACGTGCGCCCAACGCCTGCACCTCGGGATTGGGATACGGATCGTAGGCCAGCAATTCACAGCCGAAGCCGTGCATGATTTTCGCGAACGTTGCACCAATCTGCCCGGTGCCGACGATGCCGACGGTTTTGCCGACCAGATCGAAACCGGTCAGGCCATGCAGGCTGAAATCGCCTTCGCGGGTGCGGTTGTAGGCGCGATGCAAGCGACGATTGAGGGCGAGGATCAGCGCCACCGCATGTTCGGCCACGGCGTGGGGCGAGTAGGCCGGCACACGAACCACGGCCAGGCCAAGGCGTTTCGCCGCTGGCAGGTCGACATGGTTGTAACCCGCCGAACGCAGGGCAATCAGCCGCGTGCCGCCAGCCGCGAGGCGTTCCAGCACCGGGGCGCTGAGATCGTCATTGATGAACGCGCAGACCACTTCGTGCTGCTCGGCCAACGCCGCCGTATCGAGGCTCAGTCGCGCTGCTTGAAAGTGCAGTTCGAGCCCGGCCGGGCAGTCGGCGCCGAGGAAGCTGTCGCGATCGTAGGTCTGACTGCTGAAAAAGATTGTGCGCATGAATCCTCCTGGAACATCGACGCGGGCCGCAATGGCCCGCGACAACTGTAGCGCTTTGCGCGCGCCGAGCCTTGCCGTGGATCAGGCGCTGATGCGCGCCTGCGCCGCGAGTCGATTGATCGAGCGCTCCAGTTCATCCAGTGCGGCGGCGGCTTTCGGATCGTCCTGCTTGAGCAGGGTTTCGCTGCGCTGGCAGGCGGCGCGCAGTTGCGGCACGCCGCAATAACGGGTCGCGCCGTGCAAGCGGTGCACGCGTTCGAGCAGGGCATTCTGGTCGTGGCTGTCACGCGCGGCGCGTATCGCTTCGCGGTCGGCTTCCAGCGAGGCCAGCAGCATAGCGAGCATGTCCGCCGCCAGATCCGCTTTGCCCGCCGCCAGACGCAAGCCTTCTTCGTGATCGAGCACTGGCAGTTCCTGCTGACTCGCTGCGCTGTCGCCGCTGCGCTCCGGCGCCTGATTGCGCAGGGCCAGTCCGGTCCACTTCAACACCACCTGCGCCAGTTGCCGCTCGCTGATCGGTTTGGTCAGGTAGTCGTCCATGCCGCTTTGCAGCAGCGCGCGTTTTTCATTGGCCATGGCGTGGGCCGTGAGCGCAACGATCGGCAGCGGCGTGCAATGCCGCTCGCTTTCCCACTGGCGAATGGTTTCGGTGGTCTGGCGACCGTCCATGCCCGGCATCTGCACGTCCATCAGCACCAGATCGAAAGATTCGCTCTGCACGGCTTTGACTGCTGCGTAACCGCTTTCGACCGCGAGCACGCGGGCGCCCATGTCTTCGAGCAGGGTCTGCACCAGCAACAGATTCGCCGGGTTGTCGTCGACACACAGCACGCGCGGCGCACGGCTGGACAGCGGCTCGCCCGGTTCGCTGCGGGTCTGGCGCGGATTGACCAGATCGGACAGCGCCCGGCGCAATTTGCGCGTACACGCCGGTTTGGCCTGAAGCTGGCTGTGCGGATTGGGCACCGACAGATGAAACAGCGTCTGCTCAGTGGTCGGGCACAGCACCAGCACTTTGCAGCCCAGATGTTCGAGGTCCCAGATGTGCTGGTTCAAGCGT
This sequence comes from Pseudomonas sp. Sample_14, assembly GCF_004307515.1. NCBI lineage: Bacteria > Pseudomonadati > Pseudomonadota > Gammaproteobacteria > Pseudomonadales > Pseudomonadaceae > Pseudomonas > Pseudomonas sp. Sample_14. The sequence goes on along the minus strand of NZ_RCOC01000056.1, from coordinate 26,745 downwards.
TCCGGGAGCATGTCGTTGCTGGTGATGCCGATCACTGCCAGATCGATCGCCTGATCGGTCTGATGCGCGCCGGTGACGCCATTGCTCAGGCTCTCCAGAGTATTGAACGGCGTAACTTGCAGTCCGCAGTCTTCCAGCTGATGTTGCAAGGCCTGACGCGCCAGTTCGTGATTTTCCAGCACCGCCACACGGCGTCCGAGCAATGGCGCGGCGGGCAGGTCTTCGGCGTCGTCGCGGGTCTTGGGCAGGCTCAGGCTGATCCAGAATTCCGAACCTTCGCCCGGCGTGCTGTCGACGCCGATCTCGCCGCCCATCTGCTCGATCAGGCGCTTGGAAATCACCAGCCCCAGCCCGGTGCCGCCGGGTTGGCGCGACAGCGAATTGTCGGCCTGACTGAAAGCCTGGAACAGCGCGCGCACATCCTGACTGGACAAACCGATGCCGGTGTCCTGAATACTGATGCGCAGTTGCACGCTGTCTTCGTGTTCGTCTTCGAGCATCGCCCGGGCGACGATGGTGCCTTCGCGGGTGAACTTGATCGCGTTGCTGACCAGATTGGTGAGGATCTGCTTCAGGCGCAGCGGATCGCCGACCAGCGACAGCGGCGTATCGCGATAGACCAGGCTGACCAGCTCAAGCTGCTTGGCGTGCGCCGCCGGGGCGAGGATGGTCAGGGTGTCCTGCAACAGATCACGCAGGTTGAACGGAATGTGATCGAGTACCAGTTTGCCGGCCTCGATCTTCGAGAAGTCGAGAATCTCGTTGATGATTCCCAACAGGCTGTCGGCGGACTTTTCGATGGTGCCCAGATAGTCGAGCTGGCGCGGGGTCAGTTCGCTTTTCTGCAACAGGTGAGTGAAACCGAGGATGCCGTTGAGCGGCGTGCGGATCTCGTGGCTCATGTTGGCGAGGAATTCGGATTTGATCCGGCTGGCTTCCAGCGCTTCTTTGCGCGCCAGGTCCAGCTCGATGTTCTGGATCTCGATGGTTTCCAGGTTCTGCCGCACGTCCTCGGTGGCCTGATCGACGCTGTGCTGCAATTCTTCACGAGCGTTCTGCAGGGTGCCGGCCATGCGGTTGATACCCGAGGCCAGTTCATCCAGTTCCTGACTGCCGAGGGGAGGCAAGCGGGTTTCCAGATGACCGTCCTTGAGCTGCGCAACTGCTTGTTTGATCTGGCTCAGCGGACGATTGATGGTGCGGCCCATGCGCAATGCGAGGAGGGCGGCGCCGGCAAGTCCGGCGGCGATCAGCAGCAGGCTGGCGAACAGGCTGCGATAACCGCGCAGCAACATGCCGTTGTGCGACAGCTCCAGCTCGACCCAGCCGAGCAGGCGTTCGGATTCTTCGGGAATGATTTCACCGGCGAGGTTGCGGTGCTTGCCGAACACCGGCATCAGGTAGCGCGTCGCGTCATTGCCGCTGCGTCGTTGCAACAGCGCGCTGTCACCGCTCGGGGCCTGATTGAGCATGGTCGGGCCGGCGTGGGCCAGTGGCGAGCGGTCCGCCGCGAGGAAAGTCACCGCACGCACGTCGGGTTGTTCAAGGGACTGGGTGGCGATGCGTTCAAGCAGATCGGCGTCGCCGTGACCCATCGCCGGCGCCACCAGCGGCGCCAGTTGCTCGGCGATCATTTCGCCGCGCTGCATCAATTGGCTGTGCAGGTCGGTCTGCTGCGTCCAGGTGAAATAGCCACCCAGCACCAGCGCCATCAGGCTGGTCGGCAACAAGGTCAGCAACAGCACGCGACCTTTGATTCCCAGTTTCTTGAGCACGCCTATCTCCCGCATCCCGCTGATCTGTTGACACATGCGTGCATCCGGCACGCGACATGGGCGCAGTGTAGCGATTTGCAGGCGGGCAATCTTGCGGAAAATGCAGCGCCGCCCACGCACTCGTTCGTCCGACAGGCCAAGCTTGTGTTGCCCGCTGTCGGACAATCTTGAATAATCCGCCAACTGAGAATTACTTGCAGATACTCATGACTCCTGTTTCCGTTGGCCAGCCACGCATCCTTTCCATTGAAGACGATCCGGTCCTCGGCGCGTATGTGCACGAGCATCTGGGCCGCAGCGGTTTTCAGGTGACCTGGTGCCAGAACGGCCAGGAAGGTCTGAACATCGCCCAGCGTCAGCCTTTCGACGTGGTGCTGATGGATATTCTGCTGCCGGGGCTCGATGGTCTGCAGTTGTTGACGCAATTGCGGCAGAGCCATTCGACGCCGGTGCTGCTGATGTCGGCGCTGGGTGCCGAGGCCGATCGCATCAGCGGTTTCCGCCTCGGTGCCGATGACTATTTGCCCAAGCCGTTCAGCATGGCCGAGTTGCATGTGCGCATCGAAGCGATCCTGCGCCGCGTGGCCCTGGATCGGCGCCCGCCTGCGGTTACCGCTGCGGTGGTCAGCGGCGCCCTGCGTTTCGATGACGAACAGTGCGACGTGTTTTTCCGCGAGCAAGCGGCCGGGCTGACCCGCAGCGAATTCCGTCTGCTGGAAACCCTGCACCGCAACAACGAGGAAGTGCTGAGCAAGGCCTTCCTTTATCAGCACGTCCTGCAACGCGGCTTTGCGGCGCACGACCGCAGCCTCGACATGCACATCAGCCAGATCCGCCGCAAACTCAAAGCCATCGGTTACACCGAGCGTGAAGTGCGCACGGTGTGGGGCAAGGGCTATGTCTTGAGTGGCGCTGATGAAACTGTCTGAGCTGCCGGGGCGGCATTCGCTGTTCTGGAAACTGGCGTGCCTGCTGGTGGCGTTCTGTCTCCTGATGATCTGGCTGAGCTGGTCGTGGGGCCGCTACATGGAGGAGCGCAATCAGTTTCTCTCCAGTGACGCCCGCAGCACCCTCAGCCGTTATGCCGCGCAAGCCGAACAGGCGTGGCAGCGCGGCGGGCGCAATGGCGTCGATGACTGGTTGCAGAGCATGGAATTGCGCGAGGCCAGTTGGGTCGGGGTGATCGGCGCTGATTTGCAGTCGCTGAGCAGCCAGCCGTTGAACGCGGCAGAGGTGCAGCACCTGACCTTTTTGCGCGGCCTCGACTGGCCGATCCACAAGAAGGGCCGACCTTGGCTGCGGGTGCCGTTCCCGCAGGATCCGGCCGTCGGCATTCTCGTCATTGAATTGCCCGAGCGTTTTGTCCCGGGCAAGTACCGGGTGTTCTGGCGCGTCATTACCAACGGCGTGATTCCCGGGCTGTTCACCCTGTTGCTCTGTGTCGGCCTGTATCGCCTGCTGGTGGTGCCGCTGAACAACCTGCGCGAACAGGCCAACGCCTGGCGCGCCGACCAGTTGAATGTGCGCCTGTCGAGCGGCATCACCCAGCGCCCGGATGAACTCGGTGAGCTGGCGCGGGCCTTCGATTCCATGTCCGAACGCCTGCAAACCACCGTCGCCTTGCAGCAGCAGTTACTGCGCGACTTGTCCCACGAACTGCGCACGCCGCTGAGCCGCCTGCGCGTGGCCAGTGAAAGCGAACAGGGCCTGGCGCAATTGCGCGAGCGCATCGGCCGCGAGGTCGACGGCATGCAACGTTTGGTCGAAGACACCCTGCAACTGGCCTGGCTCGACACCGACCGCTCGCCGTTGCCGGATGAAGCGATCCAGATTCAGGCGCTGTGGGAAATGCTCACCGACAACGCCTGCTATGAAAGCGGCTGGCCGAGCCTGCAACTGCAATGCTCGGTCGAAGCATCGTGTTGGGTGCGGGGCAACCTCAATACCCTGGCGCAAGCGCTGGAAAACATCCTGCGCAACGCCATTCGTCACTCGCCCGAGGGCGGGATTGTGCGTCTCGATGCACGGCGCGATGGCGAGTATTGGCATTTATGGCTGGAGGATCAGGGCGGCGGCGTGGCTGACGAAGATCTGCAGCGGATCTTTTCGCCGTTCATTCGATTGGACGGATCAAGACCCGGGGATGGTGGCTTTGGCTTGGGATTGAGCATTGCCCGCAACGCGGTGCAACGGCAGGGCGGGTTGCTCTGGGCGGAAAACACCGGGGCGGGGCTGCGGTTGAATTTGCGCTTGTTGGCGGATGATGGTGTTGCGCCGACTGACGCTATCGCGAGCAGGCTCGCTCCCACAATGGCTGTGCATTCACCGCAGATCGCATAAGCAACATTCATCCCCGTGGGAGCGAGCCTGCTCGCGAATTCCAAGCAGCACCACGAGAACTGAGTGTTGCGCAAATAAAAGTCTCACCACTGGTGAGACTTTTGTGCCTTATTCCCATAAACCATAAGCACCGCACTTTGCGTGATATGGCCTGCGCGGGTTTGCCGGTATGATAGGCGCCCCCGCACGTCTGGATTGCGAATACGCCATGACCTTGCAGTACCCAACCATCGCCGATTGCGTCGGCAACACGCCGCTGGTGCGTTTGCAGCGCCTGCCCGGCGCCACCAGCAACACCCTTTTGCTCAAGCTCGAAGGGAACAACCCGGCGGGTTCGGTCAAGGACCGCCCGGCGTTGTCGATGATCACTCGCGCCGAGTTGCGCGGGCAGATCAATCCCGGCGATACGCTGATCGAGGCGACCTCCGGGAATACCGGTATCGCGCTGGCGATGGCCGCTGCGATCAAGGGTTACAAGATGATCCTGATCATGCCGGACAACTCCAGCGCCGAGCGCAAGGCGGCGATGACCGCTTATGGCGCCGAGCTGATCCTGGTGACTCAGGAAGAGGGCATGGAAGGCGCCCGCGATCTGGCCCAGCGTATGGAAGCCGAAGGCCGTGGCAAGGTGCTCGACCAGTTCGCCAATGGCGACAACCCCGAAGCGCACTACACCACCACCGGTCCGGAAATCTGGCGTCAGACCCAGGGCAGCATCACCCATTTCGTCAGTTCGATGGGCACCACCGGCACCATCATGGGCGTGTCGCGCTACCTCAAAGAACAGAGCGACAGCGTACAGATCGTCGGCCTGCAACCGATGGAAGGCTCGGCCATTCCGGGCATCCGCCGCTGGCCGCAGGAATACCTGCCGAAGATCTATCAGGCTGACCGTGTCGACCGCATCGTCGACATGGCGCAAAGCGAAGCCGAAGACGTCACCCGGCGCCTGGCCCGCGAAGAAGGCATCTTCTGCGGCGTGTCCTCGGGCGGTGCGGTGGCAGCGATGCTGCGCTTGTCCAAAGAAGTTGAAAACGCGGTGATCGTCGCGATCATCTGCGACCGTGGCGACCGTTACCTGTCGACCGGCATTTTCGACGCGCCGAACTGATGGCCAAACACGCGAGAGGCCTGCGCTTCCAGCCCACCGGCGGCAGCAAGGCGCCACAGATCCCGACCGGCAAAAAGCAGCGCTTGAGTATCGAGCGCCTGGCCAATGACGGTCGCGGTATCGCGTTTTTCGAAGGCAAAACCTGGTTCGTACTCGGCGCCCTTGCCGGTGAAGAGGTCGAAGCACGGGTGCTCGGCGCCCACGGCAAAGTGGTCGAGGCGCGCACCGAACGGGTATTCACTGCCAGCGAATTGCGTCGTCCGGCAGCGTGCGCGCACTTCGGCCGCTGTGGCGGTTGCAGCGTTCAGCACTTGCCCCACGACGAACAACTCGCCCTGAAACAGCGCATGCTCGCCGAGCAATTGTCGCGGGTGGCTGGTGTCGAATCTGAAGAGTGGGCAGCGCCGCTCACCGGCCCGGAATTCGGTTACCGTCGGCGCGCGCGGATCGCCGTGCGCTGGGACATGAAGGCAAAGAAACTCGAAGTAGGTTTCCGCGCCGCCGGCAGTCAGGACATCGTCGCGATCAGCGAATGCCCGGTGCTGGTACAGCCCTTGCAACCGATCATGACCCGCTTGCCGGAGATGCTGCGGCGTTTGAGCAAACCGCAAGCGCTGGGCCATGTCGAGTTGTTCAGCGGCTCATCACTGGCGGTATTGCTGCGGCACATGGCGCCGTTGTCCGAAGCGGATCTGAGCATCCTCAAGGATTTCTGCCAGTTCCACGAGGCGCAGTTGTGGCTGCATGGCGAAGGTGAACCGCAACCGGTCGAGGCCGGTCAGAGCCTCGGTTATCGCTTGGAACAGTGGAATCTCGAGCTGGCTTATCGGCCGGGTGACTTCGTTCAGGTCAACGCCGGGGTCAACGAAGCGATGATCGCCCAGGCGCTGGACTGGCTGAAACCGACGGCTGAAGAACGCGTGCTCGACCTGTTTTGCGGGTTGGGAAATTTTGCGCTACCGCTGGCCAAAAGCGTCTGCGAAGTGGTGGCTGTGGAGGGCGTGCAGACCATGGTCGAGCGGGCCGCTGCCAACGCCGTCAGTAACAATTTGCATAACACAAAGTTTTTTCAAGCCGATTTATCCCAGCCTTTGAGCGATGCCCAGTGGATCGGAAACGGCTTTTCTGCGGTACTCTTGGACCCACCGCGTGACGGTGCTTTCGAGGTGGTGCGCAAGCTCGCGACCCTGGGTGCCAAACGGTTGGTATACGTGTCGTGCAACCCGGCCACGCTGGCGCGCGACACGCAGGAATTGATCAAGCAGGGCTACCGGTTAAAACGTGCCGGGATTCTCGATATGTTTCCTCAGACGGCACATGTCGAGGCCATGGCGTTATTTGAAGCGAGCCAGGACGGCTCGTCTGAATCCGTCTGATCTGTCCGCGCAGCGCTCGCCTGAGCCCCGCGAGCGCGAACGGACACTGAGGATCAGCGATTTGACGCATTGAATCTGCGTCGTAGGGAAGGTAAAGCAGCATGGTACAGGTGAGAGCACACCAGCCGATCAACACCGACGGCAGTATCAATCTCGAGGCCTGGCTCGATCACGCGGTCAGTGTCGATCTGGCACTGGATCGCGAGGCCTTGAAAGAAGCCTGCGAGTTCGCTCGCGAGGCCGAACAGCAGTCCAATGCGAAGAAGAACCTGTGGGCCGAAGGCTCCGGCAGTTTCAGCACGGGCCTTGAGATCGCCGAGATCCTCGCCGACCTCAAGCTCGATCAGGATTCACTGGTCGCCGCCGTTTTGTATCGCGGCGTGCGTGAAGGCCAGATAGAGCTGGCGGCCATCGGCCAGCGCTTCGGTCCGGTGGTGGCCAAGCTGATCGACGGGGTGCAGCGCATGGCGGCCATCAGCGCCAGCCTCAGCCCACGGCAATCGATGGTCATGGGCACCCAAGGGCAGGTGGAGAACCTGCGCAAGATGCTCGTGGCCATGGTCGATGATGTGCGCGTTGCGCTGATCAAACTGGCCGAACGCACCTGCGCCATCCGTGCGGTGAAAGCCGCCGACGATGAAAAGCGCAACCGCGTCGCTCGCGAAGTCTTCGACATCTATGCGCCGCTGGCCCATCGCCTCGGCATCGGTCACATCAAATGGGAGCTGGAGGACCTGTCCTTCCGCTATCTCGAACCCGATCAATACAAGCAGATCGCCAAGTTGCTCCACGAGCGGCGGCTGGACCGCGAGCGCTTCATCAGCGACGTGATGACCCAGCTCAAGGACGAACTGCAGGCCACTGGTGTCGATGCCGACATCAGCGGCCGGGCCAAACACATCTACTCGATCTGGCGCAAAATGCAGCGCAAGGGTCTGGAATTCAGCCAGATCTATGACGTTCGCGCGGTGCGCGTGCTGGTGCCGGAAATGCGCGACTGCTACACCGCGCTCGGCATCGTCCACACCCTGTGGCGGCACATCCCGAAAGAATTCGACGACTACATCGCCAACCCGAAAGAGAACGGCTACCGCTCGCTGCACACGGCGGTGATCGGTCCGGAAGGCAAGGTCCTCGAGGTGCAGATCCGCACCCATTCGATGCACGAAGAAGCCGAACTCGGCGTCTGCGCGCACTGGCGCTACAAGGGCACCGACGTCAAATCCGGCTCGAATCATTACGAAGAGAAAATCTCCTGGCTGCGTCAGGTGCTTGAATGGCACGAAGAGCTGGGTGACATCGGCGGTCTGGCCGAGCAGTTGCGCGTCGACATCGAGCCCGATCGGGTTTACATCTTCACTCCCGACGGGCACGCCATCGACTTGCCGAAAGGCGCGACGCCGCTGGATTTCGCCTATCGGGTGCACACCGAAATCGGCCACAACTGCCGGGGCGCGAAGATCAACGGCCGTATCGTGCCGTTGAACTACAGCCTGCAGACCGGCGAGCAGGTCGAGATCATCACCAGCAAGCACGGCACGCCGAGCCGCGACTGGCTGAACCCGAACCTCGGTTACGTCACCACCTCGCGCGCGCGGGCGAAGATCGTTCACTGGTTCAAATTGCAGGCTCGCGATCAGAACGTTGCGGCCGGTAAAACCCTGATCGAGCGCGAACTCAATCGCCTCGGCCTGCCGGCGGTGGATTTCGACAAGCTGGCCGAAAAGGCCAACATGAAAACCGCCGAAGACATGTTCGCCGCCCTCGGTGCCGGCGACCTGCGTCAGGCGCATCTGGTCAACCTTGCGCAGCAACTGGTCGAACCGGAGCGCGGCAACGAACAGTTGGAGCTGATCCCGCGCAAGGCCACCGGTTACAAACCGGGCAAGCGCGGCGATATCCAGATCCAGGGCGTCGGCAACCTGATGACGCAGATGGCCGGCTGCTGCCAGCCACTGCCGGGCGATGCAATTGTCGGTTACATCACCCAGGGCCGGGGCGTGAGCATTCACCGCCAGGACTGCGCCTCGGTGCTGCAACTGGGCGGGCGCGAGCCGGAGCGGATCATTCAGGTCAGCTGGGGCCCGGTGCCGGTGCTCACCTATCCGGTGGACATCATCATCCGCGCCTACGACCGTTCCGGGCTGCTGCGTGACGTCTCGCAGGTGCTGCTCAACGAGCGCATCAACGTGCTGGCGGTCAACACCCGCTCGAACAAGGAAGACAACACCGCGCTGATGTCGCTGACCATCGAGATCCCCGGTCTGGATGCGCTGGGACGGCTGCTGGGGCGGATTTCGCAATTGCCGAACATCATCGAAACCCGGCGTAACCGTACCCCGTGATGCAATTGATTGTTCCCTGTGGGAGCGAGCCTGCTCGCGAAGAGGGCGTGTCAGTCGACATCTTTGTTGCAGACACAGCGCTTTCGCGAGCAGGCTCGCTCCCACAATGGTTTTGTGGTGAGACAGAAAAATGATGTACAGCCTCGAAGACCTGCTCCACCTGATGTCCCGCCTGCGCGATCCGCAGTTCGGTTGCCCGTGGGACATCAAGCAAACCTACGCGACCATCGTCCCGCACACCCTCGAAGAAGCCTATGAAGTGGCGGATGCCATCGAGCGTGGCGATCTCGACCATTTGCAAGGCGAGTTGGGCGATCTGTTGTTTCAGGTGGTGTATTACAGCCAGTTGGCCAAGGAAGAGGGGCGGTTCGAATTTGCGGGGGTGATCGACAGCATCACGCGCAAACTGATCCGCCGTCATCCGCATGTGTTTCCGACGGGCGACCTGTACGCGCCGCTCGACGTGCCGTGCTTGAGCGAAGAACAGGTCAAGCAGCGCTGGGAAGAGATCAAGGCCGAAGAGCGCGCCGAGAAAGCCTCTGCGCCCGAGCAGTTGTCCTTGCTTGATGATGTGCCGGCCACCTTGCCGGCACTGTCGCGCTCAGCCAAGTTGCAGAAGCGCGCCGGGCAGGTCGGTTTCGACTGGCCGGATGCCTTGCCGGTCCTCGACAAGGTCCGCGAAGAGCTCGATGAAGTGCTCGAAGCCATGTCGGAAAATGATCCGGTGGCGGTGGCCGACGAGATCGGCGATCTGCTGTTTTCCGTGGTCAATCTGGCCCGGCATTTGAAGGTCGATCCGGAAACCGCCCTGCGCGGCGCCAATGGCAAGTTTGAAAGACGTTTCCGTTTTATCGAACAGGCATTGCGCGACACCCATCGTCCCATGGAAGATTGCACCCTCGAAGAGTTGGACGCCCTGTGGGGCGAAGCCAAACGCCAGGAAAAGAATGAGCCCAGCTGCGGCTGAGCCGTTGCCCAAGTGAGTAAGCATTGATGAGCCTTTCCCTTCGCGACCAGTTGCTCAAAGCAGGCCTGGTCAACCAAAAGCAGGCCAAGCAGGTCAGCAAAGACAAGCAGAAGCAACAACGCCTGGCCCACAAAGGCCAGGCCGAGCTGGACGATTCGCAGCAGCGCGCCGCCCAGGAAGCCATGGCCGAGAAGGTCAAGCGCGACCAGGAGCTGAACCGTCAGCAGCAGGAGAAGGCCGAGGCCAAGGCCCGCGCTGCGCAGGTCAAGCAGTTGATCGAAGTCTCCCGTCTGCCCAAGCTGACCACCGAGGACTACTACAACTTCGTCGACGACAAGAAGGTCAAGCGCATCTCGGTCAACACGCTGATGCGCAACAAGCTCAGCAGCGGTTCGCTGGCGATCGTGCACCACAACGGCGGCTATGAAGTGATTCCCCGTGAAGCGGCGCTGAAGATCCAGGAGCGCGACCCGCAGCGCATCGTTCAGCTCAACGTGCAGACCGAAGAGGTCAACGCTGAGGACGATCCGTACGCGGCGTACCAGATCCCTGACGATCTGATGTGGTAAATCCACGGCTGTAACAACGACGAACCCCGCTCATGGCGGGGTTTGTCGTTTTCAAATGCTGTGTTGTTTCAGGCGGACTTCAGTTCTCTTTGCTGTTCCTGCACTTCCAGTTCGGCCTTGTAGTTATGGGCATCTATTTCGTTGTGGAACATGCCGACCAGCAAGTCTTGTTGATGCACATCCCAGATACGGATGCCGGCGGCCAGGCCTTCGTGGGACATGTGTGAATCGTCGCGTTCAGTTACTTTTACAGTCATCTGCTAGCTCCAAATCTCAAGTTACTGCACCAAGGCGTGTGCAGGACTCTGTTATAGGATTTGTTAGTCAGCTAAGTAAACCGCCAATTGGCGCAAGGTGTTGTTGCGGATTTCGCAACAAAGCTGGAGGCCGCGTAAACCGCGACATTCGGTCGCAGGGCGGTAAGTTTCATGACAGAAGTTTCATCTCCAGAACGCTCTGGATCCCTGTCTTTGATCGTTCCCACGCTCCGCGTGGGAATGCCTCTGGGGACGCTCCGCGTCCAGTGACGCGGAGCGTCACGGGCTGCATTCCCACGCAGAGCGTGGGAACGATCAATATCGCATTCGCGAGCAGGCTCGCTCCCACAGGGTTTTGCGGTGTACCTGCTATTTTCTGCAGGCCAAAAAAAAAACGCCCCGAACCAGTCGGGGCGTTTTCATGTGCGGCTCAGCGGTGGGGAATTACTTGCCTTCCCAGCGCTTCAGTACCAGCGTGGCGTTGGTGCCGCCAAAGCCGAAGCTGTTGCTCATCACGGTGTTGACGGTGGCGTTCTCGCGGGTCTTGGTCAGCACCGGCAGATCGGCCACTTCCGGGTCGAGCTCGTCGATGTTGGCGGAGCCGGCGATGAAGTTGCCTTCCATCATCAGCATGCAGTAGATCGCTTCGTGCACGCCGGCGGCGCCCAGGGAGTGACCGGACAGGCTCTTGGTCGAGCTGATCGCTGGAGCCTTGTCGCCGAACACTTCACGCACACCTTTCATTTCCGCGACGTCGCCGACCGGAGTCGAAGTGCCGTGGGTGTTCAGGTAGTCGATCGGGGTGTCGACGGTGGACAGCGCCTGCTGCATGCAGCGGATCGCGCCTTCGCCGCTCGGGGCGACCATGTCGTAGCCATCGGACGTTGCGCCGTAGCCAACGATCTCGGCGTAGATCTTCGCGCCACGGGCCAGAGCGTGTTCCAGCTCTTCGACGACAACCATGCCGCCGCCGCCAGCGATGACGAAACCGTCGCGGTCCTTGTCGTAGGCGCGGGAAGCTTGTTCCGGGGTGTCGTTGCGCTTGCTGGACAGAGCGCCCATCGCGTCGAACAGGAACGACTGGCTCCAGTGCTCTTCTTCACCGCCACCGGCGAAGACGATGTCCTGCTTGCCCATCTGGATCTGTTCCATGGCGGTACCGATGCAGTGAGCACTGGTGGCGCAGGCAGAAGCGATGGAGTAGTTCAGGCCCTTGATCTTGAACGGCGTGGCCAGGCAAGCGGAAACGGTGCTGCTCATGGTCCGCGTTACACGGTACGGGCCAACGCGCTTCACGCCTTTCTCACGGAGGATGTCCAGCGCTTCCATCTGGTTCAGCGTGGAGGCACCGCCGGAACCGGCGATCAGGCCGGTACGCGGGTTGGACACCTGCTCTTCGGTCAGGCCGGAGTCAGTGATGGCGTCTTTCATGGCCAGGTAGGCGTAAGCCGCTGCATGGCCGACGAAGCGATAGATCTTGCGATCGATCAGCTCTTCAAGGTTGAGGTCGATGGAGCCGGAAACCTGGCTACGCAGACCCATTTCAGCATATTCCGGGTTGAACCGGATGCCAGGGCGGCTTGCACGCAGGTTAGCGGAGACGGTCTCTTTGTCATTGCCCAGGCACGAAACGATGCCCAGACCAGTGATAACGACGCGGCGCATGCGAATAACCCTTAGAAGTTGTCAGTGGAGGTGAACACGCCGACGCGCAGGCCTTCGGCGGTGTAGATTTCGCGTCCGTCGACACTGACCGAACCATCGGCGATGGCCATGTTCAGCTTGCCCTTGAGGACGCGTTTGATATGAATGTTGTAAGTGACTTTCTTCGCGGTCGGCAGCACCTGACCGAAGAATTTCACTTCGCCCGAACCCAGCGCACGGCCGCGGCCCGGCAGGCCTTGCCAGCCCAGGAAGAAGCCGACCAGTTGCCACATGGCATCCAGACCCAGGCAGCCCGGCATCACCGGATCGCCTTCGAAATGGCAGGCGAAGAACCACAGGTCAGGGTTGATATCCAGCTCGGCGACCAATTCACCTTTGCCGTACTTGCCGCCTTCTTCGCTGATATGGGTGATGCGATCCACCATCAGCATGTTCGGGGCGGGCAGTTGCGCGTTACCTGGGCCGAACAGCTCACCGCGACTGCAGCGCAGCAGGTCTTCCCGAGTAAAGGCGTTTTGTTTGGTCATGCGAGCTCCTCAATAATCCCATGCGGCAGGTGGGGCAGATCTTCCCGACCGTTCAAGGCGTTCATGCCTCGAACCGGCAGCCTACTCATAGACTATTGCGTTGTGGTGAAAGTCACAGCACCAAGGACATGAATGTACACTTGTGCACTGAAATTTTTAATCAAGCCCCTTTTGGGGCTCGTTCGGGTGCCTAAGACTGCCGCACTTTCGCTTTTCACGCCAGTCGCAGATGGTCGAAAGGCCCACACTACGACACCCAGCGCTGCAAAATCTGCTGCAGGTCATTGCGTTTGAACGGCTTGGCCAGGTAATCGTTCATCCCCGCCGCCAGACAGGTTTCGCGATCGCCCTGCAAGGCGTTGGCGGTCAGCGCGATGATCGGCACATCGCGGCGTCCGGGCAGGTCGCGGATCTGCCGCGTGGCCTCGTAGCCGTCGATGATCGGCAGCCGGCAATCCATCAGAATCACTTCGAATTCGCCACCCTCGGCACTGCGCACCGCTTGCGCGCCATCGGTCGCCACGCTGACCGCAAAGCCGAGGCTGCGCAGCATCGCTTCGATCACGGTCTGGTTGACCGGGTTGTCTTCGACCAGCAACACATGGCGTCCTTCGCCCTGACCACTACCGTTCAGGGTGCGCGGCGCGGCCAGCGCCGGCATTGCCTGCTTATAGAGCGCCAATGGAATTTCCAGAGTGAACACCGAACCGCGTCCTTCCTCACTCTGCGCGCGCAAGGTGCCGCCCATACGTTCGGCCAAAGTCCGCGCGATCGGCAGACCAAGACCGGTGCCACCGTAACGACGGGAGATCGAACTGTCGGCCTGCTGGAAGGCATTGAACATCAGCTCCAGACTCTCCGAAGAAATGCCGATGCCGCTGTCGCGCACCGAGCAGGTGAACCACAGCAGGTCATGGTCCAGCGACTGCCATTGCGCCTCGATGCTCACTCGGCCCTGCTCGGTGAACTTCAAGGCATTGCCGACCAGATTGACCAGAATCTGCCGGATCCGCGTCGGATCGCCCTGCACCTGCAAGCCGCGCATGTCGTCGGGAATGCGCAGATTCAGCGCCAGGCCTCGCTGCACCGCGCTGTGCTGGAACGACTGCGCGCAGGCGCCGATCAGCTCGGCGAGGTTGAACGGGATGTGCTCAAGCTCCAGCTCCGAACGTTCGATCCGCGAGAAGTCGAGAATGTCATTGATGACCTTGAGCAAGTGCTCGGTCGACTCCGAAGCGAGTGCGGCGTATTCGACCTGCTCCTCGGTCATCTCGGTGGTTTCGAGCAATTGCAACATGCCCAGCACACCGTTCATGGGGGTGCGCAGTTCATGGCTCATCATCGCCAGAAAATCCGATTTGGCGTTGTTGGCCTTTTCCGCTTCTTCGCGGGTCTGGATCAGTTGCGCCATCGCCTGCTGCTGTTCGCGGCTGGCCTGTTCCAGCGCCTGAGCAAGGTTATTGATGTGTTGCGACAGCGCACCCAGTTCAGTGTCATCGACAATCGGCAGCGGGGTTTTGTAATCGCCTTCCTGAATCGCCTTGACCGCATCGCCGATGTCGCGGATCGGCTGCGACAGACTGCCGGCCAAACGGCGGGCGACGACGAAGGTGAAGAGCAGGGCGAACAGCGCGAGAATCCCGGCCTTGAACAGGATCTCCTGCTGGCGCTGACTGAAAGCGTCATTGGACAGCCCGACGATCACTCGCCCCAGATAATCCTCGCCGGCGGTGCTGTTGCTGACCTTGCCGTCCTGGAAGAAGTCGTTATGTAAGGCGATCCGCTGCAAACGCACTGGCGCCTGGAACACTTCAACCTGATGCGGGCGGCTGTGGCTGTCGGCCGGTTGTTCGACATACACCAGAATCCGGTTGGCGCTGTCCTGCACTTCGAGAAAACGCACGTTGGGCGTGGCCAGTGTCGCCTTGAGCAGGCTTTCCAGCACTTCGTTGTTGCCGGAGATCACCCCGTATTCCGTGGCAGGCGCCAGTTGGTTGGCAATCAACTGGCCAGTGTGGTTCAGCTCCTGACGCAAGTCCTGGATGCGCACGAAGGTAAAGAAGCTGATCAACAGCAACGTCAGCAACAGCGCCGGCCCGAGGCTGATCAGCTGCGTGCGGGTGTTGATGTCCCAACGACGACGAAAACTCATGGGCGGCGCTCTCCTTCGGCCAAGGCACTGGCGACAGATGCTTCATTCTGCGGTTCGATGCCTAAAGAACGAGCCACCTGCGCATTACTTGAGACTTTGAAACGAGCGGGGTAAAGCGTTCGCGGCCATGCGCTGGTGGGCTGATCGAGCAAATGGTCGAGAATCGCCAGCCAGTCGCTCTGGTCGCTGTAGGTACTGGCGAGGCTGCCAGCGCGAACGAATGCAATGTTGGGGCCGATCAGCGCAACCTGACGCGAGTAGCTGCTGAGCAAGAGGTTTTTCGCCGTTTGCGAGTTGTACAGATCGGGGTCGTCGAGGCCGAGCAGCACATCGCTGCGTTTCAGCACCGCTTGCAGCGGACGGCTGTCGTGGATGTTGTCCCAGCGCTGGCTGACAATCTCCAGGTTCAGCGGCCGCGCAGCCGCGCGCAATTCGTCAATGAGGAATTCGCCGTGCTCATCGAACAGCACGCCGACCCGCCGCGCCTGCGGCAAGATCCGCCGGATCAGTTGCAATTGCCGGCTCAGCGGCGGGTCGCTCCAGAGCAGGCTCAGGCGCGCCGGTTGGGCATCGGCGAAACGCTGGCGCGCCTGCAAGCGGCTGATGCGCAACACCAGCGTCGACGGGCCTTGTGAGTCTTGCAGACGCCAGTCGAGGCTGGGCAGATCGAGCAGGATCAAGCGCAGACTGGTCGGTAATTTGCCCGGTGCCGGCAAACTCGCCAGCGGCTGGAACCGCACGTTGTCGGTCGGGCGCAGTTCACTCAGCGCTTGCACGAAGGCCTGCACGCCGGGGCTTTCCTCGGCGCCGGTCAATAGAATGTCCGCCGCTTGCACCGCGACGCCGTGCAGCCACGCAGTCATGAACAGGCAGAGCCCGGCCAGCCAGTGGCCCAGGGTGGGCGTCTTCCGTGACGGGCCGGTGCGCATCCTAGAACTCCAGCTCGGCACTGAAATACATCACCCGGCGTTCATCGTAATTATTGTCGACGAAGGTGTTCGGCTGATGATCGAGGCGCTGTTGCAGCACGCCGGCCAATTGCAGCTGAGCTTTGCCAATGGCGATGCGTTTGGCGATGCGCGTGTCGACGCGTTCGAAGCGATAGCCGTTGAGCGCGTTGTCGCCGTAATAGAAGAGGGCGCTGTTCCAGCCATGGCCCCAATTGCGCAGCCAACCGGCGGAACCGCTGTTGCGCGAGGTCAACTGCTGGTCCAGCGGATTGCTCGCCTCGGCGTCGACGAAGGCGTAGGTCAAACGCAAACGGTCGGCGCTGCTGAGGCGCCAGTCGAGTTGCGTTTCGGTGCCGCGAAAGCGCGAGCTGTTGGCGTTGCTGGCGATGTACTGATTGTTGCGCAGCGGTTCGCTGATCATCCCGGTGATTTCGTCGTAGAACAGCTTCACGTCGACGGCCAGTCCGAGTTCGGCGAAGTAACCGTTGTAGCCCAACTCGCGCGAGCGCATGTGTTCCTGATCGAGATCACCGGGGCCACGGGTCTTGACGAAATAGCGCGCCGACGACTGGCCGTAGGCCGAGGGTCGCAGGTTGCTGACCTGATAGCTCCAGTTGACGTTGTTCTCGAACATGTCCGGCGAGCGGATCGCTTCCGAGTACACCGCGCGCAGGCCATGACGCGGGTTGATCAGGTAGTTGACCGCGAAGCGCGGGGTCAGCGAACTGCCGATCAGTTGCGTGTCTTCGAACATCGCTCCGCCCTGCACCAGCCAGTGCTCGGTGGCGCGCCATTCCAGTTGGCCGAAGGCGCGCCAGGTGGTGTCGTCGAGGGTGCCGTTGAAATAGGTCTCGGAATCGGCGCGGTCGTAGCGGTAGTTGAGGCCGCTGACCAGTCGCAGGCTGTCGGACAGGCTGAGGGTGTCCTGCAGTTCGAGGTCGTAGCGCGATTCGCGGGCGCTCTGGTCGATATCGCCGCACAAGGTCCGGCTGGCGCCGTTGCGCCATTGCTCGAGCACTTGATTGGCCAGCGCCATTTCCTGCGGCGTGCCGGGTGCCGCGCCGGGGCCGGTGAACTGGTTGATGTTGCGCGCCAGCCGTTCGGTGTAATTCGGGTTGAGCTGCCACAGCTGCGCCAGCTCGGGGCTGAACGACACCTCGGCATCGCAGGCGCGCCAGACTTGCTGTCGATCCCAGTGCTGCGCCGAACCTTGCACATAAAGGCTGTGTTCGGGGTTGATATCGAGGTTCCAGCGCACCGAACCGGCGTAATCCTTGGCCACCACGTCGGAATTGTTCCCGGCGTCGGTAATCCCCGAGAACACCGGGCGGTAGGTATAAGGTCGCTGATTGCTGCCGTCCTTGGCGTTGAGCTGCCAGTCGAGGCTTTGCCCTTCATTGAGGTCGTGGCTGACCGCCAGGCTCAGACGATTCAAGCGTCGACTGTCGCGATAATCGGCGCCGTTGCGGTCGCTGTCGAAACCGTCGTCTTCCTGGCCGGACAGCGACAGGCGCAGATCACCGCCGTCCCAACCGGTGCCCTGACTGGCATAAAAGTCGTTGATGCCACGCTGGCCGCGCGTGATCTTCAAACGCGTGCCATGGCTGTCGGCCGGGTGGCGGGTGATGATGTTGATCACCGCCATCAGCGCGTTGGCGCCGTAGCTGACCGTGTTCGGGCCGCGAAACACCTCGATCCGGTCAATGTCTTCCATCGCTACCGGGATATCGCTCCAGTCCACCGTCGCCAGGCCGGCGCGGTACACCGAACGGCCATCGATCAACACCTGCATGCGCCGCGCTTCGCTGGCGTTGGTGCCGTGGTAGTTCACCGCCGGCTGATTGCCGTTGATGCTGCCAACCATCATTCCCGGCACCAGCCGCAGCAGCTCGCTGATGTCGCGGGCACCGCTGGCGCTGATCAGTTCGCTGTCGAGAACGGTCATGCTCCCGGGCACTTCCGCCGGCGTCTGCTTCAGCCGCGTGGCGGTAAGCACCTGCGGCAGCGTCTGGCTGTCGACGAACAGATCGTCCGCCAGCACCAGCGGGCTGAACAGCAGCGCCAGGAGCAGCGGCGAGCGCGGGGGAGGAGGGCCAGAAAACACGACACAGCCTGCAGAGAGAAGAATTGGCGCGCATGTTAACCGAGGGCGGCGACTTTTCCAGTGACGTTGCAGGCATTTTCCTAGGTTTTATTGGTCTTCTTCCTACAAATGTCGGTAATTGTTGCTGGGGCTGGCCGCCATCGGGTCGCCCCGTATAATGCCCGGCATCGCCACTGGTATGGATTAACGGATTGCATATGACTGATCAGCGCCCGATTGCGGTCCTGGGAGGCGGAAGTTTTGGTACCGCCGTGGCCAATCTGCTGGCCGAGAACGGCCATCAAGTCCTTCAGTGGATGCGTGACCCCGAGCAGGCCGAGGCCATCCGGGTCAACCGCGAAAACCCGCGTTATCTCAAAGGCATCAAGATTCTCCCGGGCGTGACTGCTGTCACCGACCTGCAAGCCACTCTCGATGCCTGCGATCTGTGCTTTGTCGCGCTGCCATCCAGCGCGTTGCGCACGGTACTTGCCGCCCACGCCGAGCGTTTGAGCGGCAAGATGCTGGTCAGCCTGACCAAAGGCATCGAAGCGCAGACCTTCAAGCTGATGAGCCAGATTCTCGAAGAGATCGCCCCGCAGGCGCGCATCGGCGTGTTGTCCGGTCCGAACCTGGCGCGGGAAATCGCCGAGCACGCACTGACCGCCACGGTGGTCGCCAGTGAAGACGAAGAACTGTGCAAAGCGGTGCAAGCCGCCCTGCACGGGCGCACCTTCCGCGTCTACGCCAGCGCCGACCGTTTCGGTGTCGAGCTGGGCGGGGCGTTGAAAAACGTTTACGCGATCATCGCCGGCATGGCGGTGGCGCTGGAGATGGGCGAGAACACCAAGAGCATGCTGATCACTCGCGCCTTGGCCGAGATGACCCGCTTTGCGGTGAATCAGGGCGCCAACCCGATGACCTTCCTTGGTCTGGCCGGGGTCGGCGATCTGATCGTCACCTGTTCGTCACCCAAGAGCCGCAACTACCAGGTCGGCTTCGCCCTCGGTCAGGGCTTGAGCCTCGACGAAGCGGTGTCGCGTCTTGGCGAGGTCGCCGAAGGGGTCAACACCCTCAAGGTGCTCAAGGCCAAGTCCCAGGAAGTCGGCGTGTACATGCCGCTGGTCGCCGGGCTGCACGCGATCCTGTTCGAAGGACGCACGCTGGAGCAGGTGATCGGTCTACTGATGCGTGCCGAGCCGAAAACCGACGTCGACTTTATTTCCACCAGCGGTTTCAACTGATACAGCTGTTACACGGACAGGAAGCAAGCCATGAACGATCCGAAAAGCGAAACCCAGTACGAATCCATCCTCCTGCGGGTGTTGTGGATGATCGTTTATCTG
Source organism: Pseudomonas sp. Sample_14 (assembly GCF_004307515.1). Taxonomy (NCBI): domain Bacteria; kingdom Pseudomonadati; phylum Pseudomonadota; class Gammaproteobacteria; order Pseudomonadales; family Pseudomonadaceae; genus Pseudomonas; species Pseudomonas sp. Sample_14. The sequence continues at coordinate 7,282 of NZ_RCOC01000056.1, read as the reverse complement.
CTGGTCTGGCAAGTCGCGCAGTTCATCCTCGGCGCGGTGGTCTTGGTGCAACTGATCTACCGCCTGATCTACGGCGCACCGAGCGCCAGCCTGATGAATTTTGGCGACAGCCTCAGCCAGTTCCTCGCGCAGATCGGCCGCTTCGGCACGTTCCACAGTGACCAGAAGCCTTGGCCGTTCGCCGACTGGCCAGCGCCGCGCACCCCGGAAGGGGAAGCGCCGCACACCGTCGCCCCGGCCGCGCATCCGGTGCGCGATGAGGAGCCCAAACTATGAAACTGTGGGTATTGCGTCATGGTGAGGCGGTGCCTCACGGCTCGAAAATCGATTCCGAGCGCGAGCTGACCGAGCATGGTCGTAAAGAAGTCCTGCGCAGCGCGGCGCATCTGATGGGCCAGCCGCTGACGGCGATCTACGCCAGCCCTTATCTGCGCGCGCAGCAAACCGCGCAGATCGTGCGCGAGGCGCTGGGGTTCGAGCCGGAGATCCGTACGGTCGAGTGGCTGACGCCGGAGAGCGATCCGGACAAGGTGGCCGAGCAATTGGTCGCGGTGAGCAATGTGCTGCTGGTCAGCCACAACCCGTTGGTGGGCGATCTGCTCAGCTATCTGCAGCACGGCGCCGGGCATCCGTCGGAGAAGGTCAGTACAGCGGGCCTGGCGGAGCTTGAGCACAGTGAGCTGCTGATTGGCTCGATGAAGCTCAACAGCCTCAAGCACCCTTAACGCCATATCCCTGTGGGAGCGAGCCTGCTCGCGAAGGCGGCGTGTCATTCACCCTTTTTGGGGCTGACATACTGCATTCGCGAGCAGGCTCGCTCCCACATTGATTTCTGCCAATCCGTGAAATTATTTGTTTGAAAATTCCAACCAAGCACTTGCTTGGTTGACTACTCTTGCTCCAGACCAAAAAAACAGGAGCGAGTCGCATGTCTGCCGCCTTCCGTTTGCCGCTGGACGTGTTCTACGAACGGGAAGCCCGGCACCCGCGCCAGCGCTTTCTGGTGCAGCCCATCGGTGGCGGTCAGGTCGAGACGCTGACATGGGCCGATGTCGGCCATCAGGCCCGCTGCGCCGCGCACTGGTTGCGCGCACGGGAGCTGCCGCCCGGCAGCCACATTGCGCTGATCTCGAAAAACTGCGCGCACTGGATCATCGCCGATCTGGCGATCTGGATGGCCGGGCATGTGTCGGTGCCGCTGTACCCCAATCTCACCGCCGAGTCCGTGGCGCAGGTGCTGACTCACTCGGAAAGTGCGCTGGCGTTCATCGGCAAGCTCGATGACTGGGCGGGCATGGCGCAAGGCGTGCCGACGGGTTTGCCGACCATCAGCCTGCCGCTGCATCCGCCAGGCGAGTTCGATTACAGCTGGGCGGATCTGCAGAGCTGTTCGCCAATCCAGGACGATCCGCGTCCCGCCGCCGAGCAATTGGCGACGATCATTTACACCTCCGGCACCACCGGCCTGCCCAAAGGCGTGATGCACAGTTTCGCCAATCTTGGTTTCGCCACCAGTCGCGGCACGCAGCTGTTCGGGCTCAACGAGAACGATCGGCTGCTGTCGTATCTACCGCTGTGCCACGTTGCCGAGCGCATGTTTGTCGAATTGGCCTCGATCTATACCGGGCAGACCGTGTTCTTCGCCGAAAGCCTCGAGACTTTCATCACCGATCTGCAGCGCGCGCGGCCTACGGCAATGTTCGGCGTGCCGCGTATCTGGACCAAATTCCAGATGGGTGTTTACGGCAAGATCCCGGCGCAGCGCCTGGATTTTCTCCTCGGGCTGCCCTTCATCGGCAAGCGGGTCGGGCACAAAGTGCTGGCCGGGCTCGGCCTGGATGCCTTGCGCGTGGCGTTGTCCGGCGCCGCGCCGGTACCGCAGACCTTGCTCGCCTGGTATCAGAAACTCGGCCTCGATGTGCTGGAGGTGTACGGCATGACCGAGGGCTGCGGCTATTCGCATATCTGCCTGCCGGGGCGATACAAACAGGGCTGGATCGGCCAGCCGTGCCCGGAAGTCGAGGTGCGCATCGATGAGTCCGGCGAAGTGCAGGTGCGCAGCCAGGCCAACATGCTCGGCTATTTCAAGGAACCGCAGAAAACCGCCGAGACGCTGACCGCAGACGGCTTTCTGCGCACCGGCGACAAGGGTGAGCAGGACAGCGAAGGGCGCCTGCGCCTGACCGGGCGACTCAAGGAAATCTTCAAGACCAGCAAAGGCAAATACGTCGCGCCGGCACCGATCGAAAACCGTCTGGCCGTGCATTCACGCATCGAACAAGTGTGCGTGGTGGGCGATGGCCTGAGTGCACCGCTGGGGTTGTGCGTGCTGTCGACGGTCAATCAGCAAGAGCCTCGTGCCAGTCTGCACGCGAGCCTGGAAAAGCTGCTGGAAGAGGTCAACGCCGCCCTCGACAAGCACGAACGCCTGCGCCGGCTGGTGGTGGTCAAGGACAACTGGGCGGTGGATAACGGCTTCCTCACGCCAACCCTGAAAATCAAACGCAACGTCATCGAAGACCGCTACGGCGCACGCTTCGAAGAATGGAGCGCGCGCAGCGAGGCGGTGCTGTGGCAGGATTGAGCATCGATTACAACAACAAAGGAAGTCTGCGATGAGCTTGTGGCGTACTACTCCCGACATCGAACAGTTGAACGCAATCCAGAAGAACACCATTGGCGAAGTGCTGGATATTCGCTTCGAAGCCTTCGACGAACAGTCGCTGACCGCGAGCATGGTCATCGACCATCGCACCCACCAGCCTTACGGCCTGCTGCATGGCGGCGCATCGGTGGTGCTGGCGGAAACCGTGGGTTCGATGGCCAGTTATCTGTGCATCGATGCCAGTAAATTCTATTGCGTCGGCCTGGAGATCAACGCCAATCACTTGCGCGGTTTGCGCAGTGGGCGGGTGACGGCGGTGGCCACGCCGATCCATATCGGGCGCACCACGCATGTCTGGGACATCCGTTTGACCAGCGACGAAGGCAAGGCCAGTTGCGTATCGCGCCTGACCATGGCGGTGGTGCCGCTGGGGGAACAGCCGCCGCTGCGTTGACATCTGTCGGGTTCCGTCAGGTCGAGCCCTCACCCCAGCCCTCTCCCAGAGGGAGAGGGGGCCTGCCGTGTGGTTTTCGCGATCCTCGTCGACCTGATAATTCGAGTCGAGCTCAGGTCCCGGACACTCCCCCGATCTGCTCCCTTTCCCCCTCGCCCCCTTGGGGGAGAGGGCTGGGGTGAGGGGGCAGCGGTCTCGCTGATGCACATCACCCTGACCGGACTGTCATCATTCCTGGCACTTACAGTCATTGCTGCGACGCCGGCTCTTGCGGACAATCAACGCCACGATTCCCGCTCATGGATTTGCCCGCATGTCGCAACCGATCTTTTTCGCCCACGCCAACGGCTTCCCTTCGGGGACCTATGGCAAGTTGTTCGCGGCGCTGGCGCCGGAGTATCGGGTCGTGCATCTGGAGCAGCACGCCCATGACCCGCGTTTTCCGGCGGACGACAACTGGTACAACCTGGTCGATGAACTGATCCATCACCTCGAGCTGCAGGAACAGCCGGTGTGGGGCGTTGGCCATTCCTTTGGCGGTCTGCTGCACTTGCACGCGGCGTTGCGCTGTCCCGAGCTGTATCGCGGCGTGGTGATGCTCGACTCGCCGGTGCTGACCCGCACCGATCAGTGGGTGATTCGCGCGGCCAAGCGTTTTGGTTTCATCGACCGGCTGACCCCGGCCGGGCGCACCCTCGGACGCCGTGAAGAGTTCGCCGATCTCGACAGTGCACGCAGTTACTTTTCCGGCAAAACCCTGTTTCGCGGCTTCGATCCGGAATGCTTCGATGCCTACCTGCAACACGGTTTGCATCAGGTCGACGACAAGCTGCGTCTGCGTTTTGACCCAGCCACGGAAATCAGCATTTATCGCGGCGTGCCGCACACCAGTCCGGGGCGCACCCGCCAGTTGCAGGTGCCACTGGCCATCGTGCGCGGGCACAAGAGCCGGGTGGTCATGCGCCATCACACACGTTTCGTCTCGCGCCTGCCCCAGGGCGAGGCGCTGAGCATGCCCGGCGGGCACATGTTTCCGCTGGAGCGCCCGCAGGACACGGCTCGGCTGCTCAAGAATCTGTTCATGCGCTGGGAACAGCGGCAGAACAAGGATTGCGCATGAGCCCGACCTGCGAAGAAGTGCGCCTGAACCTGCCGCATATCGAGTTGGCCGCGCATCTGTTCGGCCCCGAGGACGGCTTGCCGGTGATCGCGTTGCACGGTTGGCTCGACAACGCCAACAGCTTCGCGCGGCTGGCGCCGAAGCTCCACGGTTTGCGTATCGTCGCGCTGGACATGGCCGGCCACGGTCATTCCGCTCATCGGCCAAGCGGCGCCGGTTATGCCCTGTGGGACTACGCCCATGATGTGCTGCAAGTCGCCGAGCAGTTGGGCTGGAAGCGTTTCGGCCTGCTCGGGCATTCGATGGGTGCGATTGTCTCGATGGTGCTGGCCGGTTCGCTGCCTGAACGCATCAGCCATCTGGCGCTCATCGATGGCGTGATTCCTCCGACAGACAAAGGCGAAAACGCCGCCGAGCGCATGGGCATGGCCCTGCAGGCGCAACTTGATCTGCGCGAAAAGCGCAAACCGGTCTATACCACCCTTGAGCGTGCCATCGAGGCGCGGATGAAAGGCTTGGTGGCAGTCAGTCGCGAGGCCGCCGAACTGTTGGCCCAGCGCGGTTTGATGCCGGTGCCCGGCGGTTACACCTGGCGCACCGACAATCGCCTGACCCTGCCATCGCCGCTGCGCCTGACGGAAGAACAGGCAATGGCGTTTGCCGCGCGCGTCAGTTGCCCGGCGCATCTGGTGGTCGCGGCGGATGGCATGCTGGCCAGGCATCCTGAGTTGCTGCAGCGTCTACCCTTCAGTCACGAACAGTTGCCGGGCGGGCATCATCTGCACCTGAATGACGAGGCTGGTGCAGGTCTTGTAGCAGACTGTTTCAATCGCTTCTTCGCCATGCCTTGACTTGCTACCGGCAACTGCCGAGGCTGGGCGGGTTGAAACAGGAGACAAACTGATGGATTTCTATACCGCTGCGACCCCGACCCGCCCAGCCATGACCGTCCGGTGAGCCTGACTATGCGGCCACTCAGTCTTTTCGCGCTGTGCTGCTTCAGCTCCTTGTCCTTCGCTGCCGATGTGCCGGGCAGCCAGGATCTGCAAATCGTGCCGCGTCTGGCCGACGCACAGATCGTCGACTATCGCCCTGCGGCCGAGCTGGAGCGCATCTACCCGCTGGGCTCGATCCGCAAGATCAGCGGCCAGTTGCGCTTCGACGGCCAGGTCACCGCCCGCGGCCAGACCACCTCGGTAACCTACGAGTTGCCGCCGGAACATTCCGCCACCGAAGCCTTTACCGCCGCCCGCGAAGCCCTGCAACAGCAGGACGCCGAGTTGCTGTTCTGGTGCCAGGCCCGCGATTGCGGCGAAAGCAGCCTGTGGGCCAACGAAGTGTTCGGCAACGCCAAGCTGTATGGCTCTGACGAGCAACAGGCTTATCTGTTGCTCCGGCTGGCGGCGCCAAAGGACAACACGCTGGTGGCGCTTTACAGCATCACTCGCGGCAATCGCAAAGCCTATCTGCATGTCGAACAGTTCGAGGCGACTGCGCCGTTGGGCGAACTGCTGCCGACCTCGGCGACCCTGCTGCGCCAGTTGAAAAGCACCGGCGAGCTGGATTTCCCGAAACTCGCTGATGAGCCGGATGCCACCTGGTTGCGCCTGATTTCCCGTGGCCTGAATCTCGACACGACCTTGCGGGTCACGGTTTCCGGGCCCAAGGCCGAAGCCTGGCGCCAGGCGTTGATCACTCAGGGTGTGCGGGCGGCCCGGATGGAAACCGGCAATCTCGAAGGCTCTGGCCTGCGCATCGACCTGTTGCGATAAGCTGTGCCGGGCGAGCACGCACGCGGTGTTCGCCTACTCTTTCGCTGACTGACTTTGCCGGGACTTTCCATGCTCAATAACGATCGCCTGCTGGTGCAGATTCTGCTGCTGGTGTTATTCGGTGCCAGCCTGTGGGTGATGGCGCCGTTCTGGTCGGCGCTGTTCTGGGGCGCGGTGCTGGCGTTCGCCAGTTGGCCGCTGATGCGTTTGTTGACCCGCGCGCTCAATGGCCGCGAATCGCTGGCCGCGTTGATCCTGACACTGGGCTGGATGTTGCTGGTGGCGGCGCCGCTGGTGTGGCTGGGCTTCAATCTTGCCGATCATGTGCGCGATGCCACGGCATTGATCAAGGATGTGCAGGTCGACGGCTTGCCGGAAGCGCCCACCTGGCTTGGCAGCGTGCCTTTGGTTGGTGAGCGACTGGTGGCGATGTGGGACAGCATCGATCAGCAGGGCGCGGCGTTGATGGTCTCGATCAAGCCGTATCTGGGCCAGGTCGGTAACTGGCTGCTGGCGCGCAGTGCGCAGATCGGCGGCGGGATTCTCGAGCTGACGCTGAGCCTGGTGTTCGTGTTCTTTTTCTACCGTGACGGGCCACGACTGGCGGCGTTTGTGCACAGTCTGCTGCAGCGCTTGATTGGCGATCGTGCCGGTTATTACATCGAATTGGTGGCGGGCACGGTGCAGCGGGTGGTCAACGGCGTGATTGGTACGGCGGCGGCGCAGGCGGTGCTGGCGTTGATCGGCTTTTTCATTGCCGGGGTCCCTGGGGCGCTGGTGCTGGGGATCGTCACGTTTATGCTGAGTCTGATTCCGATGGGGCCACCGCTGGTGTGGGTGCCGGCTACGGCTTGGCTGGTGTGGAAGGGGGAGTACGGGATGGCGATCTTTCTCGGGATCTGGGGGACGTTCATCATCAGTGGCGTGGACAATGTGCTCAAGCCGTATCTGATCAGCCGTGGCGGTAATCTGCCGTTGGTGATTGTGTTGCTCGGGGTGTTTGGCGGGTTGATTGCGTTTGGCTTTATCGGGTTGTTTATTGGGCCTACGTTGTTGGCGGTGGCTTATAGTCTTTTGACGGATTGGAGTAAGAGTCAGGCTCGGGTCTAGGGGGGCTTGGCGGCCTTTGGGCCGACCATGCTCTTGGGGTTTTGGGTGTATATCCGTTTCTGCGGGTGTTGCGGATTACGGTTCCGCCCTTACGGCGGGTCACCTTTTTCAAACGCCAAAAAGGTAACCCAAAAGGCTTGCTCCTGCGTTCGGCCCTCGCAGGCTCGGGTTCCTTCGCTCCGGGATCGATCCGGGCGCAGCGGCTACGGTTTGCTTCGCTG